>JAAYEK010000150.1 GCA_012728785.1 Bacillota bacterium | reverse complement strand
TTATGCGGTCGTCGGCAGTGAGGTGATTGTCGAAGATGTTGGTAGCAAGGAGAATTATTCTTATAAACTAGTGTCACCGCTAAAAAACAAGGTTGATTTCAATGAAATTTCCATTTTATCGCCGATGGGGAAAGCGATGCTCTTAAAAAAAGTAAATGAAGTATTTGTGGTTGAGGCGCCGGGAGGCAAATTCAGCTATAAAATTAAAGCAGTCACCATAACCGTCGATTTTACTCCTGCCGGTTCCGGGAGTAAATCAGATATAGCCCAGGCCAATTTGGTAGGTTAAGGTTAATCTCTTGCAGTTTAGGGATTTAATAAGTCTGATATAAGCTGTTCTTCCTCAACTGCAAGGGAAAGACAATAGTCAATCATCCGACTTGATATTAAACGGATCCGTGAAGGGCTATAATCCTTACAAAGTACAGAATCATCCGCGGTGTCGATTTGCTGGAAATCCATTTTTAAACCTAATTTTAGCAATTTTGACACCGCTTCTTTCCTAGTCCAATAAATAATCGTTTGAGTACGGTAATCTTCTGTTTCCGCTTTCTCCGTTAAACTTTTGATCTCATTGGGATGAAAGTATTGATTAATTAGGGAGCCGCTTAATTCCATGATTTTTTCCAAATCGACCCCGATGGCATGTTGAGAAACAACACCGATACAATAAGGGAACGAATGGGTAATCGATATCCGAAGGTTGGGAAATTGAGGCAGATATGGAGCTGAGCTTTCGCAGCTTAAAACATCGATCCGATTAAAATCCGGCACTTTCTGGGAAAACCATTTTCTTTTCTGGAGCGCCTTCTTGATTGTATAGCGTCCGGCAAGCCACTGGAGTTTCTTTTTGGGCAGGGAGAATTTTTCGAAACGTTCCAATTCCTGAGGTGATAAGATTTTAACAAGCTCAGTCCGGTCATGGTTTAGCAGTCGAAAGAATCCGCCCATATTTACCAAAGTATAATCAAATCCGAAGGTCTGCGATGAATCGGATAAAAATTGTTCTATGAGAAATTCGGTTTGATCGAAGATCATCTTTTTTTTCAATTTAAAGATTAATCCTTCGTACCATGACATTTTTGGCGTAATAACAAATTTCGCCATCAGCGTCGATCACAATAATATCATAGTCACCGGTTTCATCCTGGTAACCATTAGAGTAGGCGATTATCCTTAAGATCTCAATTTGGCGCGGGACTCGAAGGACACCGATCTCTTCGGCATACATTGGTAAATGAATTCGATCCCATTGACTGAGAGCATGGATGGCAGCAGCTTGAAAAAGCGTATCCATTAAGCATGGATTCAGTAATAACTTTGCCAGTCGATAATCTCGATTTTCAAGTTGTTCCTTTGGGAGATTATGAGTGTAAATCAAAGAGTTTTGATTATAAGCAATGGTATTGTTTAAAATACCGTATTCGTCGACAAATAAAGGTCCAAAATTGATAGTGTTATTAAATTGCCATTTAGAATTGGCATTAAATTGCCGCCAAGACACTAGAGTGTGTTTTTCATGGATTAAGTCGCTATATTTAAGCAGTGAGTTAAAATCTCCGGGTTCGTCGTTGACCTGCATTTCCCCATGGCGGACTAATTTAGTCTCCCCCAATTTGGTTTGGAAATAGGAATTAAAAGTTAGTTCAAGGGTTTTGGAATCCGAGTCGGGCTTAGTCGCAACGAATATTTCTCTAGATTGTTCATGGAATAGCTTTAATGGGTTTAAGATAGATAACTTGCGAAAACAATAACGTTCCTTGGGCCCAAATTTTAAACGATAATATTCGGCGCAAATTTCCATCATTCCAACCGCCGGTATTAGTGGAGTGGCGCCTAACCGGTGTTGATCAAAGAGAGGGTCTCTCTTAACTGAGATTACCTTAGAAGCTTTTTCGATTTGCTGGCCTTTAACGGTTATCCAATCAATCAAAGGGGTCTCCTGGATATCGCTT
>JAAYEK010000296.1 GCA_012728785.1 Bacillota bacterium | reverse complement strand
TGGCGATACCGTCATGGCCGGGTGGTTTCTCGCAGTCGCCATACCGAAAGCGGATATAGCAGATTGCACCGGTTATGACGCATATATTTGTGCGACGGTCAACCCGGATCAGCAAATACCAAGCGGAAATCTCATTAGCATCTACGCATATAAAGAGGGCGACGACATCATGCACACTGCCTCGGTTTCCCTATATGACAGCGGTGAATTCATGTTTACCTTCTCGCCGCTTTCCAGCTATATCGGGCATGGCACTTACACAATAGAAAATGACCGTCTGACGCTGAAAACCGGGGATGGCGATTTCACCTATGTGTTTGACATGGTGGACGACACTCTGGTGTTCGATGCCGGCGCATCATCGTCAATGGCATGGTACTCTGGCATGGAGGATGGCTCGGTTTTTCAGTGAATGCTCTCGGAGCAGCCACATGGAGAACTCCGTATATAGATGTAAAACTTAATTTACTGCACGATATAGCCTTGTACGACAAGCGTTGTTTGGCATGTCTTTTTGGAACCGCATTCCACCATCAGGTATTACTATAATTGATACTCAATTTTGATTGTCGAACTGTGTCCGCTCGGGGTGGTATGTAATACGGTATCGCCGGGACGCATCAATTTATACATAGCGTTACACACAGACGGCATCTTATTTGCGAGCCCCATTGTTCGGTGAATATCTCCCGAGACCAGAATGCAAGTATGTTCTCCCCGTTGGCGTGATTGATCAAGCAAATTCGTAATATAGCTCCGAATATCCGAAGCACTGGTTTTTTTATATATTACAGAATCTGGCTTACTTTGCATATTTAATGGGATCGCGTTAGAAAAGTTTCCGACTTGGTCCCGCACAAACCGAAGTTCATCAGTGGTAATACGCGGCGCATCAAGGCCTTGTTTAAGCCACATCCCGCTGTCCCGAATTTCCGCTTCGGTACTGCTGTTCCCGAGCCAGTCGGCATGAGCTTTAAAACCAGGCGTATGGTTAAGCGTGGAAATGATAGCTTCTTCTAGCCGCAGTCGTTGTATACTATCATCGACGCGGAATACTGCAAAATTCGTATTCTGCCGAAGGTAAGTACTTACGAGCTTTTCAATATCACATTGTTTGGAGTGGTCAACAAAACGAACATTTTCCGGTCTTGAAGTGTTGATCTTCCATATTGGAAGATAGGGATCTTTAGCTTTATTCAGCATGGCTATTCCGATGTTCTTTATGAAAATGCTGCCGTCTTTGTTTTCCTTTACAAAGTGATCTTTGAGACGCCTTTTTAAACGATTTGACGAGGTATGTGTGCCAACGCGTACAATCCTGTCATATGTGCCATAGGTTTCACCCGTTTCAAAGACAACATATATTCCATTTTCAAATGGGATGCTGTCGATTTCAAAAACATTATAGCGTTTTGATGCATTGAAAATACGATGGAGTTCCATACAGTCGGCATCTAATGTACCGCTTTGATGGACTTGATTTTGTAATGAGGCAGCTTGTCCCGAAGAACTGTGAAGCCATCGCTCGAGAGCTGATATCCTTTGACCCATTGACAGATGCTCCAGAGGGAGACTGTAATACTTCAATTCAGGCAGTATGGTTTCATAGTAATCTTTACCGGCCAATATTATGAATTCATCGTTGTCAATATCGCATTTAGGCCGCAACTGCTTTAAAACGTACTGCGCCCAATCCACGCGACGATTATACGGGAGTTGCTTCAGCGTGAACTCATATGGAGAAATGCGGTCATTTTCCTCAAGCAAACCGTATTTCGCGGACAGTATAAAAACT
>JAAYEK010000295.1 GCA_012728785.1 Bacillota bacterium | reverse complement strand
GACCTACGGGGCCACTTATCCTGTCGAATATGGATACGATGCTTTTGGTCGCATGGTCTCGATGAAGACCTTCCGCGACGAGCAAGGTGCGGGCGACGAAACATGCTGGCTCTACGACGCCCCCACGGGGCTTCTCACCAACAAGGTCTATGCGGACGGCAAAGGCACGTCCTACTCCTACACGCCGGAAGGCAAGCTTGCCAGCCGTATCTGGGCGCGCGGCGTGACCGCGGCCTACACCTACACCAACGGCTCGTCCCTTGCGGCTATCGACTACTCCGACGACACGCCGGACGTCGCATTCGCCTATGACCGCCTCGGGCGGATGACCTCCGCCATTGCTGCCGGCGTCTCGACCAACCTCTTCACCTATGACGGACTCGAGCTCGTCTCGGAGACCCAGAACGACGTGGAGATCACCCGCACAACCGACGCCTTGGGACGCGACTCCGGCTTCAGCCTCTCGGGCTCGCCCTACGCGGTCAGCTACGCCTACGACGCGTACGGCCGCTTCAGCGCGGTGACCGCGCAGGTGCATGTCCTGACCCACGGCTACGTCTACGGCTACCTGGCCGGTTCCGACCTTGTGGAAAGCATGGCCAACACCCACGGGCACACCGTGACCCGCACCTACGATCCGGCCACGCCGCACATCACCCGCGTCCACAACGGCTTCACCGGCGGGCGGATGGTCTCGCAGTACGACTACGCGTACGACGCGCTCGGACGCCGCACCGCCGTCGCCAATTAGGGCGAGGCGTTCAGTTTCTCGAACGCCAACGACCTCGCCGCGTTCAACCTCTACGGCTACAACGGCCGCTCCGAGGTCACCTCGGCCGCCCGCTACTGGGGGACGGACACGGAGGACACCTCCGAAGCGGTCGACGGCCAAGAGTACGCCTACGCCTACGATCCCATCGGTAACCGCGTCACCGCGGCCGACGGCGACGCCTCCCGCACCGCGACCTACATGGCCAACGAACTCAACCAATATGAGCAGCGCACGGTGCCCGGCGTGAAGGAGCTGGCGGGCACGGCGCTCACCAACGCCACGGTCACCGTGAACGACCTGCCCACCGACCGCCACGGCCCCTGGTGGCGGCACGCCTTCGAGGCGGACAACGACACCTCCGCGGCCTACACCCAGGCCGTGGTCACGGCCGTCTACTCCAACCTCTACTCCTCCGCCACCGGCAACGTCTTCGTGGCTGGGACGCCCGAGGCGTTCGCCTACGATCACGACGGGAATCTCACGCAGGACGGCCGCTTCGACTACGCGTGGGACGCCGAGAACCGGCTGGCGTCGGCGACCACCCGCGACGACCTGCCGGCCGGCGTGCCGCGCGTGCGCGTGACGCACCGCTACGACCACCAATCGCGGCGGATCGCGACGGAGCGGGAGACGTGGGGCGGCGCGGCCTGGCAGCCGGCGGGGACCAACCGCTACCTCTACGACGGCTGGAACGTGGTCGCGGAGACCCGCTCGGCCGCCCCGGCCAACACCAACCTCTACGTCTGGGGGCTCGACCTCTCCGGCTCGTTGCAGGGCGCGGGGGGGATCGGCGGGCTGCTGACGGTCCGCAAGCGGCTGGAGGACGGCACGGGCATCGTGCGCAACTACGACTACCTCTTCGACGCCAACGGCAACGTCGTGCAGGAGATCCTCCGCACCGACGG
>JAAYEK010000149.1 GCA_012728785.1 Bacillota bacterium | reverse complement strand
TCAATGATTCCTACGACTTGTTCAGCCATTCCTACGACTTGTTCAGCCATTCCTACGAGTCGTTCAATGATTCCTACGACTTGTTCAACCATTCCTACCAGTCGTTCAATGGTTCCTACGACTTGTTCAGCCATTCCTACGGGTCGTTCAATGATTCCTACGACTTGTTCAGCCATTCCTACGAGTTACTCAGTAATTACGGGCATGTTTTACGGCTTTTGCGCGAGGGGCCGAGTAAGTTAACGATTACAAGCAGGAGCACGAACTTACAAGGTAGCTTCATTGAATAAGCCGTTACTTCTGTCTCCTGTCTCCTGTCTCCTGTCTTCTGTCTCCTAACTACTGCTCTTCGTCTTCTGCTGCCAGGGACTAATCTTACTACAAGGACGAACGGTGTACATCATGGTCTTTCCAAAATCAAGGGCAACTTTACCGAAGCGTTCCGCAATAGCGGGAGCTAGTAAAACCGAATTGACTCCGGCGGAGATCAAAGCCAGATCAAACCGGTATTTTTCGATTGAAGCAAGAGTGGCCGGGATTTTTTGATAATGAGTGAAGTCAACGCAGCCTACGATTCGTGGTTTTAAAAAGGGATAATCACGGTTTATTTTTTCGGCATAGGCCGTGGCCCATTTGGAAATGAGCAGCGTCCGGTAGCGATGAAGCATCTCCCAGAAAAGGCGGTAAGACACCATTTGACGGTTGACAAAAACATAACAGAGATTGGATGGCTTTAAATGAAAGTGATCAAACAGTTTATTAGTCATTTCCCGTTTATAACGGCTGGGTACGCTGACCTCATCGTTTTTTTGGCGGCAGATCCCCACCAGATTGGCGAGGCGAATGGCTTTAACCATTTTATTGCGGAGGTTTAAATTGGGAAGGGTAATCCCTTTGCCCCGGCCCGTATCCGACTGTTTTACCCAGTATGTTTTAAGGATCTCCTTGGGTCTTATCAAAACATTCTGGGCCAAGACGATATTTTCGCCGTCGCCGATCCTCACTAATGAAAAAGCCTTTTTTTGCTTTAAGGCAATTAGAATCCGATTTAGAACTTGAATTGTCGGAACCAATTGGCGGTCGGAAATTTGACTGATCGACAAGTTAATCATCCCTTTTTAAGCTATCTGAAAAAAATATTATAGCCTCTCTCTTGCTCTCCCCATGTCCTTTGCAGCCAAAATAGGCTTGCTTAACTTCTATTTTCTTCCTTCAATGCGCCCCGGCGAGTCGGGTTGGGGGGTACTCAACTCGAGTTGAAGATTGCAGAGTAAATCTCTTATTTCGGTTATCTGTTGTTCCGGATACCCGAATCTGCGCATTATTTCGGCTTCTTCGGGACCAATAGCGAAAAACTGCTTCCATTCCTCAAACTCGGCTCTCCGGTCTTTCATTTTTACATAAAAAAGTTTCCAAGCTCCATATAACGGGTCTGATTCTTTGGTCCGTCCGAGGCTGGTGCAAACATGAGAGACCAGGTAAGCCTTTTTTAAGCCAATTTGATTTGCTTTCCGTTCGTAATAACGTTCTCCCACGCCGTAAAGGGGGAGGTTTTTCATGACAAAATGCGAGCGCCATAAGGATTTTTTGATCATCATACACCAAAACAAAATGGTTTCATTACGGAACTCCAACGAATAACTACGTTTAACCGCCAACTGCCTTCGTTTTGATTTAACCGCCATCGGTTTTAATGCTACATAGGCCAATTTAGGATAATCGTTCAAAGCTTGATACATTGCTTGAATCCAATCCTTATGGGGAACAATGACATCATCATCAAGTTTAATAATATATTGACCCCGGGAATGTTCCGCGCCGAATTGGAACCCCGGCATACATCCGATATTCTTGCCAGGGTCGAGCACCCGGACTCTGGGATGCCGGTATTTTTTTAAAAATCGTAAAGCGTCTGAGTAAGGAGGATGGTTATTTACTAAGATGATCTCCGTTTTTTTATCGGTGCTATCAATAGCCGCGGCTACACATTGCTTGATTAAATTAAGAGTATTGTAGCAGTTGATTATCACTGAAAACGTCATCAGGATCTTCCTTTCCGGATGAAAATGGCATAAGGGATAATCGGGATTTAAGTCAACTTATATCCATAGTTTACGGTTGGGATTAAGTTCCGGTGTCGTGCCGGAAGCATAATTACAAAGGACAGAGAGTAAAGGGTAAAGGGGGAAAGGACCAAGACATAGCTAATTAGGAATCAGGCACGTTAAATCGGGAATAGGTGGCTATCGATGAGTTTAGAACATATGATATAGTGATTTTGAGAAAACTGTAATCCTTCACATTCAATTATTTAGGACGCGCAACTCTTAGCTAATCCCCTTTCAGGGATCGGTTCGCTTTCAGACATCGGAGGAGGAGCAAATTTGCGAGTATTATTTGTAGATTCAGGCGCTTTAGGGTTTCATGTAAGATATGCCTATGATATCTATACTTCTCTAAGGCATGATTTTCATTGTATCGTCCGTCAAGTTCATCCCCAAAACTTATTACCTGAGACAATCAGAGAATACCGGCCGGATCTAATGTTGGTCGTGCATGGTTCGCGCACCCCGGTCCAACTGGTCCGTTATGCTAAAACACTGGGAGTAGCTACAGTTTTATGGCTGGTTGAGGACCCCTATGAGATTGATTATCATCGAGGCTCAATGGTCAATGCTTATGATTTTGTTTTCACCAACGAACGCCAGGCGGTATTTGAATATTCACACCCACGAGTTACCTATTTACCATGGTGCTGCAACCCAAGGATTCATAAAAAGATGAGTGTATCCAATAGTTACCACAGCGATCTCTGTTTTGTCGGAATGGGTTTTCCCAACCGGGTCCAGGTTTTAAATTCGATCGCATCCACTTTAAAAAATTTGAAGGTAAAATTGATTGGAGAGTGGAACCGGTGGGAAAAACTCCATCCGGACTTACGAAGTTTCATCTTGCCGGTGGTCAATGATTTTAAGGAAGTTTTAAAATATTATAATGGGGCTAAAATTAATCTCAATATTCACCGGGACCCTTTTAAACCACCTTCCGGAAATAGTATGGGTGTGGTAGCCACCAGTCCTAACGACCGGGCCTTCGCCATTGCCGGCTGCGGCGGTTTCCAATTGGTAGACCCTTTCCGGCCGGACCTTTGGGATTGCTTTGAAGCTGAAAAAGAAATCGTCAGTTTCTCCGATCCGGATGACTTAGCCCGTAAAATCGAATTTTACCTGGCAGACGCGGATTTACGGGCCCAAATAGGCAGCAACGCCCAAAACCGGGCTTATCGGGACCACACCTACAAACATCGCCTAGGTGAAATCTTCCAACAAATTCGAAACTATCAACCAAGAAAAGTCAGTACCATCATTCCTAAAGTGAAACATCAGCACACTTCGGTTTTTTATCCGGGACAAAGCAGCGCTTCATGGCCTCAAGGCCAGTCGATTATCAACGGTGGCAGGGAGTTTCGTTTTTATAACCGGTCGGACTAAAGCGGATCTCCGGGATAAACGGGTTCTTCATCTTCAAATAATCGTTGCCAGCCATAGCGGTCCAACTCCGTAGCCCATTTACGGTTGAAATGCCGGTAGCTTAACTCCGCCAGTTTCCGGCAGACCTCGGGATCGCTTCGTTTAAATGAAACATGGACTAAGTGTTTGATCAACACATCTCGGGCCACTCGGAGTTGGTAACCGGCTTGGCGGACCCGGAGCGAGAGATCGAAATCATCAGCCCCGAGAGGCATTTTTTCATCAAAGAACCCAATCTTCTCGATCAAACGCCGATCGAACAAAATCAGACAACCGATTAGAAATTTGGTCGGTTCCGACTGCCTACGATAAACAGTGGCAAATTTACGGTCTGCAGCAGTTAGCTTGCTTGGGTAACAAAGCAAGCCCGGCGCCTGGCGTCCTCCGATACCAAGTCCCTTTGGTCCTACGATCAGGGTCCGGGGATTGTTCCGAAGATGCCAGGCCATTCTGTCTAGCCAGCCTTTTGATACTATAACATCGGGATTCATGGTAACCAACTGCTCCCCCTGAGCCCTTTGAATTCCCTGATTACAAGCCTTAGTGAATCCTAAGTTGGTTTGATTATAGATGATTTGAACTACCGGCAGATTGATTGTTTGTAAATAGGCCACGGAACCGTCTTCAGAATGATTGTCAATGACTATTATTTCCAATGGGGGAGAGGTATTTAAAAGCAGGGAATCTAAACAAGCACGGAACGCCGGTAGGGAATTATAGTTAACAATAATGATCGTAGTTTTCATTCAATTACAACCTTTTCCGGCCCTCCGCTTAAGATGAGGGGTTCTCCATAAACTGTTTGATCGGTTAAAAAATCCTTCCATTTATTTTGAAAATAAGTCCGGCTTTGGCTAAAGTAGTTATTCAGGATCCGCATATTTTGACAACTGCCGTAAACCCGGTGAATCACCTTGCTTTGAGGACAATACACCACTTGATAACCATGAGAACGGGCATTATAGCAATAGTCGGTCTCTTCAAAATAATGAAAGAAATTTTCATCAAAATAACCCAGTCGGGGCAATAGTTCCCGTTTGATCCCCATACAAGCTCCTCCCACACTCAGACAAGTTGAGTATTCTTGATAACGGTTAGGTTCGTCAGGTTCTCCCCAGCCCCTAAGGATCGGTTTGGCATTGACGCCTACCACTCCTACGCCAACCAGAAAACCTTCCGGGTTAACCAAACGTGGGCCCACCACCGCGATTTTAGAATAGGAATCCAAAGTTTTTACCAAAGGTTGGAGCCAACCGGGAGTAAATTGGGTGTCGCTATTAATTAAAAAGATAAACTTACCGGCGGAACTACGGATCCCTTGATTACAAGCAGCCCCATAGCCACGGTTTTTTTGATTAAAAATCCCCTGGATCCAACCGTAAGATTTAATCAATTGTACGCTTCCGTCGGTACTATGGTTATCGACCACCCACACTTTGAGATCCTGATTGATATTGGTATGTTCTTTAATGCTTTTTAAACATTCCGCCAAATACCTGCGGGTATTGAAGCTGACAATGATTAAATCCGCTTGATATCCCACCAATAATCCTCCTTATCCAAGGACTAAATAATTCTGTTGTATTTTATGTCTTACCCGGGACGATAGTGATAATCGGAGAAACGTAATCATTAATACTTTTTTAGTAAAAACGATTTATTTCAACTCTAACATGCGCACATAAAGTCAAAAGCACATATATTATAATAGCTAAAAACCGGAGGTTGACGCCAGTGCATTTTGGAGGTTAAGCAAGTGGGAGTATATTTTTTTGCCGGCCTATTGATCTATCTTTTGATCTTAGTCATTCTGATGGTCTGGTTTTTAAAATACCATAACAATAATGATCAAAACGGCGCTAAACCTTTCAAGGATAGTTCCGGTAATTATGTTGAAAACATTGACGCTGAATCATCTCCAAAGCCAAACCATAATGCAGCCGATATCTTCCAAACGGGTGCTCAATCCAGATCCGAAAAAAGCGAGGTGTTGCCGGGATATTGCGGTCAGTCAAATAATCATAAATTATTAAAGGAGGGAAATGAATGGACCCTTTAATTCGCGCTGAAGTGGTTATCGGGGAAAACACTAAACAATTATTGGTAGAGAAAAATGTTACCTTGGCGATTGCCGCGATTAAAATCCGGAACATCAATGCTACGATTCGCGACTTAACCACAGATGTGATTGCCGATAAAGTGGTCATCCAAGGGGTACTCCACAAACAAATCTTTTTTGTGGGAGAAGACAATATCGTCCATCATCAAGCTGAGAATATTCCTTTCAGCACCTTTGTAGACGTTCCGGGAGCGGAGCCCGGAATGAACGTTCAGGTCAGCCCGGTAATCGAGACGGTAATCTTTAATTTACTGTCGCCAACCATAGTTCATCAAAAAGTTGTGATCGAGTTCTTTGTAAAGGTCACCGAGACAAGACAATTGAACTTGGTTACCGGTGACGGGCCGCTAGTAAGGGTAGATCAAGTAGTGGGTGAAAATACCAGACAGGAATTGTTCGAGAATTTTATTAACTTAAATACACCGGCGATTAAAATTGATGATATAACAGTGGTGGTAAAAGATATTACCACACACGTGATTGAAGACAAAGTAATTATTCAGGGAGTAATTCATAAACAAATCTTTTTCATTGGCACTAACAATGTTGAATACCATCAGGGAGAAGATGTTGAATTTTCAACTTTCGTCGATATTCCGGGAGCTTCGCCCGGCATGGATGTAATTGTTAATCCGACCGTTGAATTTGTCCACTTTGATTTGAGAGATTCAACCACCTTGCTTCAAAAAGTAGTCGTTGAGTTTTTCGCTAAAGTAACTGAAAGTATTCAAGTCAACATTCAACTTGGGCCGGGGGCATTGCTCAAGCTTGAAACAGTCACTGGTGAAAATACCAAACAGATTCTAGTCGAAAATGTATTCTGCTTACCGCTGCCGACCATTAAAATTCGGGAAATCATCGCCAGCATTCGTGATCTAACCACTGAAGTAATTGAAGACAAAGTTATTATTCAAGGAATTTTGCACAAACAAATTTTCTTCATCGCCAACGACAATCTCGAACATCATCAGGCCGAAGATATTCCGTTCAGTACTTTTGTAGATATCCCCGGCGCTACACCGGGCATGAACGTTAGAGTTGACTCCCGAATCGAGACCATCCTCTTCGAGCTTGAGGACAGTACCACCTTGCGCCAAAAAGTAGTGATCGAGTTCTTTATCAAAGTCACGGAAACTCAGCAATTATCGGTAGTAATTGTTGCCCCCTATGGTCCATATTATTTCTAATTTCTACCTATCAATCCTTTGATCCAAGGCGTCTTCAGGTAAACTATATTAATAAAGCAGGGCAAACAGGTTGCACAACATAAACAACCTGTTTCTTTTTTTTCAGTAAGATTGCATATATATATGTTTAAGGATGGTAAGGCATAATCAAAATCAATCTCAAAATGAGTGAGATTATTTTGGGAGTCTTCTAATGGTTAAGACTTTAACCGGCAAATTTAAAGTAGAAACTGTTTGGCCGGAATTAATTAACAGACAAGTCCGGCAAATCAATAGTTACCTGAACGAAATTTCACTTTTCAATCAGGGTAATTCGTTATTGGCAAAAGGCTCCTTTAAACGCCAGGTGAATTATTTGGATTCCGGCGGCAAGCTAAAAAAAACCGAAGACAGACTTCAATTCGAAGTAACTATTGGAACCGCGCTTCCGGAACCATTGCCCTATTTTAGATCGGAGCTTAAATCCGATTATTTTATATTTCAACCCCGACGGCTTGGTGCGGATCATGCTTTATTGGAACAAGGTTTTACACTAATAATCAATGGATTTGAAAGAGCGGAAGTTGAAGCAAACTCATTTACCATCTTAACCGAAACCATCGTTGATCGAGGAAAAAACGGAAATGTTTATTGTCTGCCCATCGGTTTACGGCGGGATTCTCATCCGAAGAAATTCAACGGCAAATTAATATTTCAACGGAGTAAGCCGCCGCTGGCAACGGGTATTATAACCGGAGTCGTCACTTACCGTAATTCCCATCAAATTTTAAAGGAGCTGGAAGTAAATCATTCCTTCAGTTTTTTAATGGAATCAGCGTCAAAAGCAACGGAAGGCGAATTAATTGTAAATGGCACTATAGCCGCAGTCAACTGGATCTCGCCAACCGGCGGACAAGGGTGGATGGCTGAGCTTAAACTTGATTATAATTGGAATTTGGTAATTAATAAAGAACTGACGGTTTTAGGAAGGACTGAAGGGTCCAACCAGGTCGAACCGATGATTAGGGCCAATCTTTTAAATAAAGAAAAAGGTTTGCGATTTTCCAAGCGTTTTAAGGTGGAAAGGAATCAAGGAGGATCATTGGAGGTGGAACCCGAGATCCTAAAACTTGATTGGCAAAGGAGCGGTTTAGCGCTATTAATCAGTGCAACCTTGAGTTTTGATCTGTTTTTACCGGATGTTTCCGGAATGGAAAAATACCGGACCATATCTATGGAGATGGAAGAGTTAACCGAAGGTTTTTTTGAAAAGGAGAATAGTCACGACTTAACTCTTAATCTTGATCCCAAACTAAGCATTGAAAAGATTACCGATGAGGGAGCTTTTTCGATAATCGACTGTACCCTTGATTTAACCGCAAAACTATATCAAACCCAAGAAATTTATTTAATTCAAGAAAACGCCACCACTGAAATTAACGGTTTAGTTCCGATTACCACCAGAAATTTTTCTTTATTACGAGAAACCCTAATTAACCTGAGATATCCGCCTCGAAAAATAATTCAAGTGCGCAATCGGATCTTACAGGTTAATCCTTCTTCAAAGAAAGGATGGCTGAATCTTTACGGACTATCCGAAACAGCAGTATTCTATCTTGATCGGCAAAACCAGTACCGTGAAGAATACTTTAACCTCACTTTTGAAAAAAGCTTTTGCTGGGAAGCAGTTGATGAAGATGAAGGTTATCAAATTGATCTCCAAGACAAACTGGATTATGATTCATATCGAATTGAAGGGAACCGGTTTTATTACAAATATCTAAGAACTTTTACGGCGGCCATTTTTAGAAAAAGAACCTTAAAAGCAGCAGTTTCATTAATGCCAAAAACTATGACTACTCCGGCGGCTTTTTCGCAGTTGCGCCAAAATCCTGTTCAAGAATTATTAATCGAAGGTGAAGTCCATTTGCAATTCGGCAACCCAAGAGAGATAACCGGCAGTAGGGGCCTGATTACCGCCTTTAATTGGAGTGATGCTTTAAATGCCCTATTAGTCGAGGGAAACATCAAAGGGGAGATTGAGTATTGGGATGAGCAGGGTTTCTTCAGATGTGAAGTGGTAGAATTTTCATTTTGGCGGTTTTTAGACCGGAAGGAGCAGATTGGGAAAAATACGGTTTTAGTCCCGACTATAAGGCGTTTTAGTTATTTACCGTTAAGACCGTGGCCTTGGCGAAAGGGCGCCGTTCGCTATGAGGCGGATCTTGAAATTACTCTTTAGAAAATGCGACTTTAATATGCTTGAGTTAAGGATGGTGAATATGAAAGTATTAATCCAAAACAGGAGTAATTATTTGAATTCTATCGCCGGTGACAGTATTCAGCTAAGTAAAACCAAAGAGTATTTGGAAAAGCTAGGTGTCCAAATAACTGTCAGTTCCAAGTGGGAAGTTGATTTGTCCCGTTATGATTTGACGCATCTTTTCAATATTATGCCGGTGGAGGATACTTACCGGCAATATCAAAACAGCAAGCGCTACAGGAAAAAGTATGTTCTCTCAACTATCTATTGGGATCCTCAAGAATTTTTAAACACCAGCAGCCAAATGGTTACTTTCCAGAAATGGTGGACTATAACGATGCCGTTCCGACAGGAGATAATCAAAGAAGCAGCCCTGATCTTACCTAATTCCAATCTGGAATATGAATTGTTAAAAAAGAATTTTGGGAAATTACCACCTGAGATCATCGTTCCTAACGCTGCGGATCGGTTTTTTGCTACAGCCAAACCCGAAGGTTTTTTTCAAAAATACCGGATCAAGGATTTTTTATTATCGGTGGGTCGGATCTGCCAACGAAAAAATCAGCTAACTTTAATCCGTGTTGCTAAGGAGCTTAATCTGCCGCTTGTTTTAATCGGCCCGATTAATGATGGCATTTACTATCGGGAATGCCGCCGCGAATCAGCCGGCCACCAAGTCACTTTTATTGATGCTTTGGCTCCTTTGGAACTGGCATCCGCCTATGCTTCCGCTAGAGTTCACGCCTTAATCAGTTGGTACGACACTCCCGGTTTAGTATCTTTGGAAGCGGCTATGGCCGGGTGCAAAATCGTTACTACCGACCGGGGTAGTGCTGCAGAATATTTTAGAGACCAGGCCTTTTATTGCGATCCGGGAAGAATTGAAAGTATTCGTGCAGCAATCAAGAATGCCTGGTATTCTAAAAAAGATCCTCAACTTAAGGATAGGATATTAATGAATTATACCTGGGAAAAAGCCGCTCAAAAAACCTTCCAGGCATACCAAGCAGCCTTGAACAATAATTAGATTCTTCACCCTATAGATTCCTGCATGAACAATGAGTAACGCGCTATTTTTTTAGCTGAATCCCGATCATAAAGTTCAAAAAAGAGTTTTTTCTTATATAAGTATCTTTTCGGAATATAAAAATAATGATAATAATCAGAAACCGCTTTACCAACCATGGTCACAAAATAACTACGGTATTTTACCTCTTCCACCAGACAATTCAATCCTAATATTGGAAAAGAATCACTGGACCAAACTCTTGAAATATCCAAACCGAATTCTTGGATTAATTTGTTTTGCCACTGTTTAAGTTCTTTGGATGTAATTATCAACGGAGAAGCGGTTTTGAAGTTTAAATTAGGTATTGGGCCTTGGGAAATAGTGGCAACCGGAAGAGGAATGTATTGGACAGCCGGAAACGGGTAAATAGTTAAGCTTCCGAAACTCAAAAAGGACACCTCCAAATCTGTTTTGGCAAAATTATTATATTAAAACGGATGGGATTTTGTCACAAAAACATATTTGATCTAAAAAAAGTCGCCCTATTTAGGAATTCCTAAAATATGGCGACATTAAAAAGATGAATTATTTGGTTCCATTGCTGTTAGGGTATAATCGATGAGGCTTGATAAACGGTTACCGGTTCATCCAGGGAAAAATATTGATCGATGGAATCGATGGGGTCGTTATCCTTGGATGAAACATTAACCGGAGTAATGGTAATTGGATTAGCTGAACTAGTTTGTTTTTCAGGATAAGAAACGTATCTAGCTATTTGTTTTTTAGAAGAACTATTTGGGAAAAGGGCAATTGTCGAAAAGAAAAAGAGAGTAACACAACCGGTGACCAAACCAAACCGCCCTAACATCAAGAACCGATCAGTTTCCCGAAAAAAAGAGTGTTCTGCGGCAGCGATCCGTAGCTTGAATCCTACTAAAGGATCGTAATCACATTGTTCCTGGTTAAGGTCATTAAGACATTCTTTAATAGCTAACAGATTTTCATATTCGGAGTGGCATTCCGGACACAAGAAAAGATGGTGTCTTAATTCCCGTTTATCCTGAGCGGGAAGCTCTTCATCAATAAATGCCGATAGCAAATTTTGGACACGATTACAGTTCATTTCGACTCTACCTCCGCTCCATGAAGATAGGGGAGTAATATTCGGCGCAGAATTTTACGGCCCCGGTGAATCCGGGAACGGACTGTCCCGATTGAAACCCTTAAAATTTGAGCAATCTCCTCATAAGATAATCCTTGAATATCACAGAGAATTACCGCCGAACGGTATTCCATCGGTAATTCTTTTAAACCTGCTTGAATCTGAGTGCCCAGTTCGCCGCGAACGGCTTCATCTTCCGGGTTAAAAGACCAGTCCGGTATTTCCACCGGTCTTTCATTTTCCAGATAGGGATGGGGTTCATCGATGGAAGATACTAAAGGACGATTTTTTCTTTTACGATAATGGTCGATATATAAATTATGGATGATTTGGTATAACCACCGGTCAAAGGCAGTTCCAACCTCAAACTTGGCAAAAGATTTATAGGCCCGGTATAATCCTTCTTGCAATAAATCCTGGGCTTCATGATGGTTGCCGCATAACCGGTAGGCAAATTGATATAATGGTTTTTCATAAGTCTTAACCAACGACTCGAAAAGTTCCATCCGGTTGGTGGAAGATTTAATCTGTGAAAGTGTTTGCACTGAAGATGTGAAAGCCATTTTGGTTCACCCTCTTTATAAAGTAGGTTTTTTGATCGGCCGATTTAAGATCTATTTTAGTTGTATTGTACCAAATATTTTAAAAGCTGTAATCAGGCAATATCTACAAACCGGAATTAGGATAATTTTACGAAATTACAAACTACATAAAAGTTCAATTATTATTAATTATTCCTAAAGGGCGCTCGGGATTTGTTTTGACTTTCTTGTTGTTGTGGTTTGGCCTCCAGTTTTACCTTGAAAACCTTGTATTCCTGATCACGGAAAACTAAGATTTCAATCTGTTGTCCCACTTTTAAATCCTTAATCAGGTCGACAACATCCTGGGGAGTCTTGACTTTTTTACGGTTGACTTCTTTAATAATATCTCCGTCGATCAGCCCCGCTTTAGCCGCTGGACTGCTGGGAAAAACTTGGATAATAGCGCCTTCTTCATTGGGCAAGCCATAATATTCAGCGATTCGTTTATTGATTTCAACTAAACCAACGCCGAGCCAAGGAGTTGCCGGACGTTCCACTTTGCCTTTTTTGATAAGTTCATCAGCAATACTTTTTGCTAAGTTAATCGGGATTGCAAATCCCAAACCTTGAGCGTTAGCAATAATTGCTTCATTAATACCAATCACTTTACCGTTCAGGTCAACTAAGGGTCCGCCACTGTTGCCGGGATTAATGGCAGCATCGGTTTGAATTAAGTTTCCCGACTTATTAGGATCTTCCAATGAACGTCCAAGAGCGCTAATGATTCCGGCAGTAACCGTATCGTGAAATCCATAGGGGTTGCCGATGGCTACTACCCATTCACCAGGTTCTAATTTACTAGAATCTCCCATCTCCACTGCAGGGAGATTTTTGCCGTCAATTTTAACTACGGCTAAATCGGTTTGAGGATCGGTTCCGATGACCCGGCCATCATACTTTTTGCCACCGAACAAAGTTACTTTAAGGGTCTGGGCATCCCGAACCACATGTTCGTTGGTTAAAATATAACCATCAGATCTAATTATAAAGCCGGAACCGGCGCCTTTAACCTGCTGTTGATTTTGGAAAAATCCCGGCGGGAAAAAATCGCGAAACTCAAAAGGAATCGATGGGTTGGTTGTGACAACCGAAACAGTATCAATATTAACTACTGATGGAGCCACTTTTTTGCGTGCTTCAACAATCGCTCCCGTGCCGATTGGTTCAGATAAGTAACTGGCATTTTGAACTATCGGTTGAAGCGAAGCTTGGTTCTTCATAGGTTCGGCTTTGAATATCTTTGGTTCCGCTACAATAAATAAACCGGCGGTAAGTAAAGATGAACATAACGCTATAATCATCAAAGGCGCATATTTTTGAAGCTTTTCTTTCATGATAATTTTCCTCCTTCTAAGTCGTAAAAGCCTTTGCTTAAACCTCAATCAGGTCTGTTTCTTAACATTTTAGTTAACAACTTACCTGGTGCAATTTAAATTTGCTTTTGTATGAAAAAACGGGCTATCCTAAAAAAAGTTCCTTAAGTTCTGTTAAATTTACTGGAAAAAAAGAGGAATAATCTGTTTAAGGTTGAATATAGATCATATTTCCAAATAAATCCTGGTGACTCAGGAGAAAGGTTACTATCACTTTGGCGCTAAGTATGACCGGTTATGGGCGAGGTGTTGGGTCCTCTCTTAATTACACAATAACAATTGATATCAAATCAATCAATCATCGTTATCTTGAAATCTATTTTAAAATCCCTAAAAGTTATTCCTTTCTTGAAGATTCTCTCCGGCGCGTTCTTACTAGCAAAATTTCCAGAGGGAAGATTGAAGTATCAGTATCAATTGAAAAGTTTTCACCTGAAGCAATCACTGTCAAACTAAACCGTTCTTTGTTAACTTCGTATTTTAAAGCTATCGAGGAATTAACCTCTGATTTTAATATCCAAGGCGTACCGGATCTGACTACCATTTTAAATTTACCAGATGTAATGCAAATGGTTCAGCCGCCTGAAGACGAAACAGAATTAGGAAATTTAGCTGTTGAAACCCTTGGTGAGGCGGTTAATGACTTGCTTAAAATGCGTTATTTGGAAGGTGACCGCTTAGCCGGAAATATCCGGGACATCCTTAATATTTTAAAAGATTTTCACCGGCAATTGGTTGAGCTAGCCCCGGAGATGGTTACCGAGTACCGTGCTCGTTTATTAAAAAGGATCCAAGAATTGACCGAAGGTGTTGAAATCGATCCCAACCGCATCGCAGTTGAGGTTGGATTTTTTGCCGACAAATCGGATATTACCGAAGAACTAGTACGTATTGAAAGCCATTTAAAACAGATATACAAAACTTTGGAATTGAATGAACCAATTGGCCGAAAACTAGATTTTATAATCCAAGAACTAAACCGGGAAATCAACACAATTGGTTCTAAAGGTAACGATTTGACCTTGTCTCAGATCGTAATTCAATCCAAAAGTGAATTAGAGAAGATCCGTGAGCAAATTCAGAATATCGAATAGGAGGTGAGATAGGATGGCATTGCCAAAACTCTCATTAGAGGAAAAGAGAAAAGCCCTTAAAAAGGCCCAGGAAGTCAGGAGTAAACGAGCAATAATTCGTCAGAACCTAAAGAAAGGAAAGACCACTATTCGCGAAGTATTAAATAATATCAATGATGATGTAGTGGCCAAAATGAGAGTGGTATACTTATTGGAGTCATTGCCGCGTATCGGTAAAATCAAAACTAAGAAGATCATGAATGCTATCGGTATTGACGAGACCCGGCGAATTCAAGGCCTTGGAAATCGTCAAAAACAAGCCTTATTAGAAAGACTCGGCAACGATTAGGAAGGAGGCTTCTTCACAAGAATATGGACATTAAATTAGTTAACATTGGATTTGGCAATATAGTCTCCGCTAACCGAATAGTTGCTATCGTCAGTCCTGAATCATCTCCGATTAAAAGGATCATCCAGGAAAGCCGAGACAAAGGCATGTTAATCGATGCTACTTATGGCCGTCGGACTAGGGCGGTGATTATTACCGACAGTGATCATATCATCTTATCCGCTGTTCAACCAGAAACTGTTGCCAATCGGCTTACATCCAAAGACACAAACATAGAATCGGAGGAATAGAGGTTTTGATGATGTCGCCAAGTTTGTTGATTGTCGTTTCAGGGCCATCCGGGGTAGGTAAGAATACGGTTATTAATAATCTTTTTATCCGCAAACCGGATTTGAGATACTCCGTATCAGCGACTACACGAGATCCCAGGCCTAATGAGATTGATGGTCAACATTATTTTTTTCTAACGGAAACTGAATTTCAAAAGAAGATAACTGCCGGAGATTTTTTAGAATGGGCTAAAGTATATGAATATTATTACGGCACTCCGAAACAACATGTCCAACAACTGCTATCATCTGGATGTGACGTGATATTAGATGTGGATGTTCAAGGAGCGCTTCAAGTTAAAAAATCTTTGCCCGAAGCGGTGCTGATTTTTTTAGCGCCGCCCTCTTTAGCGGAATTAAAAAAGCGGCTGGCAGGTCGAAATACCGAGCCAGAAACGGAGTTAAACAAACGGCTCCAGTATATTGAAACCGAGTTTCAAATGATGCCTCAATATGATTATTTGGTAATAAACAAGGAAATTGACTTGACATGCGACCAGATTGAATGTATTATACTAGCTGAGAAACGCAGGGTCAATCGACAACCAGAAAATTTACTGAATAATATATTAAATGGCTAAATTTTGCCATACTAAATAAGTTAAGTTAATTTGAAACATTTTAGATAGATTAGTAAAAAGGGGGCCGTGTTTTGATTTATCCGTCCTTAGATGAGTTACTTGAAAAAGTTGATAATCGTTATACCTTGGTTACGGCTGCGGCAAAGCGGGCCCGTAAGGTTCTGGAAGAGCAGAAAAACGAGGAAGAAAAAACCGTTAAAGCCGTATCAATCGCCTTAGAGGAAATCGGCGCCGGAAAAATAAAAGTCGAAAAAACAAAAACCGGTATTAAGTAATGATTGAAATCTCAGAGTCTTGTCACTCTGAGATTATTATTTTATAATTGACTTAACTATGAAGCATTCTGTGATTCATAAGTCGAGCTCTTGCTCGTAAACAAAAGAATAAGGTATGTTTTAATGAATAAAATTGCGCAGGTTTTAATCGCTTCCCATACCCAACAGTTAGACCGATTATTTGATTATTTGACTCCTGCTGAGTTTGGAGAAACTGCTAAGATCGGGGCCAGAGTGATCGTTCCTTTCCAAAACCAGCTAAGTATAGGCTATATATGGTCTTTTACCGATTATTCCGAATTTAAAAATTTGAAATCAATCGTTCAGATAGTAGACGATCCGCCGCTAATTTCGAATATTCAATTCCAGCTGGCTGAGTGGATATCCGAATATTATTATTGCTGCCGGACCGATGTACTTAAGCTCTTTTTTCCTCCTGGTTCTAACCCGGTTAAAGTGATATCATATAGGGTAAACCTTAGTTCCGAAGATTTGACAGACCGTTTAAAAAGGATTCTTGAGCCTGCAAAGATTAAAGAAATAATAGCATTGCTCAATGAACTTGATGGTGAACCGGTTAAACAGTGGAACAGGAAATTCGCCAATTTACCCGAGGTTTGGGATTTTTTAATTAAACAACGGATAATTGTTAAAACCGTTAAATATGCTTCTCCTAAGACTAAAGCGAAGGTGATCCCCATGTTATGCTGGGTTTCAGCAGAGACTGAGGAGAACCGCGCTACCGGTCAACGAGTTCGCAAGGTTTTACTTCAGGAAAAAATGCTCACCCGTTCCCAATTATGTGCCGCCGCCGAAGTCAGCAGCTCAGTTATTGATCGCCTGATCAAAGAAGGGAAAGTCATCGGAATTAAAGTCGCTGAGGAACGTAAACCAATCGGTTTTTCTGAGGTTATACCGCTTTCCGATTCTTGCCGATTTAACTCAGAACAAGCCAAGGTATTTGAAAAATTTTTCACTAATGACGCTACTCGCTTATTTCTACTCCACGGGGTCACCGGGAGTGGCAAAACCGAGGTTTATCTTAAGGCAGCGGCGGAAGTGTTGGCTAAAGGTAAACAAGCTTTGTACTTAGTGCCGGAAATCGCTTTAACACCGCAGACTCTGGAAAGAACCAGGCTCCGATTCGGTGAGCAAGTGGCCCTCTTACATAGTAATATGTCAGATGGCGAACGGTATGACCAGTGGTTTAATATCAAGAACGGAAAAGCCAAATTAGTTCTAGGGGCCCGTTCCGCATTATTCGCTCCCTTTGAAGATCTCGGGTTGATTATTGTTGACGAAGAACATGAGTCTTCATATAAGCAGGAAGAAACTCCTAGGTACCATAGTCGGACTGTGGTTGAGAAACTAGCCGAACTGAGTGGTGCTAAAGTCATCTTCGGCAGCGCCACTCCATCATTGGAGTCCTTTTATGCGGCCCAGAATCAAAAATATTGTTATTTATCGCTTAAAGAACGGTTTAACCAACAACCCTTGCCTCCGGTTTCAATTGTTGATATGCGCGAGGAACTTCGCAAGGGTAATAAGAATATTTTAAGCGAAGCACTTTTTGAAGCCGTGAATTTAGCCCTTACCGAAAAGGAACAAGTCATTCTATTGCTCAATCGCCGGGGTTACTCAACATTTATTTTATGCCGTGACTGCGGCTATACTTTAACATGTCCCGAATGTGACGTATCATTAACTTATCACCTGTCGGAGAAAGTTTTACGTTGTCATTACTGCGATTACCGGCAACCCATTCCTAACCTTTGCCCTAAGTGCAAAAGCAGCCGAATCCGTTACTTTGGACATGGTACCCAAAGACTTGAAGAGGAATTGGCGAAGTGCTACCCTCAAGCAAAAATAGTTCGAATGGATCTAGATTCCACTTCCAGAAAAGGCACCCATCACCGAATTTATCAAGAGCTTACCTCCGGTGAAGTGGATATTTTACTAGGCACTCAAATGGTAGCTAAAGGTCTTGATCTTCCCCGGGTGACTTTGGTTGGGGTCATCTCAGCCGATTCAACGCTTAATATTCCTGATTTTCGGGCTGCCGAAAGGACCTTTCAATTATTAACCCAGGTTGCCGGAAGGGCCGGCAGGGGCGAAAAAAACGGTCGGGTCATTTTTCAAACTTATAACCCGGACCATTATTCCTTACAATTGGCTAAAGAACATGATTATCTTGGTTTTTACCAAGCTGAAATTGAACGGCGGCGCGATTTGCAGTATCCTCCTTTTGCAGAATTCGTTAAAATCGCTTTTACCGGTTTGAACTCGGAAAAAGTACGCCAAGCCGCTGAAACTCTTGCTCAGGTCTGCCGTGAATTAATATCCGAATCTACCAAGCAAACTAAGAAGACTTATCTAGATTTTGAATTAATGGGGCCGGCGCCGGCCTTAATCCCTAAAATTGAATCCAAATTCCGATGGCAGTTGTTAATCAAAAGCAAGCAACCGGCTGGTAATCTTAATAATCTGATGCGAAACTTATGGGAACAGTTTCCGTTTCGAAAATTCAACGATGTTAAAATCATTAAAGATCGCAACCCATATTCTATAGTGTAATTTCTTAATTGGAAAAACAGGTATAACCGGTTGGGTTTCGCTTCTGTTTTTTAAGTTATTTCCGGTTTGATTTATTGAGTTGCTTTGTTTATAATTGTTTAAGTTAATTGAGTAGGATGTGAAGCAAATTGGCATTAATTAAAATTCGGACCAGTGAAGAACCGGTGCTCAGGCAAAAATCCCGGGAAATTACTAAGATCACTAAAAAAATAAAAGTATTGGCCCAAGATATGTTGGACACCATGTATCAAGCTAATGGGGTTGGTTTGGCTGCACCCCAAGTCGGAATTTCCGAAAGAATAGTTGTAATTGACGTGGGAACCGGGCCAATAGTTTTAATAAATCCCGTAATCACCAAAGCAGAAGGGAAAAACCGGGACGTGGAGGGGTGTTTATCCTTACCCGGCCGGAATGAATATGTTACTCGCGCCGAAAAGGTGAGTGTTGTAGCTCTGGATCTAACTGGCAAGCAGATCAATTTAACCGGAGAAGGGTTATTAGCCCGCGCTTTTCAACATGAGATCGACCATTTAAACGGTATTTTATTTATTGATTATTTAAACCCCGCAAAGGAGTAATAGATTGCGTATATTATTCATGGGCACTCCCGATTTTGCCGCTGTAAGTCTTAACTATTTAACGACAAATGATTTTCAAGTCATTGGGGTTGTCACCCAACCGGATCGTCCCAAGGGAAGGGGAATGGCCTTCCAGCCATCTCCCGTAAAGGAATTGGCCTTGGAAAAGGGGCTTCCTATTTGGCAACCGCCACTAATTGAGAGCAATGAGTTTATCCCCATATTTCGTGAACTTCAACCGGATCTGGTAGTAGTGGTTGCTTTCGGCCAAAAAATTCCGACGGAGATTCTAAACACACCAAAGTATGGTTGCATTAATGTCCACGGTTCCCTGTTACCTCAATATCGCGGCGCCGACCCGATTCGCCGGGCTTTACTTAATGGGGATCAAATTACCGGAATCACAACCATGTTTATGAATGAAGGCTGGGACACTGGAGACATCATTTTGCAAAAGGAGTTGGAAATTGGCGGCGATGAAAACTTTGGGAGCTTATATAGCCGTTTGGCTGAACTTGGCGGCAAACTTTTAATCCAAACCATAGCGGCGCTTATAGCCGGAAATGCTCCTCGTATTCACCAGGATGATCGCTTGGCCACCAAAGCATTGAAGATTAAACCAGAACAATGCCGGATCAATTGGGAAGAACCGGCGCAAAAAATTCATAATCTGGTGCGGGCTTTAGCTCCTTTGCCGGGAGCTGAAACTTTTTTTAATACCGAACGTTTAAAAATATTAGAAACTAGAATGATAAACCCTTCAGAGTGTAATATTAGTAATGGATGTGGACCGGGCGGGATTCTCGCTATCGTTAAAAAACAGGGAATCATAGTAGTCACCGGAGATCAACCTTTGTTATTGACCCAAATGCAGCCTGCCGGGAAACGGGTGATGGCCGCAACCGATTGTGCCAACGGAAGATGTTTAAAAGAAGGAATGTACCTTTGCCAGCCTGAAGCTTAGATTAAACTTCAATAATCAGGTAAGTCTCTTTTGCTGGGTACGATTAAAATCTTTTAAAAGATTAACTGTTTGAAATTGAGTTTTTTGAATAGATATGATATAAGATAATGAAGGAAAATTAGTAAATTTTTTAATTAACTGAAAAGACAAAATTGCATTTAGGAGGGATCGACCGTGTTTTATGACCCTACGTATGTTTTTTTGATTCCGGCAATTATTTTCACCCTTTACGCTCAATTTAAAGTGAAGTCTACCTTTCGAAAATATCAAGAAGTGAAGGCAGCGTCAGGTCGAACCGGAGCACAGGTAGCCCGAGAAGTATTAGACCGCGGTAATTTATATGATGTTCCGGTGGAATTGACACCCGGGACTTTATCCGATCATTATGACCCTCGCTCCCGGGTATTGAGACTATCTCCCGAAGTTTACCACGGCCGATCCTTAGCCGCCTATGGAGTAGCCGCTCATGAAACTGGGCACGCTTTGCAACATGCCGAATCTTATCTGCCCTTAACTATTCGAAACGGTGTTTTTCCCGTAGCGAACATCGGTTCAAATCTTGGTTTTTTCCTATTTTTTATTGGTCTGATTTTTGGGGGCGGTAATTCTTTCTTAATTGACTTAGGTATAATTTTATTCACTTTCTTTGTGTTTTTTACCATACTGACTTTACCAGTTGAATTCAATGCCAGTAACCGAGCTTTAGCGATTTTAGGCAATAGTGGATATTTAGCGCCCGGAGAAGAGCTTGGTGGGGCTAAAAAAGTGCTGAATGCAGCGGCGATGACTTATGTTGCGGCAGCCGCTACAGCTATTATGCAACTATTACGAATGTTATTTATTAGGGGCGGACGTGATGACTAATCTCTCCGGCCGCCATTTAGCCCGGTTAGTCTTGGATCACTACGAAACTGAAAATGCTTATATTAACCTGGCTTTGACCCGAACTTTAAATGAATTCGAACCGGCCGACCGGAGAGAGAAAGCTTTTTGTAGTGAACTAGTCTATGGTGTTTTACGAAATTTATTAAAAATTGATTTTATCTTGGGACGGCTGCTCAGCCGTCCCTTAGATTCATTAAAACTTCCGGTTAAAAACAGCTTAAGGATTGCTATTTACCAATTGTTGGAACTACCCGAAATTCCGAAACATGCGGTAGTTAATTCGGCGGTAATGGAGATCAAAAATACCAAATTTTCCGGTTTAGCAGGGTTGGTAAATGGAGTATTGCGCAACTATTTAAGAAGCAATAATCAGATTGACCTGCCTGATCGCCAAACTGATCCGGTTGGATATTTGACGCTTGAATATTCCCATCCTAGTTGGCTGGTAGAACGTTGGTTGGAACGTTTTGGGTTGGAAACTACCGAGTCACTTCTGAAAATCAACAATGAACAGCCACCTCTAACCGGAAGAATCAATCAACATCTAGTTGATTGTTCCAACTTTAAAACTGAATTGACTGAGCAAGGAATACCGTGGCGGCAAGGTTGCTTATTAGAAGAAGCAATTAAGATAACTAATTTAGATCGTTCCTTAGAAAAACTTTCTATTTTTCAAGAAGGTAAAATTTTTATCCAAGATGAAAGTTCAATGTTGGTCGCGCATTTGCTTGATCCTCACCCTGATGAAACAATTATCGATCTTTGCGCCGCACCGGGGGGGAAGAGTACTCATCTAGCGGAATTAACAAAGGATCAATGCCGGATTATTAGTGTTGACGATCATCCCCATAAGATCGATTTGATTAAGGAAAATGCTTCCCGTTTAAAATTGAAAAGTATCGAACCTATTTTAGGGGATGCCCGCGATATTTTTCGAGAGGAGATTCCAGTGTTTGATGGGGTTTTGGTGGACGCGCCATGCTCAGGAACAGGGGTTTTACGGAGAAGGATCGATGCTAGATACCGACGTCGTCCCGAAGACATTAAGGCTTTAGCCATACTACAACGGGAAATTTTAGCACACGCCGCCCGTCTGGTCAGGCCAGGCGGTCGTTTGGTATATAGTACTTGTACCCTGGAACCGGAAGAAAATCAAGCCCAAATCCAGTGGTTTATTGAGCAGTATCCGGATTTTTCAATCGAATCTTATCGGGAATATCTTCCTTCCAGCCTGGAAGCTTGTTTATGGGAACCAAAAAACCGGCAATGGGCAATGCTTTTACCGGTTTCGGATGGGGGGGACGGTTTCTTTATGTGCCGTTTAAAACGGATTAACCCGTAACAAAATGGTCCATCAGGTAATACCCTTCTTCGAAAAAGATTCCCGTAGTATTTGAGGTTGCTTCATCAAAAACAATTGTTGAAGTTTCGGTCTTGCTTTTTCCGGATTGATAAATCACAAATGGGACCGGATCAGCCACATGGGTTTTTAAGGTGATTGGAGTAGGATGGTCCGGTAAGAGCAATATTCGATAATCCTTAGCGATTTTTGGCAGCTCATTTAAAATAACTTCCAATACCTCGTCAATTTTCTCAATGGCCTGGATTTTAGTTTTTAAATCCCCTTGATGCCCTGCTTCATCCGGAGCTTCGATATGTAGATAAACAAAATCGTCCCCTTCGGCAAAAGCTTTTAAGACCGCTTGGGCCTTGCCTTGAAAACTAGTATGAATATTACCGGTTGCGCCAGGAACATTGATTACTTTTAATCCGGCGGAGATACCTAATCCTTTGGTTAAATCCACCGCTGAAACAACCGAACCCTTAAGTCCGTATTTTTCCGAAAAACTCAAAATATTGGGTTTGGTGCCTTCTCCCCAAAACCAGATTGAATTTGCCGGCCGCAACCCCAAATCGATACGTTTGAGATTCACCGGGTGGTTTTTCAGAATCGACCAGCTTTGTTCCATTAAACCAAATAGTTTAGCGGAGCAATCACCTTTGGGTAAAAAAGCCCCGATTTGTCGGTCACTAATATCATGGGGCGGCGTTAACCGGCATTCTGACGGTCCATTATGCCAAACCATCAAATGACGGTAACTGACACCAGGATAAAGATTAATCTCCTCTGAATTTAACTCTTTTGCCAAATCTTTAATGATGATCTCCGCTTCGTTAGTAGAGAT
>JAAYEK010000148.1 GCA_012728785.1 Bacillota bacterium | reverse complement strand
TGGACCTTCCTGGGGCCCTGCAATTAATTGGGGCCCGTGGTTTCTCCTTTGATGCCATTCCCAACGACTGTCGGGGTAAAATGATCAGTATTCAGGCCGGCCCGGAAGAGGTTCAGCGGTTAATAGGGGAATCTAGGTTTGATCTTTATATCGCTAACTTGAATTCTCCTGAACAAACAGTAGTCGGTGGGACCGATCAAGCAATCCATCGCCTGTCAAAAGATTTGGCCGCCCAAAAGGTTCCTCATACCCTCCTCAACGTATCTCATGCTTTTCATACCCCTTTGATTTCGGAAGCGGCGGAGGAATTTTACCGACAAATCAGTGGGCTGCAATTCTCAATTCCACGCAGGAAAATTGTTGCCACTCACCTTCAGAAATTCTATCCGGAAACCCAAAAGGCAATCAAAAATGTGGCCTCGATTTTACAAGAACAGATTACGTCTTCGGTTAGGTTTGCCAATTCCATCACCTTGCTTTATGAAAAAGGAGTCCGTCTCTTCATTGAAGTCGGCCCGTCAACCGTCCTTACCAACTTAGTTAAAGTGATTTTAGCAGATAAAAATGATTATAGCCTTATTGTCACTAACCGGAAACAGAAAGACTCGGTTGAGACTTTTTACCAATCCCTAGCCGAGATGTTCGCTTTAGGGATAACGATCCGGCCGATCCCGTCTCAAAGTTGTTTATCCGGTTCCGCTTCAGTTTTACGAACAACTACCATTGAAAGCGAACCATTTAATAAGGTCGATCAACAACGGCCTTCCGTTGGGCGTGAAAGTTTAGTTTACAGTGGAGTATCCATTGGTTTACCCGGTTCCTTTAAAAAGATTTTTACCGATGATAATTTTCATTTATTATGCCAGGGAAAAAACTTCATTGAAATGTTAACCGACGATGACCTCCATAATATGTTGGAGTTAAATATTACCCGTTTAATAAAGAGCGAGGGGGCATCAACCTTCAAACAGCTCTCCTCCATTAATGATCTAATTCGTTTGGCTGGTAAACTTGGTGAATTGAATATGTTGGAAGATTACCTAGTCGATGAACGGACTTTACAACAAATGACCACCACCATCTGTTCCGGCGTAGCGGCTGGATATGAAAGTTTAAAAGATGCCGGGATTCCATTGACCCGGGAATGGATTACCACATCATCAGGGACTAAATTTCCCGGACGTCTCCTTTTACCAGAAGAAATGCGTGATGATACCGGAATTATCTATGCCAGCTGTTTCACAAAAATAGAACCCTTTATCCGGGAAGTTTCCAAATTCATCGCCGCTAAATTTGAAAATGGCGCCAAACAGGATCTAATTGAGTTTTATAATACTCTCATCGTTCAGATCAAGGAACCGGAAACCAAACAATATCTTACCGATTGGTTTGCCCGGAACTATTCCCGTCTTAATGAGCATCAAGGGGCAGATGGTGTTTATCAGTTTAACAATGATTTTATGGCCCAATTCTCTTCATTG
Source organism: Bacillota bacterium (assembly GCA_012728785.1). Classification (GTDB taxonomy): domain Bacteria; phylum Bacillota; class UBA4882; order UBA8346; family UBA8346; genus JAAYHS01. Next base: position 3,618 of record JAAYEK010000148.1, on the reverse strand, counting down.
GCCAATAACCGGTTGGCCCAATTTATTGGAGCATCCGGTCCTAATTTTCAACTTAGCGCTGCCTGTTCCTCAACAGCATATGCGATTACCGTAGCCGAGAGCCTTATCCGTTCCGGTCAAGCGGGAAGAATGATTGTGATTGGCGCCGAAAATTCTTCCTCACAACTATTATTGCCCTGGATTGGCGGAGGATTTTTAACCTCTGGCGCCGCCACCAATGAAGCTAATATTTATAAAGCCGCCATTCCCTTTGACAACCGTAGAAACGGGATGATCATCGGCGCCGGGGCGGTAGGAATCATCATCGAAAAGGAAACCGAAGTTGAAGCCAGAGGAATGAAAGGTATTTGCCGATTAATGGGGACTCATTCCTTTAATCTGGCCGGCCATCAGACTAGAATCGACAGCAAAAAGTATACGGTGGAACTCGAACGTTTTATCTCGAAAATGGAACAAGAATATGAATTTAACCGCCAAGAGATTGCTCCCAAGACCCTTTATTTCTCCCATGAGACCTATACTCCCAAAAAAGGAGGCTGCTCTCAGACGGAGAAAATTGCTCTGGAAACTGTGTTCGGTGATCATTTCCGAGAAATCTTAGTGACCAATACCAAAGGAATGACCGGGCATACTATTGGAGCTTCCATCGAAGAAGCGGCGGCCGCCAAGTGTCTACAATACCAAAAAGTCCCGCCGGTAGTAAATTACCAGGAGCCCGATCCCGAATTGGAAGGCTTAAAGTTGTCCCAAGGCGGCTCCCATTCCTTCGATTATACTTTAAGAATGGTGGCTGGGTTTGGCGGTCAAGGTAATTATATTCTCCTCAAAAAGTTGGCTTCCGGCGAGGAAAGGATCTTTGACCAATCACGCTATCAATCCTGGTTGGCAGGAGTTGCCGGTTCTAATAAAGCCTGCTTGGAGTTGAAAGGCCGCATTTTAGCTTTCCAAGAAAATGAGGTACCTTTAGAAAGAACTATTCCGGTCAACAATAATCAGACCGTTAAGCAAGGAAAACAAATTGGATCAGGTCCTCCCCGAGAGGCGGTTGACCCTGCTAAGCCTTTAGCTCCTAACGAAGCAGTGGTTACTGAAGAAATTTTGAAAATTTACGCCAATGTGACCAAGTATCCCCAAAGCATGCTGGATCTTAACCTGGAGATGGAAGCCGACTTGGGCATTGATACTGTTAAACAAGCCACCATTTTTGCGATGATTGCCGAAAAATTTCAGCTTGAAGAGGCCCCCGGTATTCAGCTCTCTAATTACCCGACCATCGGAGATATCATAAACTTGATCCTTACAAAAGTCGGCTTATCGGAACCATTTACCGCAAAAGCCGAGGTTGCGGCAGCAACCGCTACATCCGACTCTCCAGTTACTAGGGAGGATGAAGCGGACTTAATCGTGACGGAAGTACTAACAATAATCTCGGAAGTTACCAAATACCCAATGGATATGTTGGATTTGGATCTGGAAATGGAGGCGGACTTGGGAATCGATACCGTCAAGCAAGCCACCATCGTATCTTATCTTACCGAAAAGTATCCCGGACCCGATGAGGACCTACCACAGATCTCTTCTCTTCCAAAAATTAGAGACCTTATCGACCTAGTCCGTCAATCAATAAGCCGGAACCGACCGCAACTTGTTTCAGAAAAAAATCCTAAAAAAGTTCAACCGCATCCTCACCTATTAAACTTGGATGCCGATGGTGGAGTTGAAGCGGTTGTAATTAAGATAATTGCTGAAATTACCAAGTATCCTCCGGAAATGTTGGAGTATGACATGGAAATGGAAGCTGACCTAGGCATTGACACTGTTAAACAAGCCACCATCTTTTCCATCCTTGGCGATCGTTTCGGCATGGAGAATGAACAATCAATTAATATTTCCGAATACCAAACAATCGGGGCGGTAATCAATTTTATTAAAAACCGCTCCGTTCAAAACAACCCTTCAACCAAGACAACCCCTCCCGAAACGCCGGAAGTCTCGGATATGGACCAGGTAACTATAGGAGACGCCGTACTCGCAGAAGATGGCCTAGCTTACCAAATACCAATCGCAGTTGGGGCAAAACTACCTCCCAAAGATTTTTCAATCAAAGGAAAAAATGTTTGGATTATTGGCAATCACCGGGAAACCGTGGCTAGAACCGCTTCCTTCCTTGCCAAGGATACTGCCCATCTAGCGACCTATGTGTTCGCCATTCCTTCTTTCCCGGAGACTTTGAAAGACTGGATCAGGCAGAATTCCAATCAACTCCCGGAAGTACTGATCGATTGCGGTGACTTAGGCCGGAACCTTAATTTTACCAAACTAACCCGAAAAGTCGAAACTGAACTTTTAGAATTAAATAGCGCGGCCAGATTCGAATTTTTCAAAGAGCTTCACTCCCAGTTTTCCGATAAAAATTTACGGATCTTAGTTGCTGTTTCAATGGATGGTGAGTTAGGCTATGCCAAAAAGTCCGCTCCCATAATTAACCCTTATTCCGGGGCCCTTTCTGGTTTTTATAAAGGGTTACGTAAAGAATGGGACCAAGCCGTAGTCAAAATAGTCGATGTCAACCTTTCACCCCAAGAGGAGCTCCGTGAAACTCTCCTCTCCAAGTTAACCAGAGAAATTGAATCTGGTGGCCATGACTTTGAAATCGGGTATTCCGGTAAAGTCCGAAAAGTGATTAAACTTGCGGAACTGGATCAAGCTGATATTAAACCAGCTAACTTACCCCAAGATCCGCATTTTTTGATCACCGGTGGCGCCAATGGAATTACGGCTGAAATCGCCTTAGGCCTCGCCGGACAAATCAAGGGAAAATACACCTTAATCGGTCGTACTACCCTACCGGACAATGTCCCCCAATTAGCAGCCATGGATGAAAACCAATTGAACCGGGAACGGGATAAAATTTTTAAACAGTTGCAAATGACCTCACCCAAAGCAACGCCGCTCATGGCGCAAATGGAATTTGAGAAATTAACCAAAGCTGTTTCAGCCTACCGATTGATTGAGAGGATAAAAAACACCGGTAGTCAGGTTTTATATCTGTCATGTGATGTCAGGTCGGATAAAGATTTGCGAACCGCTGTCCACTCGGCAGTCAAGCATTTCGGCCCAATCCATGTTTTGATTCATGGGGCGGGAGTTGAAAAAAGCCATTTAATTTCAGATAAAAGTTTGGCTGAATTTAAAGAAGTTTTTTCTGCAAAAGCCGAAGGGATTTGCAATCAATTCCGAATCATTGACCCGGAGCAACTAAAAGTGGTAATCGGATTCTCATCTATTTCCGGTCGGTTCGGCAATGAAGCCCAACTTGATTATTGTGCCGCCAACTGTTTTTTAAGTAGTTATCTCCGTAAGATTAAAAACGACTATCCCCATATCCATACTTTAAGTATCGCCTGGTCCGGTTGGAAAGAGGTAGGTATGGCTTGGCGGAACGATTTTGTGAAAAACCACTCCGAGGAGATGGGCCTCAATTTGATCGAACCTAACCGAGGGGTCCAGGCAATGATTAAGCTCCTGACTCATAGGTTAAATCATCATGAAGTGGTCGTCAGCAAGGGACTTAAGGGATTTATTAGCAGTAATATTTTCCAAAGCGATATCCAGGAG
>JAAYEK010000147.1 GCA_012728785.1 Bacillota bacterium | reverse complement strand
CTTGAGCAAAGTTCCAGGCATTAGTCAGAGCAGCTTCTTTGTACCAACCATCAAAGGTAAACCCGGGTTTAGTCGGATCTGTTGGTTTGGTTGCTTTTCCGCCATCGACTATATCAAGTGCAGCCACACTCGAACCACCATTGGCATTAAATGTTACCGTGAAAATTTCATTCCATTTTGCATAGAGCGTAATGTTTGCGGTAACCTTATCCGTTTTCGCATTCCATTTGGTAGTTAAAGCCTCGTCCTTGAACCATCCGTCAAAAGCATAACCAGTCTTACTAGGATTAGCAGGTAAAGTCAAACTACCGTCTTTTTCAACAGTAACCTCAGTTATCTCTGTCCCACCATTGGTTTCAAAGGTAACGGTATAATTTTTCGTACAAGCAGTCAATGTAAACAATACAACAAAGAACGCAAAGAAAACCAAAAACTTTTTCATTTCTTTTTCTCCTTTATAGATTTTTTTATGCTATCTATGCTTGCGCATATTTGAGCCTTGATTAAACAGCATTGGCCCAGAGGCTTGGACCTCGGGTGGTCGATGTTGAGGCGATGGCGGTTATCGATAAACCGGCTTTCTTCAAATCATTATTCCATTGGGGTATGACCACACCTTTATAGGTGTCTTCTCCAATTTTGATCGTAATGTAATAAGCTTCGCTTATTTCCCAAGTTCCAAATTGCTCTTCTTCATATACTATTGAACCGTCATTTCTTAATTCATATCTCTTCGATTCAGCAAATCCGGCTAAATTATCATTGGTGTGGAAGAGAAGATCATAGAAACCTGAAGCTTGTTCCAAGGTCACCTTACCCAAACTTTCACCGGCATAACGATTAGGTGCCAATACCGGCCAACCATCCTCATTAAAAAACAACTGCCGGGTATTTTGATTATGATAGCCACTGACATTTTCGCCTTGACGATAGCGTAAATGATGGACTACGAAATATTTATTGTCGACCTTGATTACAGAATTATGACCAAGCGCCGCGTAACCGGTTGAGTAATTTGCGAACTGATAATTTCCTGCCAATTTGACGCCGCTATTTTGAATATCGCTCACATTATTTCCGTCTATATCTACATAAGGACCATCGGGATTTTTACTGCGAGCAACGCGCATATTGTAATTTCGCGACAAAGACGCATGGGAAACCATTAGATAGTAATACTTTGTTTGAGGGTTGTAAAAGATGAAGGGGCCTTCTGGTCCATTTTGCATATTCCCCATCCAGAGTCGCTTTCCGAATCCATCTTTTTTCGGTAAACCGATTTTATTACCCGATGCATATAATTCCTTGATATAGATTCCGGCAAAAAAGGATCCGTATACCATCCACAATTTGCCTTCATTATCGAAAAAGACCTCCGGATCGATCGCATTCGGTCCATTGACATCACCGGAACGAATGATCTCAACCGAGTTCGTATATGGCCCGATAATCGAGTCGGATTCCACTCTGCCTATAAAAGAGGTCTGGCTTCCGAAAGTTGATAAAGAATAATACATATAATATTTGCCATTCATATATATAACCGACGGCGCCCAAGTGCTAGCAGCATTCTTAACATACTCATTAGCATTAGCTAAAACTGTACGCCAATTGCCATCATAGAGTTTATTTGCTTCACCATCACGGGAATATTGAGTCCAAGTGATTAAATCATCGGAAACGGAAACGGCGAAATGAGAGCCAAAAGCATAATACTTACCGTTATTAGCCCTGATTACCGAAGGATCATGAACCGAGACTTCTCGACCGAAATCCGGTTGTTTCGGAAACTCAAAAGCCGAAATTGTATCCATATCATCATCTCCTTCGGGAAAATTGCTTTCGCATGCGCATAAATATAAAGCGATTATCGCTGCTAGCAAGATGAAGATTATTCTTTTCATATCTTCATTCCTCCAGAATCCAAATTAAGAAAACGATTTCAAACAACGAGCAGATAAAAAGGCTTATAAATAAAACCGCTTTCTTTAAGTATTATATTTATTATTTAACTTTTATGTTAACTTAATAATATCAGATTTCTCAAATCTTGTCAATAGGTTTTAAAATTTTCATTCATTTTCATTTCTTGATAGGATTTTGGGACGAAAACAAAAAAATCGGACCAAAAAACTTTATTTGAGATATCAGTTTAAGAAACGCTTGTTTTTGCGGTTTTTAGCCCTAATTTTTGCATTTCCATTGACATTTATTCAATCTTCAGATAAAATAAACGCATATGAAACATTTAACAAAATTACGTGATGGAATAAAAATATTTGACGCTTTGAACTCCGATGTTCGCATAACCATTCTGGAAATGATAATGAAGGATAAAGAGCTCAATTTAGATTATTTTGCGAAGTCCTTAAATATCTCAAACAGCGCTGTAACGATGCATATCAGAAAACTATCGGAAGCCGGATTGATAACGATCACTACTGCTTCCGGTATTAGGGGAAGCAAAAAAATCTGCTCTTTAAACATGGACCGGTTACTAATCGATTTTGATTCGGAGAAAACAAAAACAAATGTCTACTCTTTTGAGCTTTCAATCGGGCATTATGTTAACTATGAGATCATGCCCACCTGTGGCCTTGTCTCTTCTTCTGGAATCATTGGCGAATTTGATGAACCAAGGTATTTCTCTTTTACCGAAAGATTCAACGCTCAATTGATATGGTTCAAAAGCGGTTTTTTGGAATACAAGATTCCTAATGCTTTAAAGCCGGATGAAAAAATCAAGGAATTGCAGATCTCAATGGAGGTTGCTTCCGAAGCGCCAGGATTTTCAGCCAATTACCCGTCCGATATTCATTTTTCGGTAAATAACGTCAATTTGGGGTATTGGACATCTCCCGGAGAATTCAACGACCGGCGCGGCAACTTCACCCCTTCCTGGTGGTTTCCCAACCTTGGCCAATACGGCAAACTGAAAATGCTAGCGGTGAATGATTCCGGAACATTCATTGATGGTATCTTGATTTCCGATACAACGATT
>JAAYEK010000146.1 GCA_012728785.1 Bacillota bacterium | reverse complement strand
GTCTTTCGATGGGCGTTACCCCTTGGTTTAGTGGTAGTCTTAATAATCTCGCTTACCATCTATTATTTGGATTATAAAAAAAATTTGAATTCAGGTATTCCCCCTTTGAATGCGGCGGCTGATTTTTATCAAACAATGGAACGAGTTGATTTTCAAACTATCGAAACAACAGCTCCAGATAGTTTAACTAATGATTTTAAATTAGCGGCCCGGCGGCGGCTGGAAATGATTACTGCCCTTCTATCCCAACCCATATTTGAGGTTGAACGAATGCAAGTAACGGCTGAGACAGAGAAAAGAGCCACAGTTGAGGCTGATCTGATCTGGTGGGAATGGTCTGCCGGTAGTTGGGAGCGAAGATTAGTTCGGGAAAGATTATGCTTTCGGAAACAGAAAAACAAATGGCGCTTACTCAAAAGAAGTGAATTATCCGAGTATTAAACCACTCGCGTCTTTTGCAACGATTAACTCATAAAGAAAAAACCAGAAGTAAAGATTGTTAAATCTTGACAAGTAATTCTTTATCCAATATACTATATATTATACTAATATAGTTTATATTTTGAGGTGAGATGCCTGTCCGCCATCAACTTGGTTTTGCTTGGGTTTTTATTGGATGACTCTCTAAGCGCTTATGATCTTGACAAGCTTATTGACGGAAACCAGATTAAACAGATGGTGAAGATTAGTACCCCGGCCATATATAAAAACCTGCTAAAACTAAATGATAATGGTTATTTAGCCGCCCAAACAGTTAAAGAAGGTGAAATGCCGGAGAAAACAATATACCGGATAACCGAACTTGGGCGGCAATACTTCGTGGAGTTAATGTATAAATACGCCGGTGAAAAGATAAAAGTCAACTTTGATATTAACGCGTTGATCATTAATCTGGATAAGATTGATAATGATAAGGCCCTGAGGATGCTGGAGAATATCCGAAATGGTTTTTATTATCAACAAAAGGCATTGGTGGAACAAGTACTTTCCAGTAAGTTATTGCCCTTATCGAAAAGAACGGTTTTCCGGCAGTTTCAGTTAATAAACCAGTCTTTAATCCAGTGGATTGAGGAGTTAATCCAGGAGTATCAAGCTAAAATTTCTTGACACCTACTATAAAATATAGTACTATTTAATATAGTATAAAAAGGAGGAATCGGATTGAAGATTCTCGGTATTTCCAGTGGTTTATCCTATAACGGCTATACTGCTAATTTAATAAGGGTAGCTTTGCAGTCAGCGGCAAACCAAGGGGCTTTAGTCGAGGAAATTTTCCTCCCCGATTATGAGATCAAAATTTGTAGAGGTTGCCGCAATTGTCTGGCTAAAGGGAAATGTAGCATTAATGATGACTTGGAACTATTACGCCAAAAGATATATCAGGCTGATGGAATTATCATTGGGACCCAGGCATTTGGAAGTGAGCCTGATCCGACGCTCCAAAACTTTATAAACCGGATTAAATTTTATGCGCAACATGCTTCTTCTTTTTCGGATAAATATTTATTAACCGTTGCAACCACGGAGACTTTTGGAGCGCAAAAGGCCTCCAAAATGATGACCGGTTTAGTTTCCGGGTATCTAAAAAACGGTATTGTTTCAAGTGTTTTGAGTTTTAATGTAAGCTGGGAGCAGATTGAGCATTATCCGGAATACTTAGGACAAATCGAAAATCAGACCATCAAATTAGTTAATGATATTAAGCGGAGGCGGAGGTTCCGAGTGAATGACCTTTTCGAACGGTTAATCAATCGTTTCATTAGAGTCCCTCAAGTAAAAAAAATGGTTGAGGCCCATAAGTACGATAAGATGGAAGCGGTATACCGTGAATTAAGCGCCAAGGGGTTACTGAATGCTCAAGCACCCGAAACAACCCAGACAAGTATTAATGTTACCGCGACGGCTCAATCCTAAAATGAAAAAGGAATTAAATGCTTAAAGGAGAGTTTACTAGTTTTCAAAACTTGATAAAAAATAAATCATAAAAAGGCGGTGGCTTATTCCGCCTTTTTATATTTTTCCGGAGCGGATAATCGATACAATTAACCAGATACCCATCAATACTGCGGCGATAAAACCCGCTTCAGCAATGGGGAAACTTCCGAAAAGAGCCAACTTTGTCTGTTGGGCAATCAGGGAAGAACCTACGATAATGGCGGCGATGATTAGGCTAAATGACAGTCTATTACCAATCAGACTCATTCTAGTGATAAAATGTTCAAAGTTTTGGTGTTTCAGAATTAATTTTGTTTCACCATTTTCTAAGGCACGAATTATTTTTTTAAGTTGAACCGGCAAATCCAGGGAGAAGAAAAGCCAATCTTGAAGAAAAAGTTTTCCGGTTTTGGAAAGATGCCGCCATCCGAGTTGTTCGCGGAGAAGTTTGATACCAAAAGGGCGGGAAAGTTCAAGCAAACTACTATCCGGGATTAATCTGGAAACGGTTGACTCGAGTAAAAATAAACACCGCGCAACCAACGACAGCTCTCTTGGGAATTTAAATCGGTATCTTAAAGCCAGCTCTAATAATTCTTGTAAGGCCACGCCAATTTGAATCCGGTTGAGGGGCCGGTGATAGTATTTATCAAATAGATAGTAAATTTCATCTCCGATAGCCTTGCGGTGCTCCGCCCCCTTGATCTCCCCAATCTCCATAACGATCTCCACGATGTTGGCGGCATTTTCTTGGATTAGATTTAACAATAAAAAACTCAAGCGTTCCCTAATCCATAAGTTCAGACGTCCCACCATTCCGAAGTCTAAAAAGATGATGACACCATCATTAGCGATTAATATATTACCCGGATGAGGATCGGCGTGAAAAAAACCGTCCTGGAACAATTGTTTAAGAAAAGAGTTAACCAGGTTTTGACAGACGGTAGCGTTATTGATTTTTAAATTATCAAGCCTGGAGGAATCATATATTTTATTACCGGAGATAGCTTCCAAAACTAATACTTGTCCGGTGGAAAACTCCCAAAAAACTTTGGGGAAGCGGACCGTAGGGTCGTTTTGAAAATTTTTCGCCAATCGTTCTGCATTACCGGCTTCAATGGTGTAATCGAGCTCATCTCGGATGGAGCGGGCAAATTCGTCGCTTAGGTCGATAATATTATAAACTCGTCCCCATTCTGTCCTAGATTGAAGAAAACCAGCGAGATCCTCTATTATTTCGAGATCGGTCCTTACTAGTTTTTGGATTCCAGGCCGTTGGACTTTTACAACTACGGTTTCCCCTGTAAGCAATTGTGCGGAATGAACTTGACCGATTGATGCAGCGGCCAATGGATTGGGGTTGATATCGGCAAAAAAGGACATTAAAGGAAGGTTTAATTCGCTTTCAATTACTTTTTTGATTTGCTCAAACCCAACCGGGGTAACCTGTTCTTGAAGTTTTTCTAGTTGGACAAGGTATTCTAAAGGAAGCAGGTCCGGTCTCATGCTCAATAACTGTCCAATTTTGATAAAGGTTGGGCCCAGTTCTTCGAGGACCATTCTTACTCTAGTTGCAGTATTGGGGTGGGCGCTAATCTTCTTTCGTTGAGAAAGGGGAAGCGGATTTTTTAAACCAATTAAGTCTAGCAAATGTCCTAAGCCATGTTTACTAACGACATTGATAATTTGCCGGTAACGTTGAATATGACGGTAACGATTAGTAAATAGTTGCATGTTATCATAAACGGGAAGGCATCAAGATTAATCAGTTTATTATTAGTCTAATCTAATAGATTAATCCTCAACCGGAGAAGCCTGTTTTTGACAATTCTAATTTGGTTACCGATCGGATGCAAGTTAAACATTTTGCTTGGCAATCGAGTTAAGGTTAGTGGTAGCGAAAACAATCAGATGGTCATACCAGACTTCCATAGTTGATCCGGGAATAATATCCATCCAATATCTTACCGGAGCATCGAAAGAGCGCAGAACCGATCCCTCTTGGTCATAGTCATAAACGCCTAAGAGGCAGATTTTACCATCGTCAAATAAAACATGATTAATGGCGTAACTAAAATTTTCATAACCGAGAATTGAAATCCCGGCTTTCTGTAAACTCTCCCGGTAGCGGTCTTTTCCGATCCCTCGATAAGTCACTTTAATCCAAGCATCTAGAAGAATCTGGTTGGAGGTGTCGTCTTTAAATACTTTAACGCTATCAACATCAAAATAATGTTTGCTAAGATCATCATCTTTAATAAATTCCCAACGGTCTTTAGCTTCGATCCCAGTCCAAAAAGAAAGGGACATAAAGACTATTAGAAACCAACTTAGTTTTGGCATAGCAATAACCTCCTTTTGATCAATTCCATGATAGATTATAGCATATATTGTAATTCAATACATTATATTCATGTTAAACTTTTCAAAATTATTTTTCTTTTTCGGACAGTTTTTTAAGTTGACCCGAACATGTGTTCTTGATATAATTTAGGTAAGTGAGGTCGAAGATGTGGAACTTGATCAAAAGCTTGGTATATTAGCTGCTGCGGCCAAATACGATGTCTCGTGTTCATCTAGTGGCAGTACTAGAACTAATTCGGAAAAGGGTTTAGGAGACGCGGCAGTTTCCGGGATTTGTCATAGCTGGTCCGGTGACGGGCGGTGTATTTCATTGCTTAAGGTCTTATTGAGCAATTACTGTATTTATGATTGCGCATATTGCATTAATCGGAGAAGCAATGATATACCAAGGTCAGCTTTTACCGTAGACGAAGTGGTCAAGTTGACGATTGATTTTTACCGTCGTAATTATATTGAGGGGCTTTTTTTAAGCTCGGGGGTTTTAAAAAACACCGATTACACTATGGAATTGATGGTCCGAATTGCCAAAGAGCTTAGGTTGAAACACAATTTTCATGGTTATATACATTTAAAAGCAATTCCCGGCGCTAGCCGGGAACTGCTTCGCAGGGCGGGTTTTTATGCCGACCGTCTTAGCGCCAATATTGAACTTCCATCGGAACAGGGATTGAAATTACTGGCTCCGGATAAGTCAAAAGAAAATATTTTTAATTCATTTACCTATTTAAGTGCCCAAATCAGCAGATATCAGGAAGAAAGCCAATTTTTTAGTAGCACCCCGCGGTTCGCGCCGGCAGGACAAAGCACCCAAATGATAGTAGGCGCTACACCGGAAAGCGATTATCAGATTGTCAGTCTGGCGGAGGGATTATATCAGAAGTTTCATCTGAAAAGGGTCTATTATTCGGCTTATGTCCCGGTGAACCACAATTCGCTTTTACCTGCATTATCCTCACCCCCATTAAAGCGGGAAAACCGGCTTTATCAAGCTGATTGGTTGCTTAGGTTTTATGGTTTTCAAGCCACAGAGCTGTTAGACCCCAGAGAACCTTTTTTAGACCGGGAGCTTGACCCCAAAACCAGTTGGGCGTTGAGAAATATGACTATTTTTCCAGTGGAGGTAAACCGGGCTGAATATGAAATTTTGGTTAGGGTCCCGGGAGTTGGATTGAAATCAGCAAAGCGGATTATCAACGCTAGGCGGTATGGGCCGCTTGGGTTTGATAATTTGGGAAAACTGGGTGTGGTCTTGAAACGGGCTCGATATTTTTTGACCTGCCAGGGGAGGTACTTAGAAAGAATTGACAACCCGATCTTGTTAAGGCAAGTATTGAGTGATAAAGAGAGGAAAGTCAATCAATCTGCCAACGAGTTCCAGCTGCCATTATTTGAGTTGTAAGGAAGACCTATAAACTTTGGGGGTATTAGATGATGCTTTATTACATTTATGACGGTACTTTTGACGGCTTTTTAACTGCGGTAGGCGAAGTAATTGAAAAGGGAGAGTTACCTGAGGAGATTAGTACCGAGGATAAACTGGAAACGAATTTATTTACGGAGACCCGTTATATTGAGACTGATTTTGAAAAAGCTAAAAGGTTAATGGGCCGGATTTTTAAAAAACTTTCAAGAGAAGGGTTAAAGTCAGTGCTTTATTGTTATCTTTCCGGAGATCCCGGCAGCGAAATTATACTTTGTAAATACCTCCAAAAAGTGATGGATGCGAAGGAGAACATTGAAACTGATTTGGCTGATCCCATTGTTTTAAAGGTCATAAAGATTCGCGAAAAAGTTGCCAAAGAAGTGCATCTTTTCAAGGGGATAGTCAGGTTTCGCCGGATTGGACCGGATCTGTTTTATGCCCCGATTGAACCGGACCATCAGATTACTCCTTTATTAGCCGAACATTTTCAAAAAAGATTTGCCGACCAGCGCTGGTTTATCCATGACCGGGGTCGGAATTCCGGAGTGTTTTATGATGGCAACCAGGTCCGATTTTTAAAAGAAGTGGAGTTGAAACCGGAGTTGGAAGATTTGACAGCCAACTTAAGTTGTCTATCAGAAGAGGAGCTTGCCTGGGAGAGTCTTTGGAAGGTGTACTTTAAGAGTATTGAAATTAAGGAAAGGTCAAATCCAAGGCTGCAAAAGCAATATTTGCCGTCACGTTATTGGAAACACTTGATCGAGGATTGCGGGGCGCTAGGTATTTAAAAGGAGCGGATTATATCCTCCGAAAGTAGGAGCAAAGACTCCTACTTTTTTTCTTGATGAGCCTATCTTCGGAATGATGTGTTTTTAAGGATTAACTCTATAATAGAGGTAAGGAGGGTGATCAAATAGAACTAAAAACAGATCGGCTTTAGACCTAAATAACCTTAAAGAAAACATAACCGTAGCAATTTCAATCGGGATCTATCTCCAAAAGAAATTACCCCCGGGAAAAACCGGGTTAGGCAGAAAAATTTCTTTGATCTTAATTTTACCAATCTTACTACTCTTCGTTCCGATCGTTAATAACGAAAACTTTCAATTGGAAGGGGTAGTATTACTCCTATCCGGTAAAGGTTTTTAACGAAAAGCGTAGAAAACTTGAATTATGATGATGGGAAGGTGAGCGCCTTGTTAAAAGTCTTTATCGTGGATGATCATCCATTTGTCCGTCAAGGTTTGAAAGCGTTTCTGGCCACTCAATATGGGATCGAAATAGTTGGCGAAGCCGGAGATGGAGAAGTAGCCTGGGCAGGAATTCAAAAATTCCAACCGGATGTGGCGATCATCGATCTCCATATTCCGGGATGGAATGGAATAAAGTTAACCCAAGCCATCAAAACCGCAGGTTTGTTTACCCGAGTAATCATTTTATCAAGCTTCTGCGAGGATGAAGAGGTGATCGCGGCAATTGATGCCGGGGCTCTAAGCTATTTGATGAAAGATTCCCCACCTGAAAAGCTGGTGGAAGCAATTGTAGCCGCTAGTAACGGAGAACCCGTATTGCATCCCCGAATTGCTAAAAAATTGATGCAACGGGTAATCAGGCCGGAGATATTAATAGAACCACTAACGAAGAAAGAAAAAGAGGTCTTGACATTACTCGTCAAAGGAAAATCAAATAAAGAGATTGCTCAAGATTTACATATTTCGGAAGTGACCGTCAAGACCCATGTTAGTAACATTTTACATAAGCTGGATGTCAAAGATCGGACCCAGGCTGTGGTTAAGGCCATCGAGTATCAGATGATCGAGAGGAGCGCGGAATGAAACAGTTACTTTATTGGATTAAATGGGGCGCTTTAATTGGGGTAATAATATCGGCGATGTTTCTATTTGCTTTTGAGAACTTACGGTTAGATATCAGTGTATTGGTGAATTATATTTTCTTTGGTTTATTAGCGGGGATCCTGATTACCGCAAGTAATAATTTGGTTGGTCAATGGTTTTCATCGGCTAATAAAGGAAGAATTTTGTTTGGTTTATTATTGCATTATCTTGTCAGTGTTCTGACTTTTTTTTCGTTAGCATTGTTTTACCGCACATATATATATAGTTTTTTTCCGTCTTTACAAAACATCATCGGGACTAGCCTCGGTGTAGGATTAGCTTCGGTGGTGATTAGTCTTTTTTGGCGTTATTCGATCGAAATAGATGAACGGCTCAAACTGGAGCAACAAAATCGAAAACTTGCAGTGGTCGAAGAAAGAAACCGAATCGCCCGGGAGTTACATGATTCGGTATCGCAAAATCTTTTCGGGATTAGTCTGAATTTGAAAACTTTAAAGTATTTACTAAACCGCGACCCTGACAAAGCAGGGTTAACTATTGATCAGCTTCAAGAGATGGTGGCTGAGATCCAAACCGAGATGCGGTTGATGATCTATGAATTACAGCCGGCCGCTTTGAGTGAAAAAGGTTTTTTTGAAGCTTTGGAAAATTTGGCCGGTCTTTTTATGGCAAGATATGACTTGGAAATCAACTGTGATTTCAACGGAAAAGAGGACCAATTGGACAATAAGCGGCAATTAGTCTTATACCGGGTTTTCCAGGAGTCCTTGAATAATGTGGCTCGCCATGCCAATGCCCGTAAGGTAAAGGTTTCTTTGGAGGTTAAAAACGAGCGTGGGCAATTGACCATCAAAGATGACGGAAAGGGGTTTGAGTTAGCGGAGATCAATGCAGAGAAACATTTGGGAGTCAGGGGAATGCGGGAACGGGTGCATGAGGTTGGGGGCGAATTTTGGATCGAATCGGCGCTTGGGAAGGGAACGACGGTTGTGGTGAGGGTGTAAGGAAAATGATAAAAGTTGGGGATAATTCTCCGGCTTTTTGATTTTAAAAGGGGCTGTTGCAAGATAAGAACTTTTGCAGCAGTTTTTTTTATTATCATGGCATGAGCTTCAAGTTTTGAAAAACTTTAAAATAATATAATATTTTGTAAAATATTTAAAAAGAATAAGATATTAGTCGATAAATGTCAATTTAAAACAGTTATTTCACTGTAAGGCAATTAATATCAGGTCACCAAATCTTATCTCATACTTCAGAGATAAATCCATAATTTATATAAAACTACAACTACATATTATTGCCAACCATTAAGTGTTAATTACAAAAAGACTGATTTAGGTCTAGGTAGGGATAGATTTTGATGAATATCCTAGTTTAATCAATTAAACCTATTGGTAATAATAGCGCTGTTAGCGCTTAACGAGGTGTTATAAATGAATAAGATGAGACTAATTATAATTTATTTATTACAATATATTTTGTTCAGTTGGGTTATGTGCTTATATTGGCATTTATTCTCCGGATAATAATACTTGGTATAAAGGTGGAGACACGGCAGCTAGTGGAAGCACAGGAGGTCCTGAAATAAATACTTTTGTAATGATAGTTTACGATAGAGATAACAATGAATTAAGAAGGGATAGCTATTATCCTGCAGCTAGAAGTAATGTAGTTCGTTCTATTAGTTGGATCATACCAAGCGGTTATGGTGAATACACCATGGAAGCATTTATGATATATGCACTACGAAAAAAATCAGTAACAGATTTAATAAATTTTTTTGCTGAAAACGATATTCCCTCTCTAAGTTTAGTATCGCCTACCAGCGGAACTTGGTATCGCTCCGGCGCGACACGTCCTGGTAAATATCCACATAATAACCGTTCGCGACCACCATGGATGAAACTTTGTCGTTCCAGTCGATGTCGCTTAAGTGCCCATAGTTGTAGCCGTAGTTCGATTTTTGGAAGGTGAAATACAAGCAGAAAATCTCCGCAAAAAAATCAAATTCATCATTTGTTTAAAATTACGATGTGGATATCCCCTGAGGAACCATTTTCATATTTATTTTCCTCTTTTAGCAGGAAATCCTCGGTAAAAAGTCGAATACAGCTATGATTTGGATGTCTTGGATGTCATCGGAGGTATCTCTTTGATGTTTAATTCCTCCTCCTACTCCCGGCCCACCATTGCCGACGCTGAAAACCTACTCAAAAAACACTACGGCTATCCTTCCTTTCTCGAGGGACAGGCCGCCATCATAGAAAGTATCCTCGCTGGCGCTGATGTTTGCGCCATTATGCCTACCGGCGCGGGAAAATCCATCTGTTTTCAAATCCCGGCATTATTATTTCCCGGCCTCACTTTGGTCATCTCACCTCTAATCTCCCTGATGAAAGACCAGGTGGATGCCCTGAAGGACGCAGCCATTCCCTCCACCTTCATCAACAGCTCTTTGTCCTGGAAGGAGGTCCTGAACCGAATCCGAAAAGCCCGCGCCGGAGAATACCGGCTGCTCTATGTGGCCCCGGAGCGGTTGGAGGCCGAATCCTTTGGCGGGTTGGTTCAGTCCCTGGAACAATCCGTTTCCTTGGTGGCCATTGATGAAGCCCATTGTGTCTCCCAGTGGGGCCATGATTTCCGGCCCAGCTACCGCCAGATCGGATCCATTATCCGGGAATTGCCTGTCCGCCCCCATTGTATCCGCCTTTACGGCCACCGCCACCGGAGAAGTGAAGGATGATATCGTCAATCTGTTGGGTCTCATCAAACCGAAGGTGTACATCACCGGCTTTGACCGTCCCAATCTCACCTTCAAGGTGGTCCGGGGTGAAAACAAAAGAGACTATGTCCAAAATTATCTCGCTGAACATCCCCGGAGTTCCGGAATCATTTACGCCGCAACCCGGAAAGAGGTGGATAATCTTTATAAATTGCTTGAGAAGAAAGGCCTCCTGGCGGGGAAGTATCACGCCGGTTTGACGGACGCGGAACGGATCCAGGCGCAGGAAGCCTTTATTTACGATGACATTCGGGTGATGGTGGCCACCAACGCCTTTGGGATAGGGATAGATAAATCCAATGTCCGCTTCGTGATTCACTATAACTGCCCAAGAATATGGAGGCTTACTACCAGGAGGCGGGCCGGGCCGGGGCCGGCCGGGACGACGCTCCCGGAGAATGTATTCTCCTATTTGTCCCCCCAGGACATCATCCTACAAAAATATCTGATCGAACAGACAGTTGCGCAAGGAGTTGGCTACCCGGGAGTGAGGGAGGCAAAGTTGGAAAAATACGGCCCGGCCTTTATTCAGGTGATTCAAGAATTTTTAGGTTAGGATACTTTTTACCGTATCAATTCTATCGAAAAGGAGCAAATGGTGATGAAGAAAAAAGGAACCTCAAAATTTCCCAAGATTATTGGGATTGTATGCCTTGTATTGGTGGTAACCGCGGCTTTTTTAGCTTGGTTTGTCACCAAGCCCTGGCCGCAAACCCAGGGTGAACTCAAGGTCGAGGGACTCAAGAGCAAAGTGGAAGTTATCCGAGATAAATATGGTGTTCCCAATATTTACGCTGAAAATGACTATGATCTGTTTTTTGCCCAGGGTTACGTTACAGCGCAGGATCGGCTTTTTCAAATGGAAATGCACCGCCGGATCGGAAGTGGAACCATGAGTGAAATTGCCGGACAATCCGGATTCGATATGGACCTATTGTCTAGATACTTCGGTATGCGGAGAATTGCCGAAAAGTCTTATCAGGATTTGGATGACGACACAAAAGCGATAATCCAGGCCTATTGTGATGGCGCAAACGCCTATATCAAGACCCATCAAGGAAAATTGCCGCTTGAATTTACCATATTAAACTTCAAACCGGCGCCTTGGACTCCGCTGGATGTGATGAGTTTCTCCAATTATATGGCTTACATCAATGCCTTGAATTGGCAATATGAACTTTATTATACCCAGGTTGCCGCCAAACTGGGAGAACAAATGGCGAATGAAGAATTGCCGCCCTGGGATCCAGATAACCCGGAGATCATCACCAAGGATCTGGAACAATATTCTTGGCGAAAATATTTAGCGCCGCTTACGACTCAAATTGACACCCATCAGCTGTTTCAAGAAAATTTTCAGAGTGGTAAAAACGATTGGTTAAGAAATAATTCGATCTCCGGGCCGGTCGATCCCAATTATTTTATGGCCAACCTGCAACAATTCGGATGGGCCAGCGGGACCTGGGCCATCAGCGGGAAATATACGGCGACCGGGAAGCCGATCCTCGCCTGTGATGTACATATGGGTCTATTTATTCCTTCCTTTTGGTATGAAATTGGCCTTCATGGCGGCCGGTTCGACATGAGCGGATATTCGCTGCCCGGAGGACCCCTTATTTTACTTGGCCGTAACCAAGACATTTCCTGGGGGTTTGTGAATTTAAACCCTGATGTTCAGGACATGTATATCGAAACCCTGGATAACCCCAGCAACCCAACCAAATATCTGTATCAAGGCAAGTGGTATCCGCTGGAGAAGGAACAGGAGATCATCAAGATCAAAGGAAAAGCTCCACATGTTTTCGACATTTTATATACCCGTCATGGGCCGATTATCAATGGTCTATTAAAGATCTCGGAAAAAAACTTAAAAAGAGCCAAGGCCGTTAAAAAATATCCCGGAAATTGGACTATCCTCTCCAGTTCCAAATGGGAAAAATCCGAACCCATTTCGATACGCTGGACTGTTCAGGACGGTTGTATTACGTACAAATCATTGTCGCTTTTGAATCGCGCCCGCAACTGGGATGAATTCCGAAATGCCTTGAGTTATTGGGATTCCTTGGGTGAAAGCTTTATCTATGCGGATAATCAAGGAAACATCGGATATCAAGCGGCGACGAAAATACCGATCCGGGCGAAAAACCACCTGGGAACCATACCGGTATCGGGAAGCAGCGGAGAATATGAATGGCAGGGTTATATTCCATTTGAACATTTACCTTACCTTTATAATCCCCCGACGGGTTATGTAGCCGCCGTCAATAATAAGACCACGACCGACGCCTACCCATATAAATTTACCTATGATTGGTTCCATCCGGGATATCGGGCCAGAAGCGTGGTTGACAAATTAGAGGCGCTGATTGCGAAAGGGAAACCCATTACCGTGGAGGATATGCGCTTGTTGGAGGGCGACAATTTCTCCTATGCCGCGCAACAGTTAAATGAATATTTAGCGGCGATCGAGCCGGAAAATGAAATAGAAGAGAAGGCTCTGAGTTACGCCAAACAATGGGACGCCCGTTTTGACAAGAACAGCATCGGCGCCTCCATATTTTCAACCTGGTTGAATTATTTGGATACCAATACTTTTGGTGATGAACAGTTAAAGTACCGATTATGGGGTTTTGCATTCCCATTAAAGCATATCGAATCGTTGATTAATATCATGAAAGACCCTACCAATAAAAGGTTTGATGATGTTGATACTCCTGATCGGATCGAAACCAGAGATGATATTGCCCAGAGGAGTTTTAAAAACGCCATCAAATTTCTCAGTAAAAAATACGGCAAAGATCCGGCGAAATGGGATTTCAGCCGGGTGCAACAAGCTAGGCTTTATCACCCGTTATTTGGAAGAGGGATCCCGGTGATTAGTTCCATTTTTAAGAGCAATCAAAAATTGCCTTTTTCCGGCAGCCCAACCTCCATCGCCTTTGCTTATTGCAATACTTTTCCTCCCAAAAAGTTTAACGTAACCTTTGCGACGACCCAACGTCATTTGGTATCCTTTGGGGACATCGACGGTATGTTATCGGTAATTTCATCCGGAGCAAGTATGCACCTGTTGAATCCGCATCGGGAAGATCAAATGAAATTATGGGCGAACATAGAATATCATCCGATGCCCATTGCGAAGGAAGAGGTAACGAATCTGGCAGAGGATACACTTACGTTGCTCCCTGCTGCTGGTAAATAAAAGGAGAACTTAAAAAAAGTTAGGATCCGATCCGGCAAGTCGTATGTTTTCTGGCTTGCCGGACTTTATATTTGTCCCAGCAAAATAAATGGGTAAAATTGAAAGCTTCTAAGGCTGATTCTTTTACTAATTTGTGAATAGTTGAAGAATACTTGATATTGTAAAATCATTTGAAGAAAGCAAACAAAATCTTGTTGAGGAAGCTAAAATATTTTCTTTAAGGATTTTACAACAGATTTTTGAGGGACCCATAACTGTTTCTGAATACTATAAAAATATGGACTACCTGGAAGGTTGTCTTGATGATAGAGCAATTAAAACAAGAATTGAAATGAGACTCAAAGAATGGGGACAGGAGTGAGTGTTTGTTCATTTCTTATCCTTAATCTTATACTTCTTCTTCTCCTCCTCAGTCACCGACTCCGGATCGATCTCGTATTTAAGCTTCGGGCTGAATTTCTTAAGGAGATCATTTTCATCCGGGACAGCCGTTTGGTCATAGACCAAAGTCGGGGTAATCACAATCACGAATTCATCCTGAACATCTCTAGTCGAGTAGTTGGTAAACAATAAGCCGATGATTGGAATATGCCCCAGGATCGGGATCTTGGAGACGGTTTTTTCCTTACGGGTGTTCTTGAGTCCGCTAATGATAATAGTTTCTCCGTCATTGACCCGAACAGTGGTTTCAGTGGAACGCTCAAAAGTACTGGGAAGGTCAGAACCTTCCGGGGCATCGCCAAATTCACTGATCTCCGGTTTGACTTCCATAGTAATCTGATTATTAGCAGAGACCCAGGGAGTAATGTTAATCCTTAAACCGGACTCATAGGTTTTTACTGTGTTGCTCGTAGAAGTGCTACCTTCCGACGATGTGCTTGATATTGTTTGTACTTCATAACTCCTTTTTGTCGAAACATTAAATTTGGCGGGATAACCATTCAAAGTAGTTATTGTTGGATTGGCTATTATTTTGGCATCTCCATTTTGTAATAATAAGGTTAATGAACCGATAATACCCTTTTCATCGTCCTTATAGAGTTTCTTTTCAGGATCGATCAGTGTAACACTACCTTTTCCAGGGCTTATATGTAATTCATCACCGTTACCAAGCTTAATTGCTCCCTGTGGAGCATTCCAAGTAAAGCCTTTCGTATCGGATACTTGAATCACCTGGATATCAAAGACAATTAAGGGGTTTACGATATCGATCTTATCAATATAACTTTTCACCTGATGAACTAAGTTTTGCGGTCCTCTAACAACAATCGCGTTGGCTTCCTTCAAAACAATTAGGTCTCCCTTGGGAATCGACGGCGGAATTAGTTTCAAGACCTCCTCGGCTTTGAGGTATTTAATCTTGATTACCTCGGTATTGTCTTCGATGCCGGCCACATCAACTTGTTCCAGATACTCGGTGAAGAGTTGATGGACATTGGGTGGTCCAGTTACTATTAAGGCGTTTTTCTCCGGAAGTTGAACGATATTTTGACGGGGGAGTACCGGTGGTAAGGAGTTAAGCATTTGGTCAGCTTTCATATATTTGATCGGATAAATTTTGACCATGGCGAAATCGCTGTTTTCCGGACGAGCCACTAAACCGTCGCCGATGATATAGGTATCGTCAGTCAACTTATACGTGAAGATCGTTCCCTTAAAGAGAAAATCCATGACTTGAGTGAAATTATACCCTTTGAGCCTGACGTTGTTCACTGTCCAATTGACTTGGGCCAATATTACAATATTGTGCCCGGCTTTACGGGCCATGTCGTCCAGGACTTGAGTCAAGGGGGCGCTTTTAATATCCAGATTGAAAAGTTCAGTTTCGGGATCATAGAAGATCCGGATGTTTTTGTTTTGGAGTTGATCGGCCCTGATAAGATAGTGATTTGCTTGTTTCTCAATATACCAACCTTGGTGTTCGAGAATAATTGAAAGTCCTTGAAATAAAGGAAGACTTTGAAAATTGGCGCTAATAGTCCCTCGTACATCCCGATCTAGCATGATATTGACACCGGACTGACGGGAGATTTCTTTGGCTAAAACAGAGATATCGATCCCATCGGCGGCAACCGTCAGTAGGTTGTCCTTGAACCGAATCCGGTAGCTCCCGCTTTGGCGGGCGATTCGCCAGGCGTCTCCCTCTTTGAAGAAAACCAATCCGTTTGGCTCGCATAATAATGCCAGGCTATCGGGGATTATCAAGTTTTGAAAGAAGATAGTCACATTTTGATTGAGATTTTGGTCCGGAACGATGGAAACACCGGTCTTTTCAGTTATCCCGCGACAGAGGACGGGCAAAGGGATTTCTTTAGCGTCAACTGTTAAAAGGTTGTCCTGATAATTTACAGTAAATGAATACTGGACTGTGGATTTTTTGCGGACCATGGTCACTTCCCCGATTGTTTCCCCAATACAATTAGTTTGAGACAGCAAAGCCTTTACCGCGTCTTCCAGGGGGGCGGGGCCGATTACTAGCGATACTTTTTCGTTTAATTCAGGGGCGGGAACAAGGTTGGCGCCGCTTTTTTGAGAAATCGTTTCTAGAAGAGTGACGAGTTGAATTCGCCGGGCTTCCACATATAACTTATCTTCGGAATATTGAACATTTAAAATCGGGTCTTCTAAATATTTGATATAATAGACATTATCCGTTTTAGTAAAAGCAAGATCATTATTTTTGGTGATAATAGTTAAAGCTTCAATGAAAGTGACTTTATTTAAACTGATGGTCACTTTACCGGATATATCGTTGTCAACATAGATATTTACCCCTTCTTGACCGGCCAGGGAACGTAAGACATCTCGAATGTCGGCGTTTTTGAAGTCGAGGGTTATAACTCCTCCAGCGGCCAACCCTATGGAGGTTGGAATCAGGGTTAATAAAAATAGTAAAATTATGGTAAAGAAATGATTTCTAAATGATCTCATGGTCAATTTATACTCCTAATCAAACTAATGAATAACGTTGGTTATTTTTCATTTTTAATTCTATCCCAATTTTCCGGCGGTGGCAATTACTATGTGTATTTCCCTAGATATTTAACAATGATTTAGGAGTACTTTTAGTGAAAAAAGCCATATTTTCAAGGGTCTAGCAATCAGTACTATTAGATTAAATTTTTGTTAATGATGTAAAGTTAACAATGAACCATTTTGAATGGCAGGATAATGAATATAATTGACGAACTTTGCAATAACCAAAAA
Source organism: Bacillota bacterium (assembly GCA_012728785.1). GTDB lineage: Bacteria > Bacillota > UBA4882 > UBA8346 > UBA8346 > JAAYHS01. Next base: position 1,462 of record JAAYEK010000146.1, on the reverse strand, counting down.
GAAGTTGACAAACAAATTTTGGCTCTGAATTATTGAAAGGGTGAAAATCCAAAGCTAATGAAAAATCTGGCGGTTATCTGTTTTGAAAAAGGCTATCTCAATCAAGAACAGTTCGAATCTTTAGGGTTACTTCATGATAGGGAAGGGGTTTCTTGGGAAAGTTTACTGCTTAATTCAGGTTATCTCGATGAAGAGCAAATGGCCCAAGCCATTAGCGCCCAATTGGGGTCGGCATATTGTCGGCCCTTGGAGAACAATCCCGATGATGAACTGTTAAAATTGTTAAGTCCCAGGCAGGCCCAACGTTATCGGGCGATTCCGATAAAGTATGAAGATAACCGGATTACCTTAGCCACTGATGAACCTTTAAATTTGGAATGTTTTGACCAACTTCGGGAATCGATGAACTGCCGTATAAAAATCGTAGTCGCTTCGACAACTCAGATCACCGAGGCTTTAAAAAAATACTACGGTTCTTCATTGGAATCAGTTGCAGCGGTTTTAGAAGATTTGAATGATACTGATTTAAACCAATATCAAAGCATCTCGGATAACGATATCAGTACCATAGCTCCGGAATCAATGGTCAATGAGGCGCCGATTATCCGGCTGGTTAATACGATCATCAGCGGAGCGGTCAAAGCGGGAGCCAGTGATATTCATTTGGAGCCTTTTGAAGGCGAGATTAAACTGCGTTATCGGGTTGACGGTGTATTACAGGAGACCCATCCGCCACCAAAGACTTTATATCCGGCGGTGGCTTCGCGGATCAAGTTAATGGCCGGAATGGATATTACCGAAAGAAGGGTTCCTCAAGACGGTCGGATTAAGATCCGCATCGACCAGCGGGACCTGGATCTCCGGGTTGCGGCTGCTTCTACTTTATACGGAGAAGAGATTGTCATGCGTATTTTGAACCGCGAGAGCATTATGTTCGGTTTGGAAGAGTTAGGTTTTCCAGCAACCAATCTCCGCGAATTCACCAAGCTAATCGCCAAACCCCACGGAATGATTTTAGTGACCGGCCCCACCGGTAGCGGTAAAACCACGACCCTCTATGCGGCTTTGCAACGATTGAACGATCCCAGCCGAAAAATCATTACCATTGAAGATCCGGTTGAGTATCAACTTAAGGGTGTCAATCAAATGCAAGTGAACCCGAAAGTCAACTTTACCTTTGCTCAAGGCTTAAGGACGATAGTACGTCATGACCCCGACATAATCCTAGTCGGTGAAATCCGGGATCGAGAAACGGCTGATGTGGCCATCCAATCCGCTTTGACCGGACATCTGGTCCTGGCTACTTTACATACAAACGATGCGCCCAGCGCTTTTACCAGATTAATCGATATGGGAGTTGAGGAATTTTTAGTGGCTTCAACCATCAGGGGGATTTTGGCCCAACGGTTAGTCCGCCAAATTTGTCCTCACTGTTCCCAAAGCTATCAACCGACCGCCGCTG
>JAAYEK010000145.1 GCA_012728785.1 Bacillota bacterium | reverse complement strand
AATTTGAATCAAAACCATGAGTTTGCCCTTAAACTGAATGAATTCCTAAATCTTTATTATCCCGGGCTTAGTAACGGTATTGTCATTTCCGATGCCCGTTATAATCAACACTTATCGGATCATGCCCTAATAATTGAATTTGGCAATCAAAACTCGGAGCTTGAACAAGTATACCGATCGGTTGAACATTTTGCGGAAATCTTTACAGTCGCCATTCAACAAGAACTTTCTTCCGCGTCGACCACCGCCACTAATTGAGGCTGTAAATCGGAACCGAAAGCCCGAAGCCGCTCGAGTTTTCTTAAAGATAAAAACGCCAGGACTAAAAAGAGAAACCCAGACCCAATACCGGTCAATTCGGCTTGGTTGGGAGTCATTCCTCCGGAAGTTCCGATCCGTTGCCCCAATAAAAAACCTATGATTAACGCTACCAAGGGAATGGCATATACTAAAAAAGCGGCTTTAAACAAAGCTTTAGAATGCAATTCTATTACCACTCGATCCCCAACCTTAGCCCCAATGTTGTTGTTTAGCATAAAGTCGGTGGTAGGTTTAGCTCCGATGCCGCAGGCCCCACAGTTCTCACAAGAACTGCTCCTAGTAACCATCACTTTGACCTTAGTATCCAAAACTTCGGTAACCTGACCTATTTCCCGTAAGATACCCGCCATTTTTTCACCTACTACTCTTTTTTTAAATCCTACATTTATCAATAAGCTTATCCTATTATAGCCTGCTTGTAAAATATAAAAAAATGCGGGTTAATTTTTTAATTAATCCCGCATTCCAAAGCATATATGATTGACCAGTTTAATTTGGTAGAGTCTATTTGCCGATCACTATGGGTCTTGTCAAACCCCGGGTAATCTTTTCTAGGCAATGACCTCACTAAAAAACTATGCTTTCTCATTCAAATCACTCCTCGCTGTTTAACTTTCGTTTTCATTTACCGGCCGGCTACAGCAGCTTTCCGGTTAGCAACCGCCAAGTCTCCACTGCAGTGAGGGCAGTAAAGCCGGTTGTATTTAACATCTTTTTTACAATCAGGACATAACATTGTTTTTCACCTCTTTAATCATGGGACCATTTTTGTCCAACCATTTAATTTTTTGTCCCAGTGTCACTTTCATTATACTCACTCTCTTACCAAAATTCAACTGTTTTACATAATAGTAACCAAACGTATACATCGTTAACCTGTTCGTAGCAGCCCGTTTATCTCGCAACCCGCCCCAGGTTCTTCAGGGTTTCGTTATGGGTATGAGTAAAAAGACAACAAAAAACTTTGACCAGCACCTATTAAATGCTTAATCAAAGTCTCTAATCCCATTGTGAATTGTACAGTATAATTGTAAATTACTTCGCCGCGCCCGCTAAGCCCAGAATTAAGGCGGCAAATATGTATAGATTTTGTTTATGCTTAGTCTCCTCGTAATCCGATCTCAATCTGGCCAGATCCCCTTTAAGTCTGGTATTTTCTTCTTCCAGTTGCTGCACTCTCAGGCTTATAGTTTGAATTTCATCAATAATTCTTTGGACCTCTTTTTGCAGAGCTCTTTGTTCAGCATTGAGTTTTTGGACCAATACCATGGTTTGAGTAAGGTCTTCCTTGAAAATTTGGTCCTGTTTTGATAAACTTTCCATCCTTTTACTGGACCTATTTTCTTTGATATTCATCTCCACCAACTCACTCCAATACTCATTGGTGAGTTTCCGTAAAAGCTCCACGTCCTCCTTACTGCTGCCAACTCTTCCGGCAGCTACTTCATTTAACATTTTGGAGATTACCACCGCCAAAGTATAACGATCAACCGGTTTGTCTCCTTGAAAACTTTGGTCCTGATAAAGCTGAAGATAACCTCTGTCAATCATTAACTTTACCGCCTGATAAGCCCAATGGGAAGACGGGACATCCATGGGATCATTAGCTCCCAGACTTACCAAGGAAAACACTAAAAACAATAAGATCAGCGTCAATCCAACCAGTATCGGTTTAATAAGTTTCATTGACCATCCCCCTCTATTTTATATTTAAGGTTGCTTAATTCAACAGGTATTTGCCGTTCCTCGGCATCGATGATCGCTAAATTTCCGACTTCGATTGTCCCCAGACCATCGCCGACCACCACAAAATTCAATCTAGCCAAACTTGTTTCCTCGCCACTAAAAGGAGTTTCCCTAATCCCGTAGATTAACTTCACCTGACCCGATCCATGTTCAATTTGTCCATTGGACCAATATGCCAACTCCCCGTCCTCTACTAAAAAGGTGCCCCGCGATACATAGACTAGCCTCAACTGTTTGGGATTGTACTTCACATCGAGAGTATATTTTTTAGCTTTCATTAAGTTTGAGGCATATAAATTGCAATTAAAAACTTGACTGGGATGAAGTGTCCCCGGGTCGGAAAACCAAACTTTTACTCCTGGAATTGGGATTGATAATTCCCCAGGATAAACCAACTGCTTAATATTATTACCTAATATGGTAATCTTAAACTCACCTTTTACGGCGCCTGGCAATGACTCTACCTGCCAACTTACATTTGTTTCACCATTCGGGGCTAATTCTGTAAGATATTTTTCACTGCGTTCGCCGGGGGCCAACTTAATTCCGGATTCAGGATTTATAAATGCTTTCAAGCCATAGGCCGTAGATTGACCGATATTTTTAATTTTTACCGTCAAAGTAAACGGGTTGGGTTCCAGCCGGTTATTAACGATTTTTAGTTCCGGCGGGACCGTGATGACTTCCAACAAAGGAGGGCCGATTATTTTCAAGGCCCGCTTTACCTGATTTGATTCTAAGCCGTCACCAGTTACCTTAATCTCAAAGGAGGTATTCCCCTGAAAAGCCCCGTTTGGTATTACATCCCAGACAAACTGTTTGGTGATAACGGGTGAAAGTTGGCTAAGAGTTATTTCCGGCACACTCCCTTGAGCCGTCTCCAGACCCTTTGGTAAAAGTAATCTAACCTTGATATTTTTCGCCTTAGCCTCGCCCCGGTGTTCCAAGTATAAAATCACTGAGTACTTACGGGGTACGCCGATATTATATTGAACTTCGGCAGGAGCTGAGATTCCCAGAAAAGTATTTCCAGGGGCAAAGGAGATCCCGCCTAAGCCATAGTAAATTACCACCTCAAATTGTTCTCCGGGGCCGACCGTTCTAGGATCCCAATACATTACTACCGCGCTGTCCAGTTCGTCCTCGCCCAGTCGGGTGAAATCAAGTCCTGGTTCCAAAGAAAAGTCCCATGGTTTGGAAGCCGGTTTACCCCAATTAGTAAATATGATCCGATCCGGTTGAGTGATGCCGTCGCCTTTCAGACTACCTTGAGCAATTACTGACGGATTGGCTAAGGAATCAAATGCTTGCCAAAAATCGGGGTACTGGTCTTTATTCAGACTCAAATCACTGGTTATCTCCGTTTCGCCAACCCGAAACGGAGCCCCGTCATTAGTGCCCAACATCGTATCAATAAGCGACCTGACTCCAATTTCCACCGGCTTCGGGCCTTGGTTGACAAAGCGGTAAATGATCCGTGCTGTATCCAAAACGCCGGTGCTTGGACTACGGGCGATAGTTAGTAACTGCTCGGCCAGTACTTGGTCATAACGGCATTGGGTCAATAATTGATCTTTCTCCAAAACCGGACCGGTTATCATTTTTCCCCCAGGTAACCCGGTACCGGCCCGTTTTTTAGTAGCTCTCCCAAAAACATAATTCTTGCCGTTAATCCGAATCGTGGTATAAGATGTCCATGGCTTGGGATGCCCATAAATCAAAGGTTTTCCATCATCATCGTTCCGTAATGGATCGCCGGCTGCCACATCCACCGCAAAACGCCCGGTTTCCTCCGGTCCCGCATTGATAAAAATCTTGATATATTGGTTCTCCAGTATCAGTAGATCTTCAATTTCGCCTTCAGCCATCACAAAAGAACAAAAAAGCAACAGCACCGGCAGGAGCATGATTGCTTTGAATCTCATTTAACCTCTTAACCTCCTAAGGTCTGGTCGCTGAATCTATCAGTTTATAACCAGGCCTAGAATCCATCGAAAATGAAAACAAAATATCTATGTAGTAATCTTCAGTGTTTGGTTTAAAGATCCACTCCCGTTTTAAGGAGTTAACCGCGGCATTATCTAAACGTAAATCCCCCGACTTTTCCTTTATTTCAGTCTTTTCCAAGCTACCGTCCTTCTTAACAAACACCCGAACCAGCACCTGCCCCTCGCTTCCTTCGTTCTCCGCATTTTTAGGATAATATGGCGGCCGCCCGAACCCAATCACCATTCCCGAACCATCCCCTAAGCCAATTGGAGAATTAAGGTGTTCTGTACCGGGCTTGACGATTTGATCCGGTTGGCCGTTTTTAGGTTTCGGGTTAGCATGAACCACCGGTTTAGCTGGACTTGGAATTGGTTTTGGCTTTTGTTTTTCAGCCTTAACGATTAACTCCGGCTTCGCCTCGGTAGCCTGGTCCTCCAGTTCAAAATCGCTTAATTCATAAATACCCACCGCCATCTCTTCCACGCCTGACGAAATTGTTAATAATTGCATGGGAAACACAACCAGCGCTAATGACAGATGAAAAATAAGCGCGAATAATACCGCCACTTGATAATTACGGCGTTCAGATACTGTCATCACCGGTACGCTCCATCTGATTTTCCGGGGTTACTTTCGGGGTTTGACGCCGGTCTACGCCTAATAAGGGTTGTTTAACTCCGGCGCCCGCTAAAGTATCCATGACTTTAATCAATTCCATATAAGGAACGGTGGTATCCGGTTTAACCACAAAACGGCTGGCAGGGTCCTGCCGCAATTCCCGTTGGACTTTTCTTGCCAGCTCTTCAATTCCCACCGGTTCCTTACCATAGAAAATCCGCTCTTCTTTAGTAATACTTACAACTATAGTATTTTGTTCGGTATCTCCAATATTAACGGTCTTGGGAAGTTCAACTTCAACACCGGTTTCGGCTGTCTTAAAGGTTGAAAAGAGCAAGAAAAAAACCAATAAAAAGAAGATAATGTCAATCATCGGCGTTATTTCAAGCCTGGCCTTTCTCCTTTTAACCCGTAGTATCATCATAACCACCTAACCTTTGTTGAGAATCGTCAAAATCTCTTGGCAGGTGGAAGTCAGCCGTCCAGTCCGGCGCTCCACGATTCCAACAAAAAGATTTAAAAAAAACAAAGCGGGAATGGCGATCGCCAGCCCGAATGCAGTAGTGTAAAGGGCTTCGGCAATTCCCAAGCTCAAATCAGCGGCTTGGGTAACTCCCCCAACCGATAGCGCTGTAAACGAACGGATGATTCCGGTTACGGTGCCGAGTAATCCTAATAAAGGACTGGCCGTAACAATCGTGTCCAATATCCCCAGCCCCCGCTCCATTCGGTTTACTTCAGCGGTGCCCGCAGATTGGATAGCTGTTTCCAAAAGACTCCTATCCTTACCCGTTTGTTCAATCGCGGCTTGAGTAATCCTCGCTGTCGCTGAGTTCAATCTAATGATAATCGATTTAACCTCATCGAACTTTCCCTGACTTAAAAAATGAATGATTCCGTCTTTACCTTCAATATCGTCTTTCTCTCCAAAACAAAAGAACAACAACCTTTCAATGATAATGATCACCGCCCCAAATGAACATAGGGCCAGTGGGATCATGATCACGCCGCCTCTAATAAAGAACTCCCACATCTTCCCGCCTCCCAAAAACCTTATTAGTTTTTTATTCTTCGCTAATTAGTACCGAAATCCTCCGTCCAAAATGAACCACCATCATTTTATCCTTTCCCTTCACTCAAAGAAACGAAGATCCTTTCTATAAGTTACCATATTTTTAGCGATAACTTCACTTTTTATTACACTTATCTCCGCATAAACTAGCGTGAAGCGGAATATAGATATGTCGTCTATCTAAATGCGCCATTTATTATGACATGTTCCCCAAATTAATACTATTTCGATCTATAAGGCCATGGCATTTAGCCGATAATTGGAAAGGAGGGGTTTTCCAAGTAATAACCAGATATTCTTAATATTTAAACATATTTTAGGGAGGTGAAGTTATGCGTATCAAAATTCTTGCCGTATTATGCTTAGTTTTGATCCTCTTAAAGTGTTTTTCGATTATCACATTAGCTTGCCCGGTTCCGTCCCTTTATTCAGTCAGCCCCAATCAAGGGACCAATAAGGAAAGTATCAATATTACGATTGATGGCGCTAAATTTCATAAGTCAGTGGTAGTCAAATTAACCAAATCCGGCGAACCCGATATTGTCGCTACCAATATTCAACTCGTTTCTAAAAACCAAGTCACTTGTACGCTGGACTTAAACGGAAAAGCGGTCGGTAAATGGGATCTGATCGTTTCCAATATTGGTTCCATCACCAAGAAAGAAAAGGCGGCCTCTCCTCCTAGTGTCTTTACTATTGTTGCTTCCGCTCCGATAGTCTCAGCGATTCTTCCCAAGATGGGCTTAAAAAACGCAATGGTTTCAGTATCAATCAATGGAGCTAACTTCAAAGATGGCGCCAAGGTTGCCTTAAGCGCTCCGGAGCTCACCGAGATCAATGGGGCTTTGGTTAATGTGATTTCCGAAACCCAAATAACTTGTGATCTGGATCTTAACGGCGCTACTCCCGGTATTTATGATGTTAAAGTAACCAACACCGATGGTCAATCCGGGAGGTTGGATAATGCTTTCGCCATCGACAGCCAAGCGCCCCTAATCAAGATGATCATCCCAAACCGGGGTACTAATGACGGACCAGTTACCCTTACCCTATCAGGCGCTAATTTCGATCAAAAAGCCTCCGCTAAACTAGCCGGGTCCGGCAAGGAAATTAACGGTTCCGATACCAGTGTGGCTTCCAGCTCCGATATGTCCGTTACGTTTGATTTAACCGAACAAGAAGCTGGGGTTTATGACATAATCGTCGCTAATCCCGATGGTAAAACCGGTATCTTGGCTGGTGGTTTCACCATTGAAAAAATAATGGAAGAAAAACTGTTGAAATCCCTCTTTTTCAATTTTGACAAATACAATATCCGTCCCGACCAGGAACCGCGTTTAAACTATAACCTGGATTTGCTGATAGACTTTAAAAATTCCTATATTATCCTGGACGGCCATGCGGACGAACGTGGTACTAGGGAGTACAATATCGCCTTAGCCGGACGGCGCGCTGAGACAGTTAAAAAATTCTTGGTCCAAAATGGTTTTGATCCCGGAAAAATAACCGTCAATGCCTATGGAGAAGATTATCCGGTTAAAAAAGGACATAATGAGTCTTCATGGTGGTATAATCGACGGGTTGATATCTCTATCTGGGAAACCAACCCGGCTACTTGGGATGATCGCAGCCAGTCAATCTTCTTTGATGGCCAATCAACCACACTGGATCCAACCCAACTCAAACGGATCCATCAGAGTATTAACTTACTAAAGCAGAGCTCCCAAAGCTTTATTATCTTGGTTGCCAATACTAAGGACTACGGTTCCAATCATGAAAACTTGGATTTAGCCCAAAAACGCCTTACCATAATTAAAGATTACCTTATGAAAAATGGCGTCAGTGAAGATCGGATCAGCGCCATCGATAACGGTAAAATATATCCTTTCTTCTTCGATTCCACCAATAATCAAATCGATAGTCGAGTTGATTTACTGGTAATTCAGTTTTAAACACCTTTAAACACCAATGTTTCACTAAGCGTCGCCGTTTAAAGGCGATTAAATTTAAGACACAAACTTTAAGTCCGGATATTATGAAAAAAGCAGCCGTCCTATACCTATTAAAGGACGGCTACTTTTTTATAAAAGATCAATATTCAATGGCAACGTTCGATTGAAGTCTAAATCGATAAGTCATTCTCCAAATGCTATTAAAGTTAGGGTTTGGTTCATGTGATGCCTATTGAGTTGTTCACCGTGAGTATTAAAACCACAGATGGTCCCAAGTTTCTTATACTCTGCGGCAATTAACTCCCGTTGATTATCTTTTTTAAACTGAAGATATCTAAAGAAACAATTAAATAGAATTACCCCTTTACAATTGGGCAATTTTTGTTTAACGGTTTGGACCGTTTTTGCCGCCTCAGCTATGGCATTAACTGGTTTGAGTAATTTAACTTTAGTATGGGACATAATCAAAGCGGCAAATCCTATTCCCGTTTCATCAACAATTGAAATCGGATCAGTAATCCAAACATCATCACCAAACGTACGACCTACCGGATTTTCAAAAAAAACATCTTGGAAATTAGCTTTTAAATAATCCAAGGATATCCCTAAATTTCTAGCGTACTCCTCGGTAGCAGGCTTACCATTAAACTCCAAGACTAATCTTCTTTGAATATCGGCTTTGGTAACATCTAATTCAATGTTGGTTGGCGCATAAATGTTCTCCTTAACAATAAGAAATTCTTTAGAAGTTTTAACAAAAATAACAACCGCCGCATTTGCCTCCGTCTCCCCGTTAACACTCACTAGTTGTTCTTTAAAGTCCTCACTGGCAGCGCTGCCTCCAACTAAATTCAACTTAGGGAAAGTATTGCAAAGAATCGATAAAATCTTTTCTTCGGCGCTCTGACCGCTATCAATTAATGTGATGATAAAGCCATCCTCCGAATTAGGAGTAAGCCCAATTTTCCCAGCCGCAGCCAACAAATCATTCTTAGCTAAAATCGCTCTCTTTTTTATATCTTTCATTAAATAAGGGACAACTTCAAAATCATCCGCAGCGATGCTCATCGCGGTAATACTGCCTTCGGTAAATCCTAGATTGCTAAGTTCTCCCGCAGTAGTACAACCAACAACCGCAACATCAGGAAATTTTTCCATAAACAATTGGCTAACTTGTCGAATGTCATATTTTTTACTGGTAAAAAACATGACCAACTTCATTTCAGGTTGACTGATTGCAGCCACTAATAGATCTACCACATTTTCTAAATTTTCCCCGCTAGAGTTACTGGATAAAAATTGAAACATAATTGCCCTCCTTTTTTGTTTTTATAAATTCTCTCTGAAACCCTAATTTCTTGAGGAATTTGTGTTTCGAGAAGGGATTTTTTTGTTTCCTTTGATAATTTAGAAAAATCTCCAAAAAAATTTCTAATGCAAATAATACTTTTTTTATAAGAATACCATACATTAATGTGTTTTGTAAACTCATTAATGTATGGTGTTTGAGTCTATTAGTTACTATTAAGGAAAGCAACATGGAGTCATAACATAAAAAAACCCCGATTTATTCGAGGTCTTTAATCTATTCCTTTACTTGCTGGACTTGGCCATGCCAACTAGTTCTTTAAAAGCTTGGTCATCATATATCGCTAGATCCGCTAAGACTTTCCGGTTTACCTGAACTCCCGCTTTTTTTAGACCACTGATGAAAGTGCTGTAAGACATTCCATTCATCCGGGCTGCAGCATTAATTCTGGTAATCCATAACTTCCGAAAATCACGTTTTTTAGCGCGGCGATCTTTAAAAGCGCTGGCTAAAGCTTTTAGCACCTGGGCATTTGCCGGTCTAAAAAGCCTACTTTTCGAACCACGAAAACCTTTCGCTAATTTTAAAACTTTTTTATGACGATGACGGCTGGTGTAACCGCCTTTTGCCCTTGCCATAAAAATCCTCCTCCTTATATCTTTCTAAGGGATTAAACTTTATCCTTTTATAAGCCAAGCATCCGCTTTACTCTTCTTTCGTCTCCAGGATTAATAATCTCGGCTTTACGCATTCCGCGTTTCCGTTTTGAAGTTTTCGACTCCAATAAATGGCTCTTATAAGCATTGCTTCTCTTAATCTTACCGCTGCCGGTAACTTTGAATCTTTTAGCGGCGCCGCGGTGGGTTTTCATTTTCGGCATTATACTGAGCTCCTTTCTAATCTATTCTGTTTTTCCAGCTAAAATCATAATCATGTTTTTGCCTTCAATTTTCGGTTCTCGTTCCATTACCGCTTGATCTCGTACATTCTCAAAGAGTTGCATCAGAAGAGTCTTGCCTAATTCAGCATGGACAATCTCCCGGCCGCGGAAACGAATCATCGCCTTGACCTTATCCCCGTCTTTCAGAAATTTAAGAGTCGCTTTTACCTTGACCTGAAAATCATGGGCTTCGATCTTCGGAGTCATACGAATTTCCTTAATCTCAATCACTTTTTGTTTTTTACGGGCTTCCCGTTCCCTTTTGCTTTGTTCATAACGGTATTTCCCATAATCCATAATCCGGCAAACCGGTGGCTTGGCGGTAGGAGCGACTTCAACCAGATCAAGGTCTTTTTCCTGGGCTACTTTAAGTGCATCCTTGACCGACATTATGCCCAGCTGTTCTCCGTCGGCGCTAACAACCCGGATTTCTCTGACCCGGATCTCTTCGTTAATTCGCAACTCGTTACTAATAAGTGAACACCTCCTAAAACAAATAAAAAAACGGGCTAAACCACCCGCTTAAAATCAATGTCAAACATTGTTTATTAACCCGTCACTTAAGTGCTCAGGTGAGAAGCGGATGGCTTCTACTTGATTAATTAGGAAAAGTATATCATTTGTTCTTTAATTCGTCAACTAAATACTTTTATAAAATGTGTTTATTCTGTGATAATGTCATCTTAAATCTATTCAGTGAAAATGTCACTGGTGTAAAATGGGAGGATGATATTATCAATGAGTCAAGAGCAAAGAAATCGATTGCATGTAGCCCACTGTTTAATCCAGGGTAAAATGCAAATTAGTGAGGCTGCTTTGATTTTAAGCCTAAGCGAACGACAAGTTATTCGCCTTAAAAAGGGGGTCATTGAGTATGGCGATGTGTTCGTTATCCACAAAAATACAGGTCGTAAACCAAAGCACGCTATCACTGATGAAGCTAAACAAAAGGTAATTAATTTAAAACAAACCAAGTATCTGGAAGCTAATTTCTCCCACTTTCAAGAACTTTTAGAGAAACATGAAGCTATTTTCTTAAGCCAGCCAAGTATTCATCGGATTTTGACCCATGAAGGTATTAAAAGCCCTAAATACCATTCCCGTTGTAAAGCGCATCGTCGTCGAAAACGAAAAGCCCAAGCAGGTATGTTAATCCAGATTGATGCCAGCCCTTACACGTGGATTATTGACGGAGAGCAGTATACGCTTCATGGCGCTATTGATGATGCTACCGGTAAAATCTTAGCTTTGTTCTTTACTAAAAATGAGTGTCTGGAAGCTTATTTCGAAATATTGCGTCAAATTGTCTCCGTTTATGGTATTCCAATTGCTATTTATGCCGATCGCCATACAATCTTCCTTTCCCCAAAAGCCGGAAAATTAACTATCGAAGAAGAACTGTCCGGCAAAAGTGTTAATGATACTCAATTCGGCAGGGCATTAAAAGAACTGGGAATTAATTTGATTGCAGCTAAAACTCCTCAAGCTAAAGGACGTATTGAAAGACTCTGGGAAACGCTCCAAAGCCGATTGCCGGTCGAATTTAAAGTGAATGGTATTACTTCTTTTGAAGCCGCTAATCAATTCCTTCAAAGTTACATGGGTACTTATAATCACAAATTTGCGGTATCACCAGAAGATTCTCAATCGGCTTTTAGAGCTTTCTCTGATAATTTAAACCTTGACCATATTTTATGTTTGAAATATACCCGCCAGGTCGATCATGGCTCTGTTTTCTCTTTTAAAGGCCAGCTCTTCCAACTGGTTAAAAATAATAAGGTGGTCCCTGTTATCCCTAAAGCTAAGATTACCGTCTTAATGAGTTCAAAAATAGGCGTTTTGGCTCAATACAGCGGTTCGGTGTTTCATACTTCCATGGTATCGGAACGTCCTAAAAAATTAGCTCAAGTTAAGTCTGATCCTCTTCCTCGTTCAAAAGGCCATAAGCCTTCACCTGATCATTACTGGCGACAATATAATAATTCTTCGCCTAATACATTCCTCGATGAAACTGATCGGGAAATACTTAATGCTCTGTTTAGCTCAAAGTGTGCTTGGCGTTAATTATTTAATGGAAAATTATTCTAGTGACATTTTCACTGAATAATTTTCCCCTTTTTACATGACATTTTCACAGACTATTGACACTAAATACTTTTATAAAATGGCTAATTTTCTCTCAATTAAACCTCTAAGAAAAAATAGTTAATTATTAAACCGGGCGATAATTTTACTAATAAACGGTAATGCTATTACGGGAGGTGCAATTTTTGAAAGCAACTACTACTAGTTGGGTTGTTACCGGTCTTGGAGCGGCCGTATCCAGTGTTGGCGCAATGACCCTTAAAAAGAAATGGGGAGCGGGAATCTTCGGTTTCGGTCTAGCTCATGTAGCCCTAGGTTTACTTGATTTATTCCGGCCAACTGTACGCAATTAAATTTTCCTCCCGGAGGGGAAGTCCAAAAAAGCTTCCCTTCCTCACTTTTGGCTACTTCGTTTCCGACACCAATCAATCGCCTTTTCCATTTCATCAGGTATTTCTTTGGAAAATTCAAGATACTCCGAGGTTCTCGGGTGGATGAAACCTAAAGTTACGGCATGTAGAGCTTGACCGGAAATGGGGACCGGCTCCTTTTTATAGCCATAAACCGCATCACCAACCAATGGATATCCCAGATAACTAAAATGGACCCTGATCTGATGGGTACGGCCTGATTCCAATCGGGCTTCTAACAAAGCATAATCCATGAAATATTCCAAAGTCTTAAAGTTGGTGGCTGCCGGCTTACCATTAGTCACGACCGCCATTTTTTTTCGTTCGACCGGATGCCTACCGATAGGCGCTTCGATACGCCCGCTCTCAGCAGGGTTACCATGGACTAAAACCTTATAGATACGCTTCATCGATCGTGACTTGATTTGCGCAGCCAAGTTTAGGTGAGCAAAATCGTTCTTGGCCACTACTAACACTCCTGAAGTGTCTTTGTCTAAACGATGGACAATCCCGGGACGGATCACTCCTCCAATACCCGATAGGTCATGGCAATGGTTCAGTAAAGCGTTGACAAGGGTCCCCCGCTGATTTCCCGCCGCCGGGTGAACTACCATTCCTCTTGCCTTGGCCACTACTACCAAGTCCGAATCTTCATATAATATATCAAGCGGAATCCTTTCCGGTTCAGCCACTAAAGGTTTAGGCTCTTCCCAAGTTACAGTTAGTTGGTCCCCTTCTTCCAGACGGTAGCCGGCCTTTACCGTTTTCGAACCAACTCTGACACCACCGTTATTAATTATTTTTTGGATAAAAGAACGGGACGGCCAAAACCCAGTCTGGGCTAAAAATAAGTCCACCCGTTCTCCAACCACTTCCTGATTAGCGGTTAAGATCCGCTGTGGCATCAGGATTTCTCCTTCCTTGATTAAAACGGTGATCAATCCAAATTATTAAACCAAAAGCTAATATTGCCAAAATAACACAGACCAACTGAGCTAGACTCAACCAAGGAAGAACCATTGGAGCTACCCTAAAATACTCTACTATAAAACGGACTATGGAATATAGTCCGATATACAACAGAAAAAGAAAACCGGGAAAACGCTTATGATTACGAAGCTTCCATAGGATCAAAAAAAGCAATAAGCTGCCGAGCATTGAATAGATTTGGGTTGGATGGCGTAATAAAAAATCATTCCCCGAACAACGAAGGGCCCAGAATACCGATGTTTCTATGCCATAACAACAGCCTTTAAGTAAACAACCTATCCTAACTAACCCATAGCCTAAGGCAATAAAAGGAGCTACCAAATCCGCCAGTTTCCAAGGATATATTTGCTTACGTCTCAAATACCAGAAGCCGGCGGCGAATCCTCCTAATAAGCCACCGTGAAACGCAAGTCCGCCCGAATTGATTAAAAAAACATCCCAAGGCTTGTTAATAAAGTACTGATATTCGGTGATTACATACGCTAACCGGGCACCGACAATCGCCCCGACTAAAACCCAGATGCCTAAATCGATAACGGTGTCAAAACTAACCCCTATTTTCTTGGAAGAACGTCCTACTCCATAGATACCAATTAAGAATGCCATCGCTAACATAAATCCATAAGAATGGATTGGCCAACCAAAAACTTCAAATAAAACCGGTCTCATTTAAGATCCTCCTTACCGACAGAAAGGCCAGCAGCCTTAGCTGGTTCTTCATTGAATTTTTTCCACGTTTCTGATTTATCGGAATAAAGACCGATAATGACTAATCCCACTCCAGCGACAATAGCGATATCGGCCAGATTAAAAACCGGCCATACCTGGAAATCTAAAAAATCAATGACGTAACCCAAACGGATCCGGTCGACCAGATTACCAAAAGCACCCCCCAAGGCTAAAGCCAAGCCTATTTGAAAAAGTGTGGGATAACCGGCTAGTTTTTTTCGATTTATCCAAACAAACAAAATCACCGCTAATGAGAGGATAATTAAAAGTAAGGTTTGCGACTGCAGGATACCGAAAGCCGCCCCATAATTATAAACCAGGGTGATGGAGAAGATATTTTTGATTATCCAAACATTCTCGAAAACGTTGAGTTTCGATACTACAACTACTTTAAGAAGTTGATCAATTATTAATACAAAAAGGGTCAATAAAAAATAAGGCAAATAAGCATCTCCTTTTAAAATTCAAAGTTAACAAATTAAACCTTTAAAATCCAGTGACTAAGGTCTACAACAATTTTTGACCTTTTTGACTTTATACTTT
>JAAYEK010000144.1 GCA_012728785.1 Bacillota bacterium | reverse complement strand
TTACTGGGATAATCATTCATTTTAGCCTCCATCTCTCTTGTTAGAGTTAACGATAAAGTTCTTTAACCTTGATTTCTGGATGGTGGTAACGTTTACGGTTTGTAGTTTGTTTTCCATATTGAATAGCTTTTGCGGGGCACCATTGGATACAGGCAAGGCAATGTTCGCAGTTTCCCTGCCAGGTTGGCCTATTGTCTACCATTTTAATATTTTGAACCGGGCAGACTTTTTCGCAGACTTGACAACTATTACACCTTTCGTCTATGGTAAAGTTTCGATCGAGGGTTGGAAACTTGGGAAACGATGAATGATACATAGATTCGACCAACATATTGAAGAGATGATTACTCGCTTCGATTTTATTATTTTGTTGATTTTGAATAATAGATACGATAACATCGATTTTCATTTTTGCCTTTGCAAACTGGTCTTTTTGTTTCTTTCCGGCTATTGCCCCATACCGCACTAAATAATTCCCAGGCATTTGAATGGAAAAACCGGCGTTTAAGGCAATGTTCTTCAACCTCAATAGTTTTTGGGTTTGTAATAAGGAACCCGCCGGGAAAGCGCCACAAGTACAGACAGCAAATAAGTATTTGATATTACCCGGCTCTAAGCGGTTGATAAAATCGATAATAATTCGGGGCATCCCCCCATAATATACTGGATAAATGATCCCGATAATCTCCGCATTCAGGTCAATCCTTTGGTTAATTACTTGTGGGATTGAAAAGATTTGGGTGTTGGGAAGTTTGGCGGCGATGTCTTTTGCTACAACAAGAGAGTTTCCGGTAGCAGAGAAATAAAATAGATTGGTTTTCATTTATTTCCTCCATTAGATTAATTTACTTATAATTAAATGCTTATTATCTGTTATATCGAACAGTGACTTTGTTTATGATTTTCAATAGAGCAATCTTTTACAATACAAATTCAGATAAAGTTTTTATTATTATTAATAGATAAAGAAACGGAGGCGGCTATATGAAAATTATCACTGAATTTGTGAATGGCAAGATAAGTACCGCAAATGAAAATCTTGCCTCAAGGGAAACACCTTTTACGGCGCATCCTAAGTTTGCGGGTATTTCTTTAAAGCATTTAGTAACTGGTAGGTTAACCAATGGGCAAATCAGTTGTCATCTGGTTAAAATTGAACCCCATTGTACTTTGGAAACTCACGTCCATGAAGGGAACTTGGAAATCCATGAAATTATTCATGATGATTGTCCGCATATATTGAGTGGCTTTTGCCGGGCGGAACCAAATAAATCGAGTTTTCTCTCAAAGAATATTCTAGGTTATTGATGATAAACCGCAAACTTCCTCGGGTAACGATTCCAATACAAAAAATTTGGTGGGTGTGAATGGGGAAGCTATGAGTGCTGGTACCTTCGATTAATTCGATGTTATCTTTTAGTAAAAAACTGATACTGTTTTTGATATTATTCAAAGATCATCACCCGGTTTGTTCTTGATTTATTTTGGATAAAGGAGCGTTCGATCTATCAGATTGGTATGAACACCACCCGTAAATAAATGAAAACCTGCGTATTTATTGCTTATCCAAGATTTCCGCCGATTCTGGCATATATTTTTTCCGGACGCCATGAAAATTCTTTCCCCCAGATCATGCGTTTAGTCTTCTTTGTTTCCAGAAATCCGTTAGCCTTTAAAAAGGCAATACCTTCTTTGTTATCAATGGGTAAAGAACCTTTGTTTGAAATGGAATATTTAAACTTCATTAATTCAATTCCCGCTTTTGGATTTTCGGCAATAATCAGACCTTCTCCCAAACCCGGTAAATAGCACCCAAGAATTCTGCCGTTTTCCCGGTAGAAGTAACAATTGTTGATCTCCTCGGCCAAAAGCGCGCTTCGATCTTCACCGGAAATCTTTTTATCCAAAGAAAGTAGTTCCACTTGATCTTCAGGGAGCATACGGAGGATGTTATCGGACTGATATTCAGTTTTTAAAGGGGTTTCTCTTTCGAAGAAAACATATTCCGTTTCTTCGATAAAGCCGACTTTTTGGTAAACCGGATACCCCATTTCGGTGGCGATCAAGGAAACTGTTTCACAGCCTGAATTCTTTAGGATATATAATAATTGCCGGACAATAAAACCGCCGATCCCTTGATTGCGATGATCGGGAGCAACTACGATATGGGCAAGCCAAGCGGTTTTACCCCAGGAGATTCCGGCGCCGACACCAACGAGTTTGTTTTCCAAAATCACCTTTAGCGGAGTACAGTATGGCCTACGAAGGTAATTAACAAAAGGCGGCACTATATCGGGCCATCCCTCGGGCTGTAATTCGCGAAGGTTTTGAAGATCATTTTCGTGGAATGGTTTTAGGTTCATTTTTTGTCCCTGATCACTATCTAAATTTATAGTAACATTTTACCATAAAAAAATAAGGCTAACAAATCAGGGATGGCTCCCCTGGTCTATCGACCGAAACAGATCTTCTGTTAAATTAATTAACTTTTCCGATGCGTTATAGATCACTGCCCCATACTGAGGGTTGGCCTTAATAAAGGACTCGACTTCCTTAAGCGACATTATGAAAAAAGCGGTTGATAGCAGATCCGCTTCCATTGCCGTTGGAGCGGTTGCAGTAACTAGGATATTGTGTCGGGCCGGATACCCGGTCTTAGGGTCGATTAGATGGGAATAACGTTTCCCTTGGTGGATAAAAAAGTTTTGGGTATCCGCTGAAGTCCCTAAAGCCTGGTCTTTGGAGAAACTTAGAGTTCCCAATAACTTACCGCTCAAACGGGGGTGCCCAATTCCTAACCGCCAGGGATTTCCGTCGGCGCGGTTTCCAAGGGCCCGAATACTGCTACTGCCGCCGTTAATTAAAGCGGATCGGACTCCGGATTTTTTTAAGGTTAGGTAGGCCCGGTCAACCGCATAACCCTTAGCGATCCCGCCTAGATCCAGTTTCATCCCTTCCTTCAGCAAAAAAACTGTCTCTGCTTGATCGTCAAGGATAACGCGTTCAAAGTCAACTAGTAACAAGGCCTGTCTAATTTCATCGGGTTCGGGCAGGTGGGGCTGGCGATCGGGATTAAAACCCCAAAGATCAATTAGTGAGCCAACCGTGGGATCGAAGGATCCTGATAGGCCTGGATATAGCGTAGAGACTTGGTTCAGAATAGTTATCAGTCCAGGTTCGACTTTCACTCCTCGGCTACCGGCCATCTGATTCACTTTTGTCAGTCCGGTACTGCTTTGGTTTGAGGTTAGGGATTCGATTCTTTGAATTTCTTTAAAGGCATCGGCAATTACTTGATCGGCATCAGCCCCGGTAGCAGTTATCTCAAAAACAGTACCCATGGCAAAGAGGGATTTGTTAACCGTAACTTCTTGGCGACCTAACCGAACCCAAACACCGACTACAAATACCAAAATAATCAGGAGGATAATCCAAAGTTTTTTCATAGCGCTATTTAGATTTCCCTTTCTTTCGTGCCCCTGTTAGGGGGGAATGCAGATTAATTATATCAAAAATTTGAATTGATAAGTAAAAAGTCTAACAAGAAGGTTTTAGTAATTGTAGCGAGGAAGAGTGTCCGAAGAAATAGCAGTAACTAGCAAAATCCAAAAATTCATTTACTATTGACACCATAAGTGGTAATATTAAGGCGAAAAATGTATTTTTCTTCCCCAACTGGGACATGTCAAAAATGAATAGGCAATAATCGTCCATGCCAAGCTTCGATAGGTTTTAAAAATTTCCTCTTAATAAAATAGACATGGATCGACTAACATCGATAGTATTTTCTAGAAAGTAGGCCCAAATTTCACAATCATATTTCCTGCCTTGCGCCTCTTGCCTATTTTGTTTCGGATAAAAGGAGGATTTTTATGAAAAGTACAAACAAGAGGGCGACTATTAGGGATATAGCCCAATTGGCCAAAACGTCGGTGGCTACGGTTTCATGGGTTATTAACGGGGATTCGCGGAAATATGTTAGTGATGAATTAAAAGAGCGGGTGCAGCAAGCGGCTAAAATCCTTAATTATCATCCGAATCTATTAGCCCAGCGTTTAAAAGGAAAGTCCCGAAAATTACTAGCAATCATAATCCCCCAGTTTGAAAATATATTTTTTAACCGGATCGTTATCGGCGCTGAAAAATACGCCAATTCCCGAGGATATAAATTGCTAATCTGCACTACTGACGACGATTTTCGTAAAGAGGCCGAGATAATCAATCAATTGATTGCCAACTGGGTGGATGGATTTTTAATCACGCCAACTTTAGAGGGAAAAAAATCGGTTGATGCAATTGTTCAGTCGGGCGTACCATTGGTCTTAATGGAGTGTGTAAGTAAAGCGGACATTGATTGTGTGGCGGTGGATAACTTTAACACAGCGTCACTTGCGGCTGAATTTTTATTTCAACGAGGCCATCGCCAGATTGCATATATAGGATGGGACACGGGATTTGAATCCATCTTGAACCGAAGCAAAGGTTTTATTCAGGGTCTAAATGAACTTGGGATCCCCCGGGAAGAGATTATTTTCATGAAATGCCTTCGTTCGGCCGAAGCAGGTTATATCATTACTAATGAAATACTGAATAATCATAAACCCACTGTGTTTTTTATCGATCAGAACAATATTGCCGAGGGTGTCGTCCGGGCCCTTCGTGAGCGGAAACTGAATATTCCCGGTGATATATCGTTATTACTTTATGGAGATCCAAGTTGGGCCAGATTGAATGTGCCCGAATTTACCGCTATGAATCTTCCCGACTTTGATATTGGAGCGGAAGCAGCGCGGATCTTAATCGATAAATTGGAAGGACGGGATACGGCCATTCAAAAAATATTATTAAGCGGTCATTTAGCAATCCGCGATTCAGTAATTAATCACAGTCCCGCTAACATTGTCGAGGATAAAATTGGAGAAATAGTCAATAATATCGAGGCATAGATATCTATTATTAGTATTAAACAATTAGTGGGTGTTGGGATGAAATACAAAGGGCTGGTCTGGGTAAGCAGTTTGGCTACGATATTTTTATTGCTGCCTTCTTTGGCGATGAAACTATGGAAATATATGATTGATGCGCCCTGGTCTCAAAAAAGCTGGGTC
>JAAYEK010000143.1 GCA_012728785.1 Bacillota bacterium | reverse complement strand
TTATAGTCGGAAATGATTTGCCCCTCTCTCCTCGGAAGCTATTTCTGATTGGCTTTTCAGGAAAGAGAGGCTAGAAAGATCGGTACTTGTCGGTTTCCTTACCCTCTTTGCTGAAACTGCATGCGAAACAAACTTCAAAGCAGAGAGGGTGGCCGGAGGCCGGGTGAGTCGGGTTTCCATTCACCCCTACGAGTCGTCCAATGGTTCCTACGTGTTGCTTAACGATTCCTACAATTAACTCAACTATTCCTACTGGTTATTCAACTACTCCTACTAGTTGCACAGTCATTCCTCCAAGTTACTCAACGACTCCTACGGCTTGACCGGCGTTTCCTACCATTTGTTTATTGACTTCTACGGCTTGTTGAACGGTTCCTACGGGAAGTTCGCGACCATTTTCAAAATTGAAAGTTAGAAATGAGATTGTCTCCGAAGTTGCCAATATATTTTTGTTGATTGCAGGAAATCATTAGGGTATATGGAATTATGATGCGTTAACCGAGGGGTAAAGAATAATTATTCATTCGATGCATAAGCAAGATAGTAGTTAAATATAGTTAAACAAAAGAATTTTTTCTTGCTAAATATACATATATTTTGTATAATTATAAATAAACTTAGATCCTTAAAAGGAGCATGATCAAATGATTAAAGTTGGTATTATTGGAGCTACGGGATATACGGGCAATGAATTGGTAAGAATCTTGGCCAATCATCCCGAGGCTGAAATTACGGCAATTACTTCCCGGACCAATGCGGGACGGAAGTTGGAAGAAGTATACGGCAATTTCACAGGTTGGAACGGGCCGGTCTTTAGCGGTTCCGACTCTCCCGATGCAGTCGCCGGTTGTGACGTGGTCTTTCTGGCGTTGCCCCATGGCGTAGCTTTGGAACTGGTTCCTCCGTTACTGGAAAAAGGGCAAAAGGTGATTGACTTGGGAGCTGATTTCCGTTTTCGGGATGCCGCTACCTATCAAACCTGGTATAAACTTACCCATACCCAAGGCGAGTTGACCAAAACCGCTGCCTATGGGTTGCCCGAGATCTACCGGAAGGAGATCCGCCAGGCAATGCTCATTGGTAATCCCGGCTGTTATCCCACCAGCGTCATTTTGCCGGTTTATCCCCTGTTGAAGGAAGGTTGGGTTGATCCGGACCGGATTATTATCGATTCCAAATCCGGGGTTTCCGGGGCCGGGCGTAAAGCGGAAGCAGCGTATAATTATCCGGAGTTGTTCGGAAACTTCAAAGCATACGGTTTAGCCGGTCACCGCCATACTCCCGAGATTGAACAGGAGCTGTCACATGGGGCCGGTAGAGCGGTTAAGGTTTCATTTACCCCGCATCTGTTGCCGGTAGCCCGTGGTATATTGAGCACCATCCATCTTAGTTTAACTAAGAGTGTGACCACCCAGGAGGTTGAGGAGATTTTAGCCCGGTATTATCAAGGCGAACCCTTCATCAAAGTCCTTAAAGAGCCGCAACTGCCGGAACTGAAATGGGCGGTCGGGACTAACTGCTGCCAAATCGGGGTTCGGGTTGATAAACGCACTAACCAGATGATTGTGGTCTCGGTCATTGACAATATGGTAAAAGGCGCTTCCGGGCAAGCGGTCCAAAACATGAACCTCATCTGCGACCTACCTGAAACCATGGGATTGCAACAGCAATGGCCGGTTTATCCGTAGGGGCGATTCATGAATCGGCCCTACAATAAAAATTCATTTATTCCATGGGAAATATGATATAATCAAATTTAATTGGAGGTTTTTCCAATGAAGACCATTTCCGGCGGGGTTACGGCGGCGCGAGGGTTTAAAGCGGCCGGGATCACCTGCGGTATTAAAAAAAATCAATTACCCGATCTGGCCTTGATCTATTCCGAAGTTGCGGCTGATGCGGCTGGGATTTTTACTACCAATCAAGTTCAGGCGGCTCCGGTTATCCTAAGTAAAGAGTTTTTAAAGAAAGGCAAAGCCCAGGCTATTATCGCCAATAGTGGTAACGCCAATGCGTGTGTGGGAGCAGTAGGCATGGAGGCGGCCCGGAGGATGGCCACTGCCGTTGGAACAGCCCTTAATATTCCGATGGATTCGGTTTTGGTGGCTTCTACCGGAGTGATCGGCGTGGCCTTGCCGGTGGAAAAGATTGAAACCGTTTTAGCGGCTAAAAGCGTTATGCTTACGGAGAATGGCAGCCCAGCGGCAGCCAAAGCGATTATGACTACCGATACTTTTCCCAAGGAAGTGGCGGTCGAAATTGAATTGGGTGGGGCAACCGTCCGGATTGGCGGTATTGCTAAAGGTTCGGGAATGATTCATCCCGACATGGCCACCATGCTCGGCTTTATCACCACCGACGCCAAGATTGAGCAAAGTTTGCTTCAAAAGGCAATCGCCCTGGCGGGGGAATGTTCGTTTAACCGGATTACCGTTGATGGCGATACCAGCACTAATGATACTTTATTCGTATTAGCCAATGGTCTTGCGGAAAATCCGCCGATTACCACGGCTAATAACGATTATCTAACTTTTGTTCAGGCTTTGACCCAGGTCTGTTTGGAACTGGCGAAGATGATGGCCCGGGACGGCGAAGGGGCTACCAAATTGGTGGAGATTAATATTACGGGCGCTAAGACTGAGGCTGAAGCAGTCAAAGTCGGTAAATCGGTAGCTACCTCCAACTTGGTGAAGACGGCGCTCTTCGGCGAGGATGCCAATTGGGGTCGGATTTTGGCGGCAGTGGGGTATTCCGGAGTTGAGATTGATCCGGAACAGATCCTGATTTACTTAGGGGATTTATTGGTTTATCAAAAAGGAATCGGTTTGGTCTTTAATGAGGCCAAGGCGAAAGGGATCTTATCGCAAAAAGAAATACTGATTAAGATCGATTTGGGTGACGGGACCGAATCGGCTTCGGTTTGGACTTGCGATTTGAGTTACGATTATGTCAAAATTAATGGTAGTTACCGGACTTGAGTAGGGGTCGTCATATTGAATTGATTGACACAAGGAGTGTAATGAGGATGAATGGGTTAGTCGCCAAAGCGGAAGTATTAATCGAAGCGATACCATATATACGTAAGTATTTTGGGAAGACTTTCGTCATTAAGTACGGCGGGAACGCCATGATTAACGAAGATTTGAAACGGGGCGTGATGCAGGATATCGTCCTTTTGAAGTTCTTGGGGGTCAATCCGGTTCTGATTCACGGCGGAGGACCGGAAATAACCCAAATGCTAAACCGGGTCGGCAAGAAATCCCAATTTGTGCAAGGATTACGGGTTACCGACGGTGAAACCATGGAAATAGTCCAAATGGTTTTGGTCGGAAAATTGAATAAAGAAATTGTCGCCAAGTTGAATTTGTTAGGCGGTAACGCTGTCGGTCTTTCCGGACAAGACGCCAACTTGCTGGTGGCCAAGCAAACAGCGCCAACTATGCCCGATGATTATCAGGGCGAGATTCCGGATATCGGATTCGTTGGAGAAGTAACCAAAATCAATACCCATATCTTAGAAGAGTTGATCGCCTCCAATTACATTCCGGTAATTTCATCGGTTGGGGCGGGAGAGGACGGAGCCAGTTATAATATTAACGCTGATACCGCCGCCGGGGAGTTGGCGGCTGCCTTGAAAGCGGAAAAACTGATCATGCTCACCGATGTGGAAGGGATTTTCGAGGATTATCAGGATAAAGGGAGCTTAATTTCTGCTCTAAAAGTGGAACGGGCTTATCAAATGATTAACCAAGGCCAAATCGAGGGTGGAATGATTCCTAAAGTTCAAGCTTGTATTACCGCCCTAAAAGCCGGTGTAAACCGGACCCATATCATCGACGGCAGACAACTGCACTCAATGTTACTGGAGATCTTAACCGATAAAGGGATTGGAACTATGGTAGTGGAATGAAAGGTTGTGAAAAGAATGAATAATGCAGGTTCGGTGGAAGTCGGCCAGGAAGTGGTAATGAAGAATGTCGGCAGGTTACCCGTTACCTTTTCCCGGGGCGAGGGCTCCCGATTATGGGATGCGGATGGCAAGGAGTACATCGATTTTCTGAGCGGGATTTCGGTAAATAATTTTGGCCACTGTCATCCTGATATTACCGCCGCCCTAAGGGACCAAGCCGGGAAGATCCTTCATGTATCAAACTATTTTTATCTTGAAGAACAGATTAAATTAGCCCATGAATTGACGAAATTGACCAATTACCACAGCGTCTTTTTTGCTAACAGTGGAGCGGAAGCCAACGAAGCGGCCATTAAATTGGCCCGGAAATATGGTAAAACCAAATTAGGCGGCAGGTATCAAATTATTACTGCTAAAGGGTCTTTCCATGGGCGGACTCTGGGGGCATTATCCGCAACTGGTAAACCCCAATATCAAGAGGACTTTCAGCCGCTAGTCCCCGGTTTTGCCTATGCCGAGTATAACAGCCTCAAATCCTGGCTGGGAGCGATTACCGAACAGACATGCGCGGTAATGCTGGAACTGGTCCAAGGAGAAGGCGGGGTATATCCGGCAGACCCTGATTTTGTAGAAGGGTTGGCTAGGATTTGTTATAAATACAATCTATTGATGATTGTTGATGAAGTCCAGACCGGTTTGGGCAGGACCGGAAAATTATTCGCTTACGAACATTTTAATATGAAGCCGGATATTGTTACCATCGCTAAAAGTCTTGGCGGCGGAGTTCCCTGTGGCGCTTTGATGGTGAATGAGAAAGCCGATATCTTTACTCCCGGCGATCATAGCACCACTATTGGCGGAGGCGCAATGGCCTATGCCGCGGGGTTGGTTACCCTCAGGCTCCTGCAAGAACCTGGTTTTTTGGATGAGGTTCTTCGCAAAGGGAATTATATCAAAGACACCTGGGAATACTGGCGGCGGGAGATGCCGGTAATCGATGGTTGTCGTGGATTAGGCCTAATGCTGGCGCTGGACTTGAAAGTTCCCAGTAAACAAGTGATGTTGGCTTGCTTAGAAGAAGGACTGGTGGTAAATGCCGTTTCCGAGACTGGGATTCGAATTTTACCGGCGTTAAACATCAGCCGGGAAGATTTGGACGAGGGTTTGGCCATCTTCAAGAAGGTATTGAAAAACTTATAAATGAATGGCGCTACCATACGAGGAGGATTATCATGGAACAGAGGGCAAAGAAAGTAGTACTAGCTTATTCGGGCGGATTGGACACATCGATTTTGATCCCCTGGTTGAAGGAAAATTACGGTTGTGAAGTAATCGCTTATGCCGCCGATGTCGGGCAAGGTGAGGAACTTGATCCTTTGAATGAAAAGGCGATCAAAACCGGGGCCAGTAAGATTTATATCGAGGACTTGAAGACGGAATTCGTTCAGGATTTTATCTATCCAATGCTTAAAGCAGGCGCGGTTTATGAAGGCAAATATTTGATGGGCACCTCGGTGGCTCGGCCGGTGATTGCCAAACGCCAGGTGGAGATCGCCATCAAAGAGGGCGCTGATGCGGTAGCTCATGGGGCAACCGGTAAAGGTAATGATCAGGTCCGTTTCGAACTAACCTTTAAAGCTCTAAAGCCGGATTTGAAAATCATCGCTCCCTGGCGGGAATGGGATATTAAGTCCCGTGAAGAAGAGATCGAGTATGCCGAAGAACGTGGGATTGACGTGCCGGTAACCAAGGCAAAGCCTTACTCCATGGACCGGAACCTTTTACATATCAGCTATGAGGGGGGGATTTTGGAAGACCCTTGGAATGAATATAACGAGGATATGTTTCTTTATACGGTTTCCCCGGAGAAAGCCCCGGACAAAGCGGAGATTGTCACCATTGATTTTGAGAAAGGTGTTCCGGTGGCCATTAACGGTCAGGGTTATGATCCGGTGGCCTTGATTCTTAAACTCAATGAGCTAGGTGGTAAACACGGAGTCGGACGGGTTGATATCGTTGAAAACCGGCTGGTGGGTATGAAATCCAGGGGCGTTTATGAGACGCCGGGAGGCACGATTCTTTATGAAGCCCATCATGCTTTGGAAACGATTACTCTCGATCGGGATACGCTTCATTATAAACAGATGATGGCCGGGCGTTATGCGGAGTTGGTTTATAATGGCCAATGGTTCACTCCCTTAAAGAAAGCGATGGACGCATTCGTCGATGAGACTCAAAACAGGGTCACCGGCGCTGTTAAAGTCAAACTATATAAAGGAAGCGCTCAAACAGTCGGCCGGAAGTCGCCTTTCTCCCTTTATCAGGAAGATTTGGCCACCTTTGGCGCGGACGAAGTATATAACCAGAAAGACGCCGAAGGGTTTATCAACCTCTTTGGTCTGCCCATTAAGGTCCAGGCTGGTTTGGAACAGAAAGTGAAGAAATAAACTAATTTGCATTTTGATAGTTAGAAATCAACTTTCTACTGAGTTACGCGTTTAATATAAACAGGCCGAATGGTCTGTTTATATTTATAGGTAGTCGTCCACTGCGGTCAGCCGGGTCACATGTAAGAATGAGAATAGGGTTTGAAGTATTTTCTAGATGCAAAAAGTTGGGTGGAGACTATCGGCATTTTGGCTATAAAGTCTGTTCTTTGCAGTGTTAATGTGGTAAAATTGTCATATGAGTTAAAACTTGGCTGTTTTAAGGGATTTGTGTACTTTCAAGGAGGACCATTTATGAAACGAAATTTGATATGGATGATATTACTAACCATTATCATGGTAATGGTTGCCTTACCGGCGTTGGGAGCAATCAATCTGCACCGGATAGCGGTTTTACCTTTTGATGACGGTTCAATCAAAAAAACTTGGGGAGAAGAATATAGCCTTGGTGAAGGTGTCGCTGACGAACTTATAACCTATTTGCTGGAGACGGAGCGATTTCGAATCATTGAACGGGAAGAGGTTAATAAGGTCCTTGAGGAACAAAATCTCGGCAAAGATGGATTGTTAGACCCTCAGACCGCGGCTAAAATCGGGAAGATTTTAGGCGTTCAGTATTTGGTTATCGGAAGAATTACCGAGTTTACTACTGATGATGACAATGATATTTTAGCCAATCCTAATGATGAAAATCCTATGGGAATGGTCATAACCACCAGCACTTCACGGGTGGCGATCGATGCCCGGATGGTTGACGCTACTACAGCAGAAATTTTGACCAGTGTTACGGGGACGGGAAAAAAGAAAACCGTTGATGTGGGGATTGTCAGTAAACAAGGTGGAATGTATTTTGGCGATAAGAACTTTGAAAAGACCGATCTGGGTAAGGCCCTTCGCATGGCCGTCGTATCTACCGCGAGGCAATTAGCGGTCAAAGCTTACCAGGGGATGACCAGGTTTACTTTGACCGGAATGATCGCCTATGTCGGCCCCGATCGGATTGTTATCAATATCGGGAAAAATGATGGGGTTGAACCGGGCATGGTTTTTAAGGTCGCCCATAAGATTGAAACTATCAAAGATCCGACCACCGGTGAAGTAATCGGGGAAGCTACCGAACCGATAGCTGAAATTTCAGTTATAAAGGTTAAGGATAAGTCGGCTACCTGTAATATTCTCACAGCAATTAACGATCAATATCAAATATCCGTAGCTGATCTGGTTGAATCTAAAACAGCAGTAGAACTGGTATTACCGGAACTGCCCCCTCTGGAAGAAGAAAAGGGACCGCGAAACGAGAGGGAATTCAGACTTTACGCTGATTGGACGCCAAAAGGAGAATATACCGATAGCGCCCTTCCTGAAGATGAGCGAATCATGGATAGTTCCATTGCTTTCATTGGTGGTCAGGCTATCTTTGGCCGTTATAAATTAGCGGGCGAGTGTTCTTTGGACGGGAAGATTGATATTGATTCTTCTCCCAAAATAGCTGTTTCCGAATATAAATTAGGATATAACCTGAATCCGGTCCAAGATATCCAGATCGAATTATTTGTTGCGAAATTTGACTTAGAAGTGGAGTCCGGTGGGGATGAATTGCTCCATTGTTCAAGCTGGATTTTTGGAGTGGATACCGAGTATGAGATTGCCGAGAAGACTTTTTTCGAAATGTCATACGGTTACGGGGCCTCCATCGATTACTGGCTTGACGGCTCATATAAAACCGGAGGTAGTTTGGGAACGATTAAAGGTAAAATCAGCTATTATTTTTCGGAACAGGCCGCTGTTTACATCGGATATCGTTCTTATATGATGAAGATTGATGATAAGCAGGATTTAACGGGAGTAACTATTGGGGCGGTTTTAAAATATTAAACAGGTTAAATTAATTGTTATTTGAGCGTGTTTCATAATTACCTTTAGTAAGCTTTTAATACAATATATAGTGTCCAACCCAGATTAGTCTATCAATATATTGTATTAAAATGATAAATTTTGGAATTACGAAACCGCCTAATTTAAAATAGAAGCAATTGGAAATAGCGGATCAGGTTTGGTCCGCTATTTTTTTTAATCTTCCGTATATCCTAATTTGAATGCGCAATAATAAAAAATGTGCTTTTAGCTAACCTGAAATAAAATGGAATTATACTATTTCA
The DNA here is from genome assembly GCA_012728785.1 of Bacillota bacterium. GTDB lineage: Bacteria > Bacillota > UBA4882 > UBA8346 > UBA8346 > JAAYHS01. The sequence continues at coordinate 25,233 of JAAYEK010000143.1, read as the reverse complement.
TCTTTAAATCATGGTGGAATAGAGCAACTTAAAATAATTCCGAAGCTAAATACCATTCTATATGCGGAGATGATTTTTATGGAAGTTACTATTCATCTAAGGACTAACCAAGCCGATCTAAAGCTGGAATACTGGCATACCCATCGTTACCGAAGACAAGTTCACCGGATTGGGCCGGAAGAAAGCAATCAAGATGAACTTCTGTTTCGGATCACGACTGGGCCCAGTTCTTTTAATTTTCGGTTTAATGGTTTGGAAGGCGATCCGGGTTTTGAACGTTTTTACGGAGACTATCTTGGCCGGGAAGTTTGGTGTTTGCCGGATCGGCCCGATGTTTATTCGGTAAAGCCGGCTTCAATTAAAGGGCATGCCAACGAATTTTACAGCCATATTAAGCATCTGGTCCCTGAGGGGCTGTTTTTAGCGGAGACGGATATCAGCTACCTACGGGAGGGGATTCCACCCCAACCCGGTAAAAAGCAGTCTTTGGAAAAATCGATGTTGGGCGCGAATCTATTAAAGGACGGGTCGATTCTTTTCGGACTATTTCATCCCAAGGCAGCCCAGGTCTATCTGGTGGGAAACTTTAACGATTGGCAATGCCCTGCCCATTCCCAGCCCGATCCGGAAAAATTTATAGCTCTTGATTTATACCAAGGTTACTATGATTATCCTAATCTTTGGCTCTTGCGGCTTCCGGCGGACCAAGTCCGGGAAAAGACGGAGTATCTTTTTTATGTCATTGGCGGGGTCCCCTTGGACGGAAACCGGCATCCGGAACGTTATCTCCATGACCCAATGACCCGGTGTTACCGGGGGGACTATTTCCATAATCCTTGTCTGGTAATCGATCCCACCCGCTATCATTGGAAGGAAACCAACTGGCAAACGCCGGATCTTTCCAAGCTAATCATTTATGAAATGAACGTTTACGGTTTTACTGAAGGGGACCCTGATATTCCAGCCGCAGAACAAGGAAAATTTGCGGGAGTGACCCGCCGGATTAAAAATGGATATTTTAAGGATTTGGGGATTAATACTTTGGGATTGATGCCGACCTCCGAAGCGCCATCATTACAAGGGCCGACTGCATTGGGTTATGATCCTTGCGGTTTCGCTTCCATCGAACGGGATTTCGGGACCCCCGACGAGTTCCGAGAATTAGTAGATACCGCTCATGAACATGGGATCGCTGTTTTGCAGGATCTGGTTTTTAACCATACTTCCAATACTTTCAATCCGCTTTGGGACGCAATCAGCGCTGACGGGCCCGGAGGGTTTTATTTCAGCGGCGGGACCCCATGGGGGAACCGGGTAGCTACCGAGCGGGAAGAGGTCCAGGATTACCTAATTGATGTGACTAAATTGCTGTTAAAGGAGTATCGGGTTGATGGGTTCAGGTTTGATGCCACTCATTCCAGTTGGATGGATCATGCCTTTTTGCGCCGTCTCCAATATGAGATTAGAGATCGCGGTTTTAAACCGGACTGTATTTTAATCGCCGAAAACCTTCCCAACGAACCGGATTTGAATTTGAAAGGCTGGAACGGTTTTGCCCAGTGGAACGACCCTTTCCACGATAAGATCAAAGCCTTGTTAAGGGAAGGAGTTTATCAAGACTGGGTGGATGATTCGCCGCAACATTTAGGAGATGTATTTTACTTTAGCCGGAATTTCTACGCCTTACATACTAATAATGCCATTAATTACTCGGAAAGCCACGATGAAAATAGCCTCCCTTATGAAGTTGCCACCGACGGACCGGCGCTGCAAACCGGTCCGGCTAAGGAAAGAAAGGCCCGGTTGGGTTTGATGGCAACGTTAGCGGCTTTGGGACAACCCATGATCTATATGGGACAAGAGTTCAATATTGATCGTCCTCGGAACCAAGTTCAATTCACCTGGCCGGAGGATTTATCTCGGCATCAGTATTACCAATGGGCCAAAGGGTTAGTTAACCTAAGACGGCGTTATCCCGGTTTAAGGATGACCGGTGCTGAATTAAGCGAAAATGGTAAATTTCAATTTATTATCGGGCCGTGGCTGGAACAAGGAAAAAGTCGTTCGGTGATTGGTTGGCGGGTTAACCCAAAGAGCGGTGATCCTTGGGAACAAATGGTGGTGTTATTCAATTTTGAGCCTTATGATATTTCCCTTGGAATTGATTTTGGTTCACCGGGGAAATGGGTTAAACTGGCTGATATTGACCAGGTTAACGATATACCGCCCTTTGGTTCAAATACAGTCCGGGAGCCGGCTACAATTGAAACTTCGGGATATTTTGACAACTTCACCTTACCGTCAAGCAGCGGGTTTATTTATAAATGGGAAAGGGAAAACAGTTATCAATAATCTGTGATAATCATGGCAGGATTATGACTAAATTTGTCAAACTATTAACCTGGGTGATCGAATGAAAATAATTTATCGCTCATTCTGTTTGCTTAGTTTAATTTTATGTTTGACGGTTCCCCTAATCCAGGCGGACGGGCGCTATACTATTAGCGATCCACAACAGTACCGGATTAGGTATTTGGTCGAGGTTGAAAATACAGCCGGACCAGCCAAGGAGATTGAAATTGAACTGCCGGTTTTTAACACGGACAAGCTGCCTCCTTATCAAAAATTAGTATTTTATCAGGAGCCCCGTGGCATAAAAATCAATAAACTAGCCGAAGGACAAAATGCGGTATACTTGGCGCCGCTTCTTGACAAAGGGCGGCAAATAACTTTGGAATTCAAATATACCTTTGTTAATTATGCCATTGATTATCAGCCCAATGGGTATAAAGGTTATAGCTCGGTTGAAAAGCGTTATCTTCAAAGCGAAACCGGAATAGAATCGGATTCAAAAACTATTGTTAATTTAGCCCGCAACTTGACGGCCGGTTGTGATACCCAAATGGATAAAGCCCGTAAGCTTTTTGAGTATGTAAACACCACTTTTAAATATCAAAAAATCGAGCAGGATTCTCATAGCGCTTTAGAGACTATCAGAATCGGAAAGGGGGTTTGCGAAGATTTTAGCCTAGTTTATATAGCACTATGCCGTGCTGCCAGAATACCGGCCCGGCTGGTTAGAGGCTATCGGTTCAGTGCCAACGACCTTAGATCCGGTGAAACCGACCTGAAAGAATTTGCCCATGCTTGGGTGGAAGTTAATTTACCGGCAGAAGGTTGGATAACGGTGGAACCAACTTTTACTTATAGTGTAAATGGAATAAAACAAGTAAGTTATGATTTCTTTGGGAAGATCGATAAAACCGATCGGCATCTCTTTTTTAGTTATATACGTGATAACGCTCCGAACTGTAGTTGGAAACATGATCCTCGAAATCCGGCCAATTTGAAACTTACTGTACGGACCTTGCTTCGAAAATAAGCAAATATATTTTAGGAGCACAGGGAATAACTTTATATTGGTAGGAGGGATTGTTATGAAAACAGTCAGTGTTCGGCATAAATTAATAGCCGTGATCGCTTACTTTTTTTGGCCCTTTAGTATTTTGATTGTTGCTACCAAACTTAAGAAAGATCAGTTCCTGAGGTTTCATGGTTACCAAGCTTTAATTCTCGGTATTTGCGGTTCGGTATTTTATTTGGTAAGTGGATGCTTTTTGAGGATGATCCCCGGGTTAGGCCATTCGCTATTCAATCTGTTAGCTTATATCTGGGTGTGTTTGGCCGTCTTCTTAGCATTCCGGTGCTGGTTGGGAGAGTGTTTTAAAGTGCCCTTCGTATATCATGTAGCTCATTGGGATATGGACTAATCTAAAGAAAACTAAATAATTATCATTAGCCACTTCCTTTTTAGGGAGTGGTTTTTTGAATAAGTTAATAATAAAGTAAAAAACTTGAAGGAAATTGACGGTAAATAACGAACTAAATTCCTGGTGATGGAATTGATGTTTAAAAAAGTAATCATAATTCTGATTATTGTATTTGGAGTTACAGGTTGCCTCCCGAAACCAAAGTCTCGGACTGGTGATTTTAATGCTGTTGTGCTCGATTCACTAACTAAAGAACCGGTTCCAGGGGTAAATGTAAGTATTGGGGATAAAGCGGATACGACCGATCTTATGGGGAAGTTTTCGTTGGTCGGTTTAGATCCTGGAGAATATCGGCTCAAAATGGAACGAAGCTGTTATCGCGCGAAAGAATTAAGTTATAATCACCTGGGAAAGCCGGAATTGGTCCGGTTTTATCTTCAACCGAATGAGGAGTTGAGCGGTAGAATTGTTTACAGTCTGTATAAGTCAAAGATTGACAGAGAATTATACGTGCTTGACTTAAGAACTCGGTCATGCAGTAAACTCAAAGAACTGCCGGATACGGATGAAACCAACCCTTGTTGGGTCGGTACGGAATTGATTGCATTTCAAAAGGGCAGAGGCGATAGTGCAACTATCCAGTTTCTAAATCCAAAAAGCCAAGGGATTGAGTTTTTTGGCGCGGGAGAACACCCTTCACTTGACCAAACCGGGAATAATATGGTTTATAAGCTAAACGGAGCTATTATTAAATATGAGCCTCAAACTGGTAATATACCTTACACTGCTAAAGGTTGGAACCCGGTAATCAGTCGTAAGGGTTCAAAGGTTGCTTACACCAAAGGTGATCGTTTAAGTTTGTATATAAACATTAATGGCTCTGAAGTTAGCTTTACACCGGGAGGAGATTTTAAACTAGACAACCCCTGTTGGAGTCCTGACGGTACAAAAATAGCTTTTGAAGTATATTCAGATGCAGAAGGGCAAAGAGCAATCTACTATATTCAAGAACCTTTTTGGTCTGCTATTATGCAACCAATAACAAAACCAACTGGGCCAAAAGAACAACATCGTCATCCCACTTGGTCAGGACAGGAGAATACTATTTACTTTTCGGCAAATATCGTTTATACCTCCCGTACTGATATATATATGGTAAAAATTGGTAGTAATTTCGAATGGATCATGGTCAGTAAAGGATCGGGGAGCAAGGACTATCCTTGTTGGGGAGAGTAAATGGTATTTAAAATTGAATTCATATTGTTAATTTCTAACTCTTGTTAAGAGTAATTTTTAGGGAAGGATTATTGGGATTAAATCTTTAAGTATATGCTTAAATTCCAGATGATAAATTTCGGGGGAAGAGGATGAAATCCAATAATGGTGTAAGTCTATCAGATGAGGCGATCCGGGAATACGGGCCTATGATTACTTCCATCTGCCGCAGGTTGATTCAAAACCCGGAGATCGCCAAAGACGTCGAACAGGAGGTATGGGTTCACATTATTAAAAGTCTACCTGTTTTCAAAGGCGATCTATGTTTAGCGTGGGATGAAGGTATTTGTTCGTTTTTTAACTTCTTTGCGAGCTTCAATAATTTGAATTGCTTAAATACTGAAAATACATATATATCAAGGGAACAAATTCTTAAGGATGAGGCAAAGGCAGAACAATTATTACCGGAAACTCCGCGAATCGAAAAGAGAAATGGATATTCTCGCATCACAAAAATGGCGGGATAACAAATCTAATATTGGATTAGCTTGGTCATCCGATGAGGATGACGCTTTATTGAAGGAGTTTGATTCAGGTAAAAGCAGTCATGAATTATCAAAGATTCATAAGCGGACATTACACGCCATTGAGCTTAGGTTGGAGAAGTTTGGGAAAATCCAGTTATCGAAATAAGTAAGTAGGTAAGATTTATATTGAATCGGATCGGGGGTTTTCGATGAATATGAAGCTTGATCAAACCAATCCCGAACTCCAAATTGTGGCCTCAATATTGGCTGACATTCGGATGGAGGGCTTCAAGTTTACCGCGGAGGAAGAAACCCTATTTCATAAAATCGGAAATGGGGAGATCGGCGTTGAAGAAGCACGGCAGAATTATTTATTTAAAATCGAGAAATTAAGTGAGGAGCGCCCTGAAATTTTTTATGGCGCTGCGGAATCCGATGTTGTAGGTTATCTCTACCCTGAAACGAATGTATTGCTAAATAACTTCGGGATCAACAATTGGGTACTGCTCCAAGAGGCGGAGCGGAATCTGACCGGCTTTCGCATGATCGAACATTGGCGCAACCCGATCCAAGGCAAGTTTGACTTTGACTATCTTAAGGCAATCCATTTTCAGTTTTTTCAGGACTTGTTTCCGTGGGCCGGAAAGACCCGCAATGTCGATATCGGCAAAGGCGGTCACTGGTTTTGCCGGACGGAATGTCTGATAAGTTATCAACAGCAGATTTTTGGACGTCTGAAAAAGGAAGATTACTTGCAAGGGTTGGAACCGGCGGAGTTTGCCAAAGATGCCGCCGAATTTTTGGGAGATTTGAATGCTTTGCATCCCTTTCGGGAAGGTAATGGCCGTACCCAACGGGAGTTTCTACGCCAATTGGCGATAAAGGCGGGTTATCGATTGAATTTTTCAGATGTATCCCAAGAATATATGATCTTCGCCAGCCGGGAAAGTTTTGACGGTAATAATAAAGAGTTTGAGAGGATTATTAAAAACAGGCTTACATATATAGAATGAGAAAGATTAAGCCCTATGATCGGGCTTTTTTTATAAATTTTGAATTCCCCTCAATTCCAGCTAATTCCTTTCAAGGGAAAGGGTCCTCTAGACTTCTATCTTCAATCTCTTTGAATGTTTTTACATGAATTAAATAGCTAATCAAGAACCCATCTTTTTACACCAGGCTAAATATAATTTTAATAGCCCTTGCCAAATCCCCTGGGCTGTTGTCTACAAACCTATCTCAATCCCAGTAATGTCTGGGCAGGTTTTACAGTAAAACATTTCTATAACATTTATTCCGAAAATAAACCTTTCAACTTTCTATACCAAAGGAAGAGGTGTTTATTTATTATTTTTCATTTTTTATCAAATATCAATTAATTTATTTTATTAATATTATATATATACAAATTATTACGTTTGTGTTACTATTGTTATTAATTGATTATTGATAGATAGATTTAATATTTTTTCTTACAAAAATACTAATTATTTGAAGAGTGAAATGCTATGTTGAACTTGAATTCATGTGCATCTTTGGCGGCCATATTAAAATGGCGCGCAAAAAACCAATCTCAAAAAATTGGATATACCTATCTATTAGACGGTGAAACTAAAGAAGTAAACTTGAATTATGCCGAACTGGACTTCGCAGCCCGCGAGATTGCTTCCAAAATCATCAGGAATGGAGGCAGCGGACAACCTGTATTATTATTTTTCTCACCCGGACTCGATTTTGTCAAAGCTTTTTTTGGATGTTTATACGCCGGGGCAATAGCCATTCCAACTCCGTTGCCGCGAATCAATAAGCCGGATTTACGAATCAAAGCAATATTGAGTGACGCCAATGTAGGGATTATTCTGACAAATCAAGAGATATCCAATAAAGTTCGGCTAAAATTTATCAATCATTATGGACTTGATACGGTAATATGGATATTAATCGACGATCCTGCTGAGGATCAGCCGGAGGAGGAGACTCCGGTTTTTGTCGAAAAGAATAGCCCCGCTTTTCTTCAGTATACATCAGGTTCGACGGCTTCTCCTAAAGGTGTGATAGTAAGTCACGGCAACATCATGCACAATTTATCCCAGATTTACTCATGTTTCGGGCATGATTCTTCAAGCCGGGGCGTGATCTGGTTACCCCCTTATCACGATATGGGTTTAATCGGTGGAATTATGCAACCCCTGTATGGCGGATTTCCAGTTACCTTGATGTCTCCTTTTGATTTCATTCAAAAACCTGACCGTTGGCTACATGCAATTACCCGATACAAGGCTACAACCAGTGGGGGTCCTAACTTTGCTTATGATTTATGTGTCAATAAAATTTCCCAGGAAGAAAAGAGTAAATTCGATTTATCCAGTTGGGATCTAGCTTTTAATGGCGCGGAACCGATACATAGTGAAGTGTTGGATCGTTTTGAAAAGGCATTTAAGTCATGTGGATTTAAACGTAAAGCTTTTTATCCCTGTTATGGTTTGGCCGAAGCGACTTTGTTTGTTACCGGCGTTGAAAAAGAGCTGGAACCGACAGTGCGTTTTATCAGCAAAAACGCTCTTTCTCAAAATAAAGTTATTCATTGCACTACTCCATGTCCGCCGGACATTAACGGCGCTGAGAATGATTTCAGAACCGATTATTTTGCCATGGTTGGTTGCGGCCAAACTCACGCCGATCAAAGGGTTGTCATTGTAAATCCGCAGGAGTGTACACTCTGTTTGGATAACGAAATTGGCGAGGTATGGGTTAGCGGTGAAAGTGTCGCGCAAGGATACTGGCGGAAGCCGGCGATGAGCAAGGATACTTTTCAAGCTTATATTAAAGATACCCAAGCCGGACCTTATCTCCGTACCGGCGATTTGGGTTTTATTTGTGAAAATCAACTATATATCACCGGACGAATCAAGGATTTGATCATCTATAAAGGACGTAACTATTATCCCCAGGACATTGAGCTTATAGCGAGTGAAGCCCATCCTGCTTTGAACACCGGAGCTTGCGCCGCTTTTTCCGTTGAGATGGATGGATGTGAAGAGCTGGTAATCGTTGAAGAATTAAAACGGGATTATAAAAATATCGACCTTGAAGAAATAGCCCTATGTATAAGGCAGGCGATTACGGAAGTTTATGAGATTCCGGTACATACCATTGCTTTTATCAGATATTTTAGTATTCCCAAAACCACTAGCGGAAAAATCCAACGTTACCGCTGTCGGGATTTATTTATCAATCAGGGACTGGAACTTGTCGGCATCAGTACCGCGAAGATTTCTGTGGCCTCTATGCAGTCGGTTGAGGAACCGGATCTTTTAGCGGATATCAAAAATGAAGATGATCCTGCATTATTAGGGCAACTTCTCTGCCGTTACCTGCAGATCCAACTTTCCCAGGCATTGGCTCTGCCGGTTTCCCGCATTGACTGCCAGACCTCGATTATCTCGCTAGGCGTCGACTCCGTAACAGCTTTAGAAATAAAGAACATACTTGATGGCAACTTAGGTGTTAATATCCCAATTATAGATATTTTGCAGGGGGCTAGCGTCGTTCAGATTAGTGAGCTGATCATCCGGGAACTTAACGAGCCATCCATCCAAAAAGAATCGGAATTTTCAGACGCTTTGGAATTTGTCCCTTCTCATAATTACGCCGAATATCCCCTATCTCATGGACAGAAGGCGCTCTGGTTCCTGTATCAGTTAGCGCCGGAAAGTTCTGCCTATAATGTTCCTTGCGCGGTGAGAATCACCAACGGATTAAATGCAGATGCTTTATTCAGGGCTTTCCAAAAATTAGTACGGCAGCATGGGATTTTACGGACCACATTTAACTATTCCAATATCTTGAAGACTGAGGTGCAAAAGGTTCATGAGACTTTAGAACCGGAGTATTACCTCGTCGACGCCTCGGTTTTGAACGATGAAACTATAAATAGTCGGATAGAACAGGAAGCAAGAAGGCCTTTTGATCTTGAAAAGGGCCCGTTATTGCGGATCGTTCTGTTTAGAAAATCTGATCGAGAAACCATTTTACTGATGGTCTTGCATCATATCATTACGGATTTCTGGTCTCTTAGTCTGATCATTGAACAATTGGGCCAGTTTTATACCACAGAATGTAATCCTGAAGCTCAAGAACAGGATTTCGCCTCATTAGCGGGAACCCAAAACTACGCCGCTTTTGTCCATTGGCAAAAAGCGATGCTTTCTTCGGCCAAGGGTGAAAAATTACGTTCTTATTGGATGAAACAATTAGCCGGGCAGTTGCCGGTTCTGAACATGCCGGTGGATTTTCCGCGTCCGCCCGTACAAACCTATCAAGGACAAATTTATACGGTCCGCTTTGACGCAACGCTTTCGGAAAAAGTAAAAGAATTCGCCAGGAAAGTTAATGTTACCATGCATACATTACTCTTGGCAGCGTTCCAGCTCCTTATTTACCGATATACGAAACAGGAGGATTTTTTAATCGGTATTCCCACAACCGGTCGTAGCGAAAGGGAATTTACACAAACTTTAGGTTATTTTGTTAATTCGGTGGTGGTAAGGTCTAAACCGCAACCTGACTTCTCATTTACCGATTTATTAGACCAGACAAAGACATACCTACTGGAAGCGCTGGCCGGACAGGATTATCCATTCGATCTATTGGTGAACGAACTAAAACCGGAACGGGATTACAGCCGTTCACCATTGTTTCAGATTATGTTCGCCTATCAAAGAGCTTATAAATTTAATAAGGAAGGGTTAACCGCCTTCTCACTGAACATTGAGGGCGCTCCAATGAAGTTGGCGGGGCTAAAACTTGAATCGATGGTGCTGGATCAGAAGGTTGCGCAATTCGATTTGACCTTGACCATGGGAGAAGCCGATAACAATTTGGTTGCTTCTTTCGAATTTAACAAGGATTTATATAAAGAAGAAACTATCCGGCGTATGTGTGTTCATTTGGAAACTTTGCTTACAGGAATTATTAATCAACCTTCATCTCCCTTAACGGAATTACCGTTACTTTCCCTAGTCGAAAGGGAAAAGCTGCTTGGAGAATGGAATGGAGATACGGATCACACTTATGTCGGTACAACCATTGTGGAATTATTCCGGCGACAGGCTGCTAAAACTCCGGAACATGTCGCCATAGAGTATAAAGGAGAAAAGCTGACCTACGGTGAATTGTGTCTCCGCGCGGGTAAACTGGCTGGATATTTATTTGAAAACGGAATAGGACCGGAGACATGTATCGGTATATACATGGAGCACTCCTTGGAGCTGCTGGTGAGCATTTTAGGGATTCTGATGGCTGGTGGAGCTTACTTGCCGTTGGATCCTGGTTGGCCGGAAGAACGGATCGGCTTTATTTTATCCGAGACAGGATGTCCATTTGTCTTATCGATGGATTATTTAACGCCGCAACTGAAAGGTCAAGCTTCGGAAGTTAGGATTCTCGCTATTGATCGGGAATGGGAAAGCATTGATCGTTTCCCGGTAAAAGGAGACAGGGAAGGGGAAAAAGCGGGATCGGATAACCTGGCTTGTATCATTTATACTTCCGGCTCCATGGGAATTCCTAAGGGTGTAATGCTTACTCATCAAGGGATCACTAATTTGATTCATTCGTTTATTCTTACTTACAATCCGACTACCGAAGATAAGATATTGCCATTAACCTCCATTGCTTCCGCAAGTTTTGTCGGGGAGATACTTCCTTTGATCTGTGCCGGCGGGACTCTGGTATTATCTAGACCCCAGGATTATCTTGATCCGGAAAAATTGTTTTCCTTAATTGCGGACCACCATGTTTCGATCATAAGCACCGTACCGACATTCATTGCCGGCTTGAATCATAAGAAACAGGATCTTGCCCGCCTACGTCTTATTTTGAGTGGTGGAGAAGCCCTGCAAATTAATGATATCGACACTTTGACAAACTCGGTCGCGATCATCAATTCTTATGGTCTTTCGGAAACAACAGTTTGTTCCACATATCATCCAATCCAAGAAATCAATGAGCAATTCATGGGGGGACTGCCAATCGGCCGTCCGATTATCAATACCGACGTTTATGTGATGGGTGAACAGTTGGAGCTCATGCCGCCGGGTTGTACGGGTGAAATATACATCGGTGGTTTAGGATTGGCGCGCGGTTATTTTAATAATCCGATATTTACCGATGAACGATTTATCGCCCATCCCTTTAAACCGGGAGAACGGCTCTTTAAAACCGGTGATCTCGGCGCTTGGTTACCGGAAGGGGTTTTAAAATATCTCGGTCGAAAGGACCAACAAGTGAAAATCCGGGGTTACCGGATCGAATTAGGCGAGGTGGAAACCGCTTTACGTAAACATCCTAAAGTTTCGGATGCTGTGGCCGTTACCAGAGACGATCCGTCCGGTAACCGAAAGCTGGTCGCCTACTTTGTCTCTGACGATGACCGTTTGAACCATAGCGAATTGCACAATTGGTTGGTCCAAAAGGTTCCGTTTTATATGGTTCCCGCTGCTTTTGAAAGACTGGACAGTATCCCGCTTAATTCCAACGGGAAGGTTAACTGGGACGCTTTACCGGAACCGACAGCCATGCGACCGGTTTTAAATACTGCATATCTGGCCCCCGAAAACGAAACGGAACAAAAGGTTTTACAAATTTGGCAGGATATATTGAAGATTGATAAAATCGGTATCAATGATAACTTTTTCGAATTAGGCGGAAATTCCATCTTGATCACTCAGGCGCATCAAAGGATAAAAGCTACTTGCCAATGTGATATACCTTTGGTAGACATGTTCAAACATCCGACGATTCGATTATTGGCCCAGAGCATTAGTGAAAATGATAATCAAAAGAATATATTCAATGAAATCCAAGACGAAATGGAAAAACGAAAGCAAATCCTGGGACAACGCAATGAGATGCTTAAAAATAAAATGAATCGTTTACGATAACAATCTAAACAGATAATATAGAAGGGATCAAATGGAATGTACAATTTTAAGCAAAACGAAAAAGAAGGCATTGCTGTTATAGGTCTGGCAGGACGCTTCCCAGGCGCGGAAAATGTGGAGCAATATTGGCATAATATTTGTAACGGTATCGAATCCATTTCATTCTTTTCCGATGAAGAATTGTTAGAATCCGGTATTGATCCGGAATTGATTAAAAAACCTAATTTTATTAAAGCAAGGGGCGTTTTGGGCAACACTGATCTGATTGATGCCCAGTTTTTTGGATTACATGCCAGGGAAGCCGCTTTAATGGATCCACAGCATCGTCTCTTTCTGGAATGCGCCTGGAAAGCTTTTGAAAGCGCAGGATATTGCCCGGATAATCATCAAGGGCGTGTCGGTATCTTCGGCGGTTCCAGCATGAATACCTATATGCTGCATAATCTGTTGCATCTGATTCGAAATGTTGAATCGGTAGAAAGTTTACAGGTTTCCATTGGAAATGATAAAGATAGTTTAACCACAGAAGTCGCCTACCGCTTAAACTTAAAAGGTCCGGCGGTAACCATCCAGAGTTCGTCATCAACTTCTTTGACAGCTGTGCATTATGCCTGCCAGAGCTTATTGAATTATGAAAGCGATATGGCGTTAGCGGGCGGTGTTTCCGTACATTTCCCCGAAAAATCCGGTTATCTATACATGGAAGGCGGCACGACTTCTTCCGACGGCCATTGCCGGGCTTTTGACGCTGCTGCGGATGGATTTGTAGCAGGACATGGCGCTGGTGTTGTGTTACTGAAACGGGTAGCGGATGCGCTTGCGGATGGTGATACCATCTGGGCGGTGATTAAAGGTTCCGCCGTTAATAATGACGGTGCGGTGAGAGTCAGTTATATGGCGCCGGGTGTCGAAGGACAAAGCGAGGTATTTGCCATTGCCCAGGCTATTGCAGGGGTTACCTCCGAAGACATCAGCTATATTGAGGCCCATGGTACCGGTACCAGAGTCGGCGACCCAATTGAGATGACCTCTCTTAAACAGGTATTTGAGGCAGTAACCGATAAAAAGAATTTTTGCGCCATTGGGTCGGTTAAACCCAACATTGGCCATTTAGATTCCGCATCTGGTATAGCAGGTCTTATCAAAACCGTTTTAATGTTAAAACATAAAAAGATTCCTCCACATATTAATTTCACTACACCGAATCCGGAATTGGATCTGGAAAACAGCCCTTTTTATATCAATCCAAAACTATGCGACTGGGACTCCACATACCGGATCGCAGGAGTGAATTCCTTTGGCATGGGGGGAACCAATACACATATAATTGTCGCTGAACCCCCGGAAGCTGAACAAAAGGGTAATCCGAGGTCAGCCTCGTTACTACTTTTATCTGCCAAAACGGAGACCGCTTTGGAGAAAGCTACCCGGAATTTAGTCCGTTATCTGGAAACAGATTCAAATGTCGACTTGGGCGATGTCTCCTATACTCTACATGCGGGCAGAAACCGATTCGATTATAGACGGGCTCTGGTTTGTACCGGTATCGACGATGCAGTTCAGGCCTTAAAATCAGTTACACCTGAACGTGTTTTCACAGATGCGGCGGAGGGAGCGGGAAACCGGTTAGTATTCTTTTTGTTCCCTGATGAACTAACCCGCTTTGAATACTTTACCACCGATACATATCGGGATATTCCCCTTTTTAAAAGCTCTTTGGATACCTGCCTGGAATATGTAAGTCCCTTCCTGACAACAGATCTTAAAAAGTACTTTTATGCGGCGAATCAAGAGGAAATGCAGGCATCTCTTGAGGAGATTAATAAAAAAGGTATAACCCCGCTGGTAATTTTCACGATTGAATATGCATTGGCTCAAGTTTTGCTCGATTGGGGCATTAAACCCCAGGGTATGCTGGGGCAAGGTGTCGGTGAATACGTTGCTGCATGCCTGTCAGAGGTTATGAGTTTGCAAGATGCTTTAAGCTTGGTAATTAATATCAACAATATTGCTAATAACTTTTCTCCGATAAACCCGTCGGTATTCAATGAACCTATGATTCCCTTCCTTTCGGGATTGTCCGGTAATTGGATAACGAAGGCGGAAGCGACGGATTCTCTCTATTGGCAACAGCGACACGAAGCTGTCGGATTTATCGAGATCATTAAAAGCCTATTGGCCGATTCGGCCGCGATTCTCCTGGAAGTAAATTCGGGGACTGAGTTAACAGATAGAATAAAGCGGGAGATTCTCGCTGAGAATTTGGATTTAGGAAAATATCAGCTACTAAATTGCAGTTCCAAGACATATGGCTACCGGACGGAATATGCGGCCTTACTCGAAACCGTCGGCCGATTGTGGCTGGCCGGTTGTAATCCGGATATAGAAAAGTTGCATCATCCTGAAGGAGATATTTCTCACCGTATACCTCTACCCACCTATCCTTTTGAATATAAGAGCCATTGGGTCGAACCGGTAAAAATGGAAACCAAGGATAATGAGGCGGAACTCCCACCGGAAGATTTAAAAATGGCCCCCGAAAACTGGTTTTATGCGCCGGCGTGGAAAAAGGAGAACTTCAACATCGATGTTGCTAGTGTCCGGAGGGAAGGCCCATATCTGGTTTTACTTCCTGAACAGACAAAACAGCAAAATGATTCGTTAATCGACCAATGCATCAATATATTGAAAGGCCATGACTTACAGGTCATAATCGTCAGTTTCGGTCCGAATTTTGCTAGGCTAACCTCAGATCATTACCAGATGAATCCCCTGGTATTTGAGGATTACGAACGGTTGATCGAGGATTTAAATCAGAATGGTTTGGAGCCGGGTAATGTAATTGACTTCAGGAGTTTATATGTTTCGAAACGGGATGGCGTAAACACTGATTATCTGAGTGACTGCTTAGCTAATGGTTTTAACAGCCTGCTTTTTTTGGTTAAAGCTATCGAACAAGGTACTGCCTTGAATGGCCTTTCCCGGAAAAATATGCTGTTTACCATTATTTCCAGCCAAACACTGGATGTAAGCGGGATTGAGCCAATATCTCCGGAAAAAACCACTTTATTAGGGGCATGCAAGGTTATACCCCAGGAATACTCGCATATTACCTGCCGCTATCTGGATGTTGTTCTCCCGGTGCCCGGTAGCGTCCAAGAAAAACAGTTGGTGATGGAGTTGACGCAGGAAGTGATGTATGGCGCAACTGAAAATCAAGTCATCGCTTGTCGGGGCGGGCAACGCTTTATTCAGACGGTGGAAGCTTTACGACTGCCTAAAACTGGAGGTAAACCCCTCCTCAAAGCAGACGGCGTCTATCTGATTTTAGGCGGATTGGGCACCATCGGATACTGTTCGGCAAGAGCCTTGGCCAAGCAAGGTAAAGTGAAGCTGGCGCTTACCGGCTCTACTTCGTTACCGGAAAAGGAACAATGGGATGCTTGGTTACTCGCTCATGGAGAGGACGATCCGATATCTTCAAAAATAAAAAAGCTGCAAGTTTTAGATGAAATGGATTGTGAAGTTATCTATTTAAAAGCGGATTTACTTGATGCGGAGCAGATGAAAGCGGCGCTCCAATACGTCAAAACGAGGTTTAAAGGCCTAAATGGCGTTATCGACGCAGCCGGCGCAGTTAATGATGAGATTTTCAAACCAATCCGGAATATCAGCTTCCGGGATCCGGCTGGTAATCTTAAAACCAAATGGAACGGCCTTTATGTACTGAAAGAGGTTTTAAAAGAAGAAACTTTGGATTTCTGTCTGTTATGCTCTTCCCTTTCGGCTATGCTTGGTGGATTAGGGTTGGCCGAATATGCGGCCGGAAACCTTTTTATGGATGCTTTTGCTAACAGCTGTAACCAATCTTCCACTAGCTTTTGGATGAGTGTCAATTGGGATGCCTTCTCCTCCACTAGCCTCATGTATAAGGATTTTGGAACACCTTTGCTTGATTTGGCTATCACCGCTGAAGAAGGGGAAGACACGTTCATACGCATATTTTCTAATTATCCGCTTCGGAATCAATACCTTGTTTCGACGAGTAGTTTGGATAGGCGGCTTAGAAGATGGACGCTGGGGAACCAGGATTCATCGCGGACGGATGCAAATAAACAACCGCTAAAAAAGGAAAATGTGGCTCGTTTACCACGGCCAGCACTACAGAATAGTTATATTGCTCCTCAGACTAAACTGGAAAAAGAATTGGCCGAAGTATGGGGGAGGGTATTGGGACTGGAATCCGTTGGTATTAACGATAACTTTTTTGAGTTAGGCGGTAATTCCCTGGTTGGAGTTGAATTGATTGCTGACATAACGAATCGGTACAATTATCAATTGTCTTCACTAGACATTTATGAAAGCCCGACCATTAAAATGCTCAGTTCATTAATATTAAGCCGTAATCAAGGAACGGAAGATGATACGGAACAAATACAGAAAAGCCTTGACCGAGGGCAAAAAAGGCGGGAACGTATTTTACGGAATAAATAATATGTGGGAAATGAGTGAAGGTATTAGAAGATGAAAGAGAGAGAATACTCGGGTTGTGAAATTGCTATCATCGGCATGAGTGGCCGTTTCCCCGGTGCTAATAGCATCGAGGCGTACTGGCAAAACCTGAAAAACGGTATTCCGGCGATACGCTTTCTAGATGATGAAGAATTATTATCCAGGGGAGTGGATCGCCGAAGCTTACAAAAACCAGGCTATGTAAAAGTCTGCTCTATGCTTGACGATATAGAATTATTCGATGCGTCGTTCTTCGGATATACACCGCGAGAAGCGGCATTAATGGATCCTCAGCATCGGATTTTCTTGGAATGCGCCTGGGAGGCGTTGGAATCCGCAGGTTATTCTCCTGAAAAGACCGCTGAAATTATCAGCGTATTCGCCAGCGCTACGACGAATACTTATTTACTCTATAATCTGTTATCAAACCCGGAACTATTAAATCAATTGGACCCGGTTCAGATCGATGTGAGTAATGGAAATGATTATCTGGCCACACGGGTGTCTTATAAATTGAATCTAACCGGACCGAGTTGTACAGTACAGTCAGCTTGTTCCAGCTCTTTAGTGGCTGTTCATATGGCCTGCCAAAATCTGCTTAATCAAGAAAGTGATATTGCAATTGCCGGAGGGATTTCCATTGATGTACGGCAACAGTATGGTTATCAGTATTCGGACGGCAGTATTGTAAGTCCGGATGGTTATTGCCGGGCTTTCGACGCGGAGGCCAACGGAACGGTCTTTGGGAGTGGCGTTGGAGTTGTGGTATTAAGGCGTCTGGAAGATGCTTTAGCCAAAGGCGATACCATTTTTGCCATTATCAAAGGTTCGGCTATGAATAACGACGGGGCGGATAAGGTTGGTTATACCGCGCCCGGAGTGGATGGTCAAGCTGCTGTCATCGCCGAAGCTCTTTCCGTAGCCGGTTGTGGCGCAGAGACCATTAGTTATGTAGAGACTCATGGAACGGGCACGAAAATGGGCGATCCGGTGGAAATCAGAGCTTTGTCGAAAGCATTTAAAGCGCAGACGACCACCGAAAAGAATTATTGCGCTATCGGCTCTGTGAAAACGCAAATTGGGCATCTAGCGGGAGCAGCCGGTATCAGCAGTTTAATAAAAACTGTTTTGGCTTTACATTACCGCCAAATTCCGGCCAGTTTGAACTTTAAGGCGCCCAATCCGGAAATAGACTTTCTAAGCACACCATTTTTCGTTAATACCGAATTAAAAGAATGGGAACATCCACTACGTCGCGCTGGGGTGAGTTCTTTTGGAGTCGGAGGCACCAATGTCCATCTTGTGCTTGAGGAAGCGCCGGAAGTAAAGGTGACCGACAGTGTAAGGAATTGTCATTTGTTGCTCTTATCCGCAAAAACGGAAAACGCTTTAACTCTTACCAGAGAAGCACTAGTGGAATCACTTCGCCAAAACAGCGGGCTAAATCCGGCGGATGTGACCTTTACACTGCAGACAGGCAGAAAGGATTTCAACTACAGATTATTTGCTGTATTTAGTGATCTTAAAGAGGCAGTCGCTATTTTACAGTCCGGCGACAACTCCAAAATCGTTTCTTCATTTACTGATTTGGAAAACAGACCGGTTGTTTTTGTTTTCCCGGGGGAGGATAATCAGGAAGATTATATACCTTGTGGTTTATATGAACATGAACCGCTTTTCAAAGAAAAATACGATAAATGTCTTGACATCTTAAATGAATTGTTAAGCAAAACCGGTCAGCCTAATGTTCGGATTACCCGTCAATCCATCTATGAGCTCGAAGGGTCTCCTATACTAAAGAAGATTGATCATTTTATAACTGAGTACTCACTTGCGGCTTTTCTCATCACCATCGGTATCATTCCGGAGGCTATGATTGGCGAGGGCGTAGGAGAATACACTACTGCTTGCGTTGCCGGGGTGCTCTCAGTTGAACAAGTTTTCTTGCTATATCTTGGACAGGATCTTTCTGCGGAAAATAACATATCTGAACAGGCGCATTTTGATTTTCAAAATGCCATCCGGGAACTTCAAAGAAATGCGCCGAAAATCCCTTTTATATCAGCTATTTCTGGACATTGGATTAGCGATAGTGAAGCATTGTCTGCCGATTATTGGCTGGCAGTTCGAAAAACAACGTCACAGTTTACCAGCGGTTTACTTAAGATTACCGACGATGAAACGGAAAAAATATTTTTGCAAATCGGTCGATCAAGCCTTAACTCGGATGCAATGACAGGGTTGAAAAATGCTTTGATCTACCGAACCAATAATGATTATCAGGGGAACGAATCCGATGTATCATCTTTTTTCCATGTCCTTGGAGAATTATGGTTAAAAGGAGTGAAAATCGACTGGCAAGGTTTGTACATAAATGAAACCAGACGAAGGATCCCCTTACCGACTTATCCTTTTAAGAGGGAGCGTTATTGGATCGAACGCATACAGCAAGGAGCTTTGGAAGAAGACGCGCGCCCATCCATAGAAAAGAATATTATTAAAGAAAATGATCCCGACAACTGGTTCTATTTTCCGGGTTGGAAAAGTTCCAATTTACCGAATAAGGACTATGTTTTTGAACAAGAAGAAAAATGGCTGGTATTTTGTGATCAATCACCGTTTTCCTCCGAGCTAGACAGGTATTTAAAGGCAAATAAGCAACGAGTCATTCTAGTTTATGCCGGAGGCTCATTTCAGACGTTGGCTAAAGATTGTTACAGCATTCACCCCGGGCAGCAAAGAGATTATCAAGCTTTATTCACTACTTTGAAAGACCAAGATGTGGTTCCTAGTAAAATTCTCCACCTATGGAGCTTGAATAATGATCCGGACTTTGGTAAGGATAGCCTAACCGATACAACTACTTTTGACGCATTCCAGGAAAAAGGATTTTGGAGTGTAATTTATACGGCTGTCGCTTTGGAAAAGCCTTCTTTACCGGATTTCAGCTATCAAATGTGGATTATAACCGACCATCTTTTGGAAGTGGAAAATAACGACATCATCTGTCCGGAGAAAGCGACGCTTTTATCGCCTGTGCGTGTTATTCCTATAGAGTATCCGTATATTGATTGCTATTGCCTAGATTTGAAACAAACAAATATATCTTCTTCGGGTGTCGTAGAAAATGTCAGCCGGATTTTCAAAGAGATCCAAACCGCCGGTTCTGATAAAATCATCGCTTTTCGTGGCAAACGTCGTTGGTTACCAAACTATGAGCAGATACAGTTAAAGGAACTCCATAAACCTCTTCGCCGGGAAGGCGTCTATCTTGTGACTGATGATTCAAACGGTATCGGTTTATTGATAGCCGAATATTTGGTAAAGACATGCCAGGCGAAGGTTATACTAATTGAAAACAAATCATTTCCCCAACGTGGTTCTTGGTCTTTATGGTCAAATAAAGAAGAGATTGTTGGTAATAAAATTCAAAAAATCATCGATTTAGAAGAAACCGGCAGGTTACAATGGGATTGTATGGATTTAAGTGAATATGAACCAGTAGAGCAATTAATAAAACAGGTTATTGAAAGCTATGGAGCACTACATGGCGTTATTCATGGCGCAGATGATTTTAACCATACCGGCTTTTATCCAATACAGGAAATTGATTATGGGAAACCAGCCGATTACTTCAACCTTAAAATTAATAGTGTCTATCATTTAAAAAAGGCGCTAGCCCCGTATCAACTTGACTTTTTAATGCTCATTTCATCATTGGCGCCGTTATTAGGCGGTTTGGGACAGATCATTAATGCGGCGCAATGTTCTTTTCTGGATAGTTTTGCAGCTCGGGAAGGCGCTTATTGGCTTTCTGTCAGTTGGGATATTTGGCAGTTAACTGGCAAGAACCGGCGCCTTCAGGAAGGAATTTATAAAGATGCGATTGAACCGGAGGAGGGTATTCGGGCTTTTCAAAAAATTATTACAGCTTTTACCGGTAGTCGGCTCATTGTATCAACAACAAATTTACAGATGAGAATATTACAACTTGGTAATGTCCATTTGAATATCAATGAAACCGAAAAAAAATCTGCAAATGTTAAGCATCCAAGGCCTGAACTTAAAACACTTTTTATTGCCCCTGGGAGTGAGACAGAAAAAAAGTTAGCCGCTATCTGGGAGAATTGCCTTGGTATCGACAAAATCGGTATCGATGATAGCTTTTTTGATCTCGGAGGCGATTCGTTGATCTCAATTAATGTTATGAATGAGATAAGCTCGGCTTTTGGTCGAAAAATACCGGCTGCGATACTCTATCAAAAAGCAACGATTCGTGATCTTTCCCAGTTGCTTGGGGAGGAGGATGCTTCCGCCAAACAGATGAGATCGGAAATTTTAAGTAAAAGAAAGGAAGCATTGAGCCGCCGGAATCAGCTACTTAATAAAAAACATCAGCTAAAGTTTTCGGAAGGAGAAGGAAACGATGAGTGAACCCGATAAGAATAACGAAGGGCAAGGTCTGGATATTGCTATAATAGGTATGGCCTGTCGTTTACCAGGCGCGAAGAGTCCGGAAGAATTTTGGGAAAACTTGTGCGCCGAAAAAGAAAGCATCACTTTTTTTAGTGATGATGAGTTACTGGAGAATGGGGTCGAACCGGAGGAACTTCAAAAGCCAAATTATGTCAAGGCAGCCTCCATTATTGATGATATAGCCCTTTTTGACTCGGATTTTTTCGACTGTACACCTGCGGAAGCTATCATGATCGACCCTCAGCAGCGTTTGTTGCTGGAATGCGCCTGGGAAGCTCTGGAGGGAGCGGGTTATATTGATGGAGAAAAATCCGTTGGAGTTTTTACCGGGACTAAGATGAATACATATCTGTTTCATATTTTGAAATACATTCCTATGACAGCCAGTTCGATTATTGAAAACTCTAATGTATCAACAGGTAATGGTATCTATTCCACAAGCACCCGTATCGCCTATAAGTTAAATTTGTTTGGACCCACTTATAACATTCAGACCGCCTGCTCCACTTCGCTAACCGCTGTCCATCTTGCATGTCAAAGTTTGCTGTTGGATGAGTGTAAAATAGCCATAGCCGGGGGCTGCGTAATTAATGTGCCACAGAAAGCCGGTTATACCTATCAGCCGGGTAGTATTTTCTCGCCCGACGGGCATTGTAGACCCTTTGACGCTGACGCCAAAGGAACCCTCTTTGGTAATGGCATAGGAGTTATTGTTTTAAAACGGCTGGAGGATGCTCTTGCGGATAAAGATACGATTCATGCCGTGATCAAAGGATCTGCCGTTAATAATGACGGCGCCTCGAAAGCTTCTTTTATTGCTCCCGGCATTGAAGGGCAATCCATGGTTATTCTGGAAGCGCTGGCTAGTTCGGGAGTGGAACTGGATTCTATCTCATATGTTGAAACCCACGGAACAGGAACCATTGTAGGTGATTCCATTGAAATGGCAGCGTTAAACGAAGCTTATCGCACCGAAATCGATCAAAAACAATATTGCCCGATTGGCTCAGTGAAGGGAAATATTGGCCATCTGGATGCTGCTTCGGGGATCGCGGGACTCATTAAAGTAGTGTTATGCTTAAAGAATAAAAAGATTCCGGCTTCGATTAATTTTAAAAAACCGAATCCGGAGATAGATTTTGCAAACTCGCCCTTTTATGTTAATACTACTCTCACTGACTGGAAAACAACAAAATACCCCCGTAGGGCGGCAGTCAGTTCTTTTGGATTTGGAGGAACTAACGCCCATTTTATTCTTGAAGAAGCTCCTTTAGTGGAGGAGACAAAAGAAAACCAATCGATTCACCTAATTCCTCTCTCCGCTAAATCGGAAATTTCTCTTAACAAGAATACGGAGAATTTAATCCAGTATCTGAAAGAGAATCCCCAGGTAAACTTGACCGATATGGCCTATACTTTACAGGCGGGTCGTAAGCATTTTAATTATCGTCGCCTGGTTATGGGGAGTAACATTCAGGAAATGATTGATGGGCTAGTTGATCAGCTAGAAACCAACTCATTTACCTTCAATAACGAAAAAAACCGGAAAGAATTAATTTTCATGTTTACCGGACAAGGTTCCCAACATGTGAATATGGCGAAGGAATTATACCGACGTGAGAGAGTATTTAAAGAACAAGTCGATTTTTGTTGTGAATTTTTAACTTCAAAGATTGATCTGGATTTACATAAAATAATCTTTCCCGAAGAATCGGATATTGCCAATGCATCGGCTCAGATCAATGAAACACAAATCGCCCAGCTCGCCATATTTATTATCGAGTATGCGTTGGTAAAGCTATTTGAAAGTTTTGGAATAACGCCTCAATATATGATTGGTCATAGTCTGGGAGAATATGTTGCTGCTTGCGTTGCTGGTGTATTTGATATAACCGATGCTTTATCCATTCTGGTTACTCGTAGTAAACTCATGCAAAAGTTGCCTAAAGGGGCAATGCTCAGCATTTCAGCAACCCAGGAGGATTTACTGCCTTTATTAGGGGATAAACTGGCCTTGGCGGTGAATAATGCCCCTGGTTTGAATGTGGTTGCCGGCCCTTTTGAAGAGATTACGGCCTTGGAAAATATTTTTAATTCAAAACAGATTCATTACCAAAGGCTGATGACTTCCCATGCTTTCCATTCGCCGATGGTAGAGCCGATACTTGGGGAATTTACGCAAGCGTTGCAAAAAATAAAGCTTAATCCCCCGAAGATCCCTTACATTTCTAATGTGACCGGCAAATGGATTGAGGCCCATGAAGCGACAGATCCTAATTATTGGGCCCAACATATGCGGCGGACTGTACAATTTAGTCAGGGGATTCAGGGCCTTCTCGACGGTTCGGATAAAATACTGGTAGAGATAGGGCCCGGTCGAGTCTTAACCAGTTTGGCCAAGAGTAATATAGAAGGCCAATCCGGACATGTGGTTTTGACTACTTTACCACATCCGGCCCAGAATGGGGAGGATGACAAAGTTTTTATGTCGGCGCTAACCCAAATATGGCAAAACGGCAAGAATATTAACTGGCGTAAATATTACCGTAAAGATAAAAAGCGAAGAATTCCGTTGCCGACATATGCTTTTAACAAACGACATTTTTGGTTTGAGGGTGACGATAACCAAACGACTGCTTTTTCCTCTAATAAGCAGATCAAAAAGAATGATAATATTGCAGAATGGGTATATGCGCCTGTGTGGAAGCGGTCTTTTAACATCCGAATTGATGGGGAAGATCTGGAATCCCACAAAGTATGGTTAATCTTCACCGATGCTTTGGGTATTGGTGGGCAAATCAAAGAACGGCTGCTACCAAAAGATAATCAAGTTATCATCGTCAAGCAGGGACAGAAATTCGAGCAGTTGAGCGATGATTTATTTACGATTAACCCTTCCGTAAAAGAAGATTATGATTCCTTAATCCGGAACTTATTTGATTCTGGGCGGCAACCGGAAAATATCGCCCATTTATGGTTAACCCAACCGCCTCAGAATATAACCTCAAGATTGGACTTTGTGGAAGAATGTATCGAACTCGGTTTTAACAGTCTACTATTTTTAACCCAAGCTTTGACTAAAAAGGATACTAATAAAATTAAACTCTTTGTGATCACCAATAACCTGCATCCCGTATTTGATAATAATATATTATATCCTGAAAAGGCTGTCATTACAGGTCCATGCAGAGTTATATCCCAGGAGTTCCAGCAGATATCCTGTCGAAATATTGATATTGACATACCCTTGTCCTCCGCTCCAATCGATTGGAGTTCGTTTGTGGATGATATTTTAGCCGAATTGCGCCACCATCAAGTTGAGCCTTTGGTTGCTTATCGCAGGCATGAGCGTTATGTTCAAGTTTTCGATAAATTAGAATTGGATGAAATAAAAGAAAAGCCGGAGAAACCGGCCAAACTGAAAGATGGTGGTATCTATTTGATTACCGGTGGGATAGGCGGTATTGGATTAACAATTGCCGAACACCTTTCCGGTATTAAAAATGTCAAGTTGATCTTAACGCGAAGATCCGCCTTTCCCCAAAAGAATGAATGGGATAATTGGATAGCGACCCATGATGAACAGGATGAGATTCGAAAGAAAATTGAAATAATCAAAGGCTTTGAACAAAACGGGGCGGAAATAACCGTGGCCCAGGCAGATGTCAATAGTTTTGAGGACATGAAAGCGCTTTTCGAACAAATTATTCAACAGTATGGCAAGATCGACGGCATAATCCATTCCGCCGGCGTGGCAGGTGGAGGAGTTATCCAATTAAAAGATTCCGC
>JAAYEK010000142.1 GCA_012728785.1 Bacillota bacterium | reverse complement strand
GGGAAGAATGTTTTAGAATTGTTCAGCGGTGAATTTGGGAAGAGTTTGGAAGCCAAATTTAAATACTGTATCAAAATTAAAACTCCAATTAATTATGAGGAAATTTATGAAATCTTTGGACAAGCGCGAATCGGACACACCGTACTTTCACCGGTAATTAAAAATGGCAAGGTAGTCCAGATAGTCGGGTCAACTAGGGATATAACCGAACAAAAACAAGCGGAAGACCGGATTAGATATTTGAGTTTTTATGATGACTTGACCGGACTTTTTAATCGGACTTTTTTTGAAGAAGAATTGACTAGGCTTGATATTGAAAAACAATATCCCATCAGTATTATTTTGAGTGACATTAATGGGCTGAAATTTGCCAATGATGCCTTTGGACATCAAGAAGGAGATAAGTTACTGGTTTCAACCGCCAAGATTATTGAGAAGTCTTGTCGAGACGAAGATGTTGTTTGTCGTTGGGGTGGGGATGAATTTGCCGTATTATTACCACGTTGCGATCATGAAAATGCTGAAAAAATCTGCCAACGAATTAAAGAATCCGCTCTTAATAATGACCATAATTTCATCCCAATTAGTTTGGCATTGGGGATAGCCACTAAAAACAAGGGTGAAGAAAAAATACAAGAAATAATAAAAGAAGCCGAAGACCGAATGAACCGTAATAAACTTTTGGAAATCAAAAGTTCTCGCAGTTCAATTTTGGCTTCACTCCAAAAAACCTTACAGGAAAAGACCCATGAAACGGAAGAACACGAATTCCGACTTCAAAACCTTGCGTTAAAGATTGGAAAGACGATTGGCTTATCAGGAAGTGAAATGGATGAGTTGGTGTTGCTTGCGGCTTTACATGATATCGGCAAAATAGCGGTCCCGGATCATATTTTGAAAAAGCCCGGTTCTTTAACTTCTGAAGAATGGGTTATTATGAAAAGCCATTCCGAAATTGGTTATCGAATCGCTTTAGCTTGCCCGGAGTTGACCTTGATCTCCGAATTGATCTTAACCCATCATGAACGCTGGGATGGGAACGGTTATCCCAAAGGTTTAAAGAGCGAGGAGATCCCGCTTCTTTCGAGAATCCTATCGATTATTGACGCTTATGATGCGATGACCAATGATCGTCCTTATCGGAAAGCAACAACTCCAGGCGAGTCCATCAAGGAGTTGCTCCGAAACGCCGGTAAACAATTTGATCCGAAATTGGTGGAAATTTTTATTACAACCTACCAAGAGCAATGAGCCGCTGATAGCCATGGCTTTATGTCTGAAAATGAACTAGGAGATAGGACTTTTGGAAATGTTATCAGTCATAAATTGCCCAAAAGTTATATATCTTATATAGGTTGACCATTCCTAAGATTCAATGAAATTTGAGCTAGCTTGCTTTAGAAAAAATTATGATCAAAATTTCGATATTATGTTGCTAACATTTAGCAAAATAAATAATAAATGTAGACTATTTTTAGTCTTTGTACTAGCAACCCAATTATGTTATATGAGATGTTCTTGATAGAAATTAACAAAATTATTTGATTTGATACCAAACTATGTTATAATTAGTGGTGAGTTTTACAGTTTTGTAATATATGACGGGGGAAATTCATTAAGGGTTGATTCGATTGTAACAGAATATTAATCTGTGTTACGAAAGAATCATTTTATTTATCTACCTAACTTAAAGGCTAAATCCTTTTATGAAATGAGGTGGTTGCCTAAAGTAATCTATTAAGAGAAAGAGAATTTCTTGTTCGTTAATTAAATGTTCTTAAAATGAAAGGAGCCAAATTAAATGAAAAAGCTTGTTGCTCTACTACTCGTTATCGTTTTAGCCCTTAGCTTTGTCGGATGTAAAAAATCCTCCGGCGATAATCTGATTGGTGTCGCAATGCCTACCCAATCCTTACAACGTTGGAACCAAGACGGCGCTAACATGAAGGCCCAACTTGAGAAAAAAGGTTATCAGGTTGATCTTCAATATGCTAATAATGATGTAAATACCCAAATTCAACAGTTGGAAAACATGATCACCAAAGGTTGTAAAGTTCTTGTTATCGCGTCTATCGACGGCTCGGCTTTAACCGATGTTTTGGCTAAGGCTGCTGAAAATGATATCAAAGTTATTGCTTATGACCGGTTAATTATGAATTCCGAAAACGTTGACTATTATGCGACCTTTGATAATTTTAAAGTTGGCGTTATTCAAGGCGAATATATCGAAGAAAATCTTGGTCTTAAAGAAGGTAAAGGACCGTTTAACATGGAGTTGTTTGCTGGTTCTCCGGATGATAACAACGCCCTGTTCTTTAACGGCGGTGCTATGAGCATTCTTCAACCGTATATCGATAAAGGTAAGATCATCATTCCGAGCAAACAAACTGAGTTTACCACAATCGCTATTCATGGGTGGAGTTCTTCAACTGCGCAAGCTAGAATGGATAATCTGATTACCGCTAACTATGCAAGCGGCAAAAAACTTGATGCGGTATTATCGCCTAACGACAGTTTGGCTATTGGTATCGTTACCTCCCTTAAGAACGCTGGTTTCGGCACTGCCGCTAAACCTTATCCGATCATTACCGGTCAAGATTGCGACAAACCAAACGTAATCGCGATGATTAACGGACAACAATCCATGTCAATTTTCAAAGACACCCGGACTCTTGCTTCCCAAGTCGTAGAGATGGTAGGAGCAATTGTTGAAGGTAAAGAAGCGCCGGTAAATGATACTAAAACCTATGATAACGGCGTTAAAATCGTCCCTTCATTCCTTTGCGATCCTGTCTATGCTGATGTTAACAACTATAAGGAACTCTTAGTCGACAGCGGTTATTACAAAGAGTCTGATCTTCAATAGTATATTGGTTAACAAAATTTGACTTTTGATTATAATTTTTGTTAATCAATAAAGGATAAAAGTGCTTTTGGGTGGAGAATGCTAATAACAAACTCCCTCAAAAGCACTATCTATATTATGTTGTATTTTACGGTATATAGTAACATGATTAGAGGGCGGGATAATATGCAAGTTATTCTGGAAATGAAAAATATCACCAAGAGTTTTGGTGGTGTAAAAGCGCTCAATAATGTTAATTTTAAAGTGATGGACGGTGAAATTCACGCTCTAGTAGGAGAAAATGGCGCGGGTAAGTCGACACTCATGAATGTATTAAGTGGTATTTATCCCTATGGCGAATATGACGGAGAAATTATCTTTCAGGGCAACAGTTGCCTCTTTAAGAATATCAGAGACAGTGAAAAAATTGGGATTGCCATTATCCATCAAGAACTTGCGCTAATTCCTTACCTTTCAATTGGAGAAAATATGTTTATCGGAAATGAAAGGGCAAAATCAGGAGTGATTAATTGGGATAAAACCCATGAGAGCGCGAAGGAATTACTTAAAAAAGTAGGACTTAAAGAGAATTCGAATGTTTTAGTTAAAGACATCGGTGTTGGTAAACAACAGTTGGTTGAGATCGCCAAAGCATTAGCCAAGAATGCTAAACTGTTGATCCTCGATGAACCTACGGCTGCGCTTAATGAAGAAGAATCCAATAATCTATTAAAGTTGTTATTAGAGTTAAAAAAATCCGGTATTACTTCGATCTTAATCTCGCACAAGTTAAATGAGGTTATTCAAGTCGCTGATACAATCACAATTCTTCGTGATGGGGCGACCATCGAAACGATTAAGGTTGAAAATCATGATATCAGTGAAGACCGGATTATTAAAGGTATGGTCGGTCGTGAGCTGACGGATCGGTTCCCGAAACGCAAACCGAAGATCGGAAAAGTATACTTTGAAATTAAAAATTGGAATGTTTATGATCCGCTAATCGATGGTAAAAAAGTAATTAAGGATGTAAACATTAAGGTTCATAAAGGAGAAATTGTCGGAATATCAGGTCTGATGGGATCGGGTCGGACGGAATTTGCCATGAGCGTATTTGGTAAGGCTTATGGTAAAAATATCAGCGGTCAAATATTTAAAGATAATCAAGAGCTCAGTATTAATACTATTCAGCAGGCTATTGATCATGGTTTCGCCTATGTTACCGAAGATCGTAAGAACGCGGGACTTATTCTTATTGAAGATATTAAGCATAATGTATCTTTATCTAGTTTGAAAAAAATCAGCAAAAGATCAGTCATCAATGACGATAAAGAAAATGAGGCCGCCGTTACTTTTCGTAAAAAGCTTAATATTAAATCCTCAAGTATTTTTCATAAGATTCAAAACCTATCGGGAGGCAATCAACAAAAGGTAGTACTGGCGAAATGGATCTTTGCCGAACCCGATATTTTGATCATGGACGAGCCTACCCGAGGGATAGACGTAGGCGCTAAATATGAAATTTATTCCATCATTAATCAACTAGCTGATGAAGGTAAATCGATCATCTTTATCTCCTCTGAGCTCCCTGAGATACTGGGAATTTGTGATCGGGTCTATGTGATGAACGATGGTAGGATTGTGGGCGAGCTTGAAAAAGAAGCCGCATCACAGGAGAGTATCATGAAATGTATTATGCAGAGTAATAGGGGGTGTTGCTGATGGAAACAGCTAAAGTGGAAACACCAAAAGTAGGGTCAGCTAAATTTGAGGCGGTACGATATGTGTTAAGAAGCAATATTCGTCAGTATGCGATGCTTATTGCGCTAATTGTGATCATGGCATTTTTTCAGATAGCAACTAATGGAATTTTGCTTATGCCAATGAATGTAACGAATTTAGTCCTGCAAAACAGTTATGTACTGATACTGGCGATTGGGATGACTCTTTGTATTCTTACAGGTGGTCATATTGATCTTTCCGTCGGTTCCGTATGCGCCTTTATCGCGGCTATAATGGGTCATCTAGCGATTAATCTTAAAATGGATATAGGCCTAGCATTGATTATCAGTTTGATGATCGGTGTAATTATCGGTATTTGGCAAGGTTTTTGGATTGCTTATGTTAAAATACCCCCATTTATAGGAACCTTGGCGGGCATGCTTTTGTTTAGGGGACTAACAACTACCATGCTTAAGGGGCTGACTCTCTCGCCGTTTCCCGAGTCTTTTCAAAAAATCAGTTCCGGCTTTCTTCCGGACTTTTTCACCGGTTTAGGTTCGGGTTTAAATGTAACACCGCTAGTGATAAGTGTAGTTTTTTCGGCGATTTTAGTAATAATGCAGATCAAGAAGCGTAGGGACAAAGTGAAAAATGAAGCGGAAATAACCCCAGTTTCAGTGTTTGTAATTCAGCTTTTGCTGATTGTTATTGCTATTAATCTGTTTGCTTACTGGTTAGCTGCTTATAAGGGAATTCCGATCATCTTAATAATTCTCGGAGTTCTCATCTTCGGATATCATTTTTTCACGACTAAAACAGTTCCGGGGCGATACATTTACGCGTTAGGCGGCAATGAGAAAGCGGCCAGGCTTTCAGGGATCGACACCAAGAAAGTATTTTTCTTTGTATATATGAATATGACGGTTTTGGCTGCGGTGGCGGGAATCGCTTTTGCATCCCGGACCAATTCGGCGTTTCCGACCTTAGGATCTAACTTTGAAATGGATGCCATCGCCTCCTGTTTTATCGGAGGAGCATCAGCCACCGGCGGCATCGGTACGGTTATCGGTACGATCATCGGCGCCTTGGTTATGGGCGTTCTTAATAATGGGATGTCGATTATGGGTGTTGGAAGCGACTGGCAGATGACGATTAAAGGGTTTGTTCTGCTAATGGCCGTCGCCTTTGATGTTATTTCCAAGAGTAAGGCGAAATGATGAGGTAAGTAAAAAAATTCTTGAAATACTAAAGAAAATTTGTTAAACAAAGAAGCTGTCCCAAAAGAAACGGGGGCAGCTTTTTTGGTTGTGGCGTGGAACCTGGTCACCGACGCCTACCAACGCCGCTGCGCCATCCCCGCCAAAGCTTTTTCCGTTCCGCTTCGGAGATCCCCGGCCCAAAGGACCGCCCGATCTTGACCAACCCTTCCAACTTCTGGGGGCCATCCCAAAACCCAACTCCCAACCCGGCGATGAATCCGGCCCCAATCCCGGTCAATTCTAAACATTCATTCCGTTGAATAATCAAATCGCAGATATCCGCTTGAAACTGAAGTAGAAAATTGTTGGCCGTAGCTCCGCCATCCACCCTTAATGTTTCAGGCTGGATTTT
>JAAYEK010000141.1 GCA_012728785.1 Bacillota bacterium | reverse complement strand
GACCTCTGCCTTACCGCTTGGCTATGCCGCCAAAACTACCTTGCGGTCTAAAATATTATATTTTCTTTTAGTAAACTTTGACCCTCAAAGAGGGTCATCTATATAAAATGAAATATTTTTTATTGGAGCGGAAAACGAGATTCGAACTCGCGACCCTCGCCTTGGCAAGGCGATGCTCTACCACTGAGCTACTTCCGCATTTTATGGGTCTTTCCTAATTAACGTTTGCCTAAATGGTGCCACGAGCCGGAATCGAACCAGCGACACGAGGATTTTCAGTCCTCTGCTCTACCAACTGAGCTATCGTGGCAAATTTGTATAATTTCCAATTATCAATAACCAATTATAAAGTATATCTTTTAAAAAATCAAGTTCAAATTTAATTTTCAAAGTTCAAATTGGTCATTGGTGTTGAATAGTTGGCGGAGCCGATGGGACTCGAACCCACGGTCTCCAGCGTGACAGGCTGGCATGTTAACCGACTACACCACGGCTCCGCGTTTTTCAGTTATCAGTGATCATGACTAGTTACTTTTCACTGTCAACTTTAAATGGTGGGCGATGTAGGATTCGAACCTACGACCCCCTGCTTGTAAGGCAGGTGCTCTCACCAGCTGAGCTAATCGCCCGTGCGTTTGATGACGCATTTGCTATTATACCTAAAATAATCGCATCTGTAAATAGTTATTTAAAATTTTTTCAATGAAATTTTTGGATAAGCCCAATTAGATATTATTTTTACCTGCGCATCGCCTAGCTTTGTCTGACTAAAAGCCCCATGAAAATCAGAACCACCGGTAATAATCAAATCATATTTAGCAGCCATTTTTAAATACCTTTCGGTCTGTTCCTTGGTATGAGTTGGATAATATGCTTCAATTCCTTGGAGACCCTTAGCTACTAAACGGGCGACCAACCCATCATTAGCCATTCTCCCCGGATGGGCCAGTACCGAAATACCCCCTGCCTCTCTGAGCAAGGCAATCGCCTCAAAAGTCTCAATCTCCTGGTGAGGTACATAGGCGATTCCATTCTTACCAAGATAATAGTTAAAAGCTTCCCTTCCATGGGTAACTAGGCCCGCTGATCGAAGGGCTCGATAAATATGAGCCCTACCCACAAATCCGCTGGTAGTTTCGGCTTTTACCTTTTCCCATGATAATGGAATTCTGGCTCTATTTAATTTTTTTATTATTAATCGGGCCCTTTCATTCCTAGACTCTAAAACGGTTTTCAATTTTTGAAGGAGATCCTGATTTCGAAAATCAAAATTATATCCCAAAATATGCGCTTCAACATTTCCAAAATCGGTGGTCAATTCTATTCCCGGTAAAAAGGTGAATTGGTGTATAAGCGCCTCGGATAAAGCCTCCTCAATTCCAGCGACAGTATCGTGGTCAGTAAGGGCAATACCATCCAAACCGCTTCCAGTTGCTTTCCTGACCAATTGACCGGGGGTTAAACTACCATCGGAAAATGTTGAGTGAGTATGTAGATCAAAACCCATGCCCTATCTTTCCCTATCAGTTTATCTTTTTTTGACTTTAAACCCATGTGACTCCAAAACTTTAACTCCATCGTTAACAGCCTTGTCACTCTCTAAAGCTAATCTTAGCGTACCTCCTGTACCTTCCCTTACCCTTAGAATCTCGATATCCTTAATGTTTAACCCTACATCCGCTAGATAACGCAGAACATTAACAATTGTACCGGGACGGTCCTCAATGGTCACCACCATTTCATGTAACAAACTCAAAAAGCCTTTGTTTTTGGCTGGTATCTGCCGTCTAACTTCCTGGGCCTCAGTTAAAAATTGATCTAAAACGGATACCTCACCAGTTGTTAGGATCTCTTTTAAATTAATTAGTTCCGCTTGAAAAGTATCAATAGCTTTTATTACCTGATCAAGGTTGCCGCGAATTATTCCACGCCAAACTTCCGGAGAACCTAAGGCAACCCTAGTAGTGTCCCTAAAACCTCCAGCCGCTAAACCTAGCGTACCGGGATGTTTTCTTTCGACTGTTCCGGCGGTTTTAGCCAGAGTAGCCGCAATTAAATGTGGTAAATGTGAAACCATACTTACGATCCGATCATGCTCGGCAGCGGTTAATTTTATTATTTGCGCCCCGACGCTTTCAACCAGTTCAATTATTAAATCCGCCGCTTGTGAAGGAGTACGGGGATCTTCAATAATCAGATAAGCGGCGTTTTGAAACAGAAAAGGGTCGGCGGCGCCTAGACCATGTTGCTCCGAGCCGGTCATTGGATGACCGGCTACGAAGTATTGGGATTCAGGTAAAAATTGAAACACCGCTTCCAGCACTTTTGTTTTGATACTGCCAAGATCGGTAAATATGGTTCCCGGCCTTACCAAGGGAAGACAATCTTTAATCATTGCCGCGATTGACTCGACAGGTGTAGCGATAAATACCACTGAGGCTTTACCAACTGCATCCATTAAGTCTTTCGGCATTCGGTTAATTGCTCCGGCTTGGTAAGCTTCTTTAATAATTTCCGGATTTTGATCCCAACCGGTTACTTGGTAACCGGCCCTGACTAATGCTAAACCAAGAGACCCCCCCATAAGGCCTAAACCAATAATGGCTATACTATCAACGGCAGTCATTAGATTTCCCGTCCTACCGCTGTAGCGATCGGCATCATTTCAGTCAGCAACGCTTCAAAAGCATCAAAATTCAAAGATTGGGGACCATCGGAAAGGGCCGATTCCGGGTCGGGATGAACTTCAATTAACAATCCATCTGCGCCTGCTGCTACGGCAGCTTTCGACAAAGGGGCCACTAAATGACGCTTTCCCGTCCCGTGGCTGGGATCAGCCAAAACCGGGAGATGGCTCAAACGATGGATCGACGGGATCGCGCTTAAGTCCAAAGTATTTCTGGTAGAAGTTTCATAAGTCCGAATGCCTCGTTCACAAAGGACAACTTGGAAATTTCCTTCACTTAGAATATACTCGGCGGCCATTAGCCATTCTTCAATAGTGGCCGAAAGGCCCCGTTTTAAAATAACCGGCTTTTTAGTTTTACCGACTTCTTTAAGCAAAGTAAAGTTTTGCATGTTTCGGGCGCCAATCTGGAACATATCCGCATATCTGGCTACCAAATCAACATCCCTAGGGTTTACGACTTCGGTAACAAAAGGAATCCCCACTTCTTTACGGACATTATCCAGTATTTTTAAACCTTCTTCTTCTAATCCTTGAAATGCGTAAGGGGAAGTCCGCGGTTTAAACGCGCCGCCTCGAAGCATTGAAGCTCCGGCTTTTTTAACCATCATGGCGGTCTCCATCATCTGCGCTTCGTTTTCAACTGCGCAAGGCCCGGCGATTATAACCACCTTGGTTCCGCCAAATACTAGATTACCAACATTAACCTGACTAGTTTTACTCTGAAATTCCCGGCTGGCCAATTTAAACGGTTGGAGAATAGGAACTACCTTATCGACTCCTTCCATTGCTTCAATGAATTCCATAATACCGGGCTTTTTAGGTCCGATGACCCCGATGATTGTCCGTTCTACCCCCTGGGAATAATGGGTTCCAAATCCCCATTCTTCAAGCTTTTTTTGGACCCGATCAATTTGGGCTTCGGAAGCCCTTGTGTTCATTACGATTATCATGTTTCTTCCTCCCTACCATCCTACATTTTTCCAAGAAAGATATCGGCTAATCATCCCCGAAGTTGATATTAATTATAGCAAGCGCCCCTTTTTTTGTAAACCGTATTCTATTAAACTTTAATATGTTCGATACAATTGAAAGTACATGGAAGTACATGGATCGGTAAATTGTCTAAAATTGGAATGCGTTATTGTTATCTTTTATTCAGTGACTAATCGATCAAAATTTCACAATTAAAAATATTTTTGACATAGTTTTCAAAGCCGATTAAAATATTAAACAGACAATTTTAAAACTTCAAAGCCAAAAAGGAGTAATTATGAGGCACATTTGTTTTGAGGCTAATTATAAATTAGAAAAACCGTCACCTATTGCCAACTTTCTAAAAGATCATTCCCCTCTTTCGGGTAGAAGTTTACGCAAGTATTTCTTTAAAGGGTTGGTTTTTCGAAATGGGAAAAAAGCCCATTCTCAAACACTTTTAAAGGCAGGAGACCGGGTTACCGTTTACACTCTTCCGGAAAACCAAGACTCCCTCGAAGCCGAGGCAATACCGTTCAAAATAGTTTTTGAAGATCAAAACCTGTTAGTCATTGACAAACCGGCTTCACTAGCAGTCCACCCCAGCGGCTCCATTAAATCCGGAACTCTAGCCAACGGTGTAGCCTATTACTTTAATAAAATTGGTTTAAAGTCCAAGGTCCGACCAGTCAACCGTTTGGATTATGGAACTTCTGGACTAATAATCTTCGCTAAAAACGCCCAAACTCAAAATGTATTAAGCAAGGAGATTATGGAAGGTAAAATCGGAAGGATTTATTATGCAGTAGTCTCCGGGTTGGTAAAAGACGAACGGGGTATTATTGATCTCTCAATTAGCGAACGAAAGGGAACCCGTGAGGTATCTACGAATGGGAAAAAAGCTGTCACCGAATATCAAACCCTTGAAAGGTTTAAAGAAGCTTCTTTGCTGGAGATCAGCCTCCAAACCGGCAGGACCCACCAGATCAGAATCCATCTAAGCGCCATCGGACATCCGCTTTACGGTGACAACCAATACGGCAAGAAGACCCCTTTAATTAAAAGACCGGCGCTTCACGCCGGTAAATTGGTTTTTCATGATTCCACTTATCAGATCCCGACTCTTGAAACACATTGGCCGAAAGATTTTCAAAGCTTAATTGATAATTTGATTTGAATCTCACCTCTATCCGTGGCCTAAATACCACGGCTGTCTGATTTCTAGACCAGCAATTCCCCTTCCAGAGTAAATGTTTGGGCGCTATTAATCTGTACCACCGCTAAGTCTCCCGGTTTGATTTTGGAGGCCGGTTTAAAGTGTATCAATTTGTTTTGAGTATTCCGGCCTGACCAAATCTGAGGGTTCTTTTCGCTGACCCCATCCACTAAAATCTCGCTCAATGTACCAATGAAAGCCCGGTTTTTTTCAAGAGAAATTTCATTTTGAACCTGGATTAGCCGAGTGAGTCTTTGTTTTTTATCATTCTCGGGAATCGGGTCCGCTATCTTTGCAGCCGGAGTGCCGGTCCTTGGTGAATAAATAAAGGTAAAAGCTCCATCATATCTAATCTTTTCGACTAAATCCAGAGTATCTTGAAAATCCGCTTCAGTTTCACCGGGAAAACCGACAATAATATCGGTAGTCAAGGCAATACCGGGGATTTTATTCTTAATCTTTTCCGCTAACGCCAAATAGCTTTCCTTAGTATAATGCCGGTTCATTAATTTTAAGATCCGGCTGCTGCCGGATTGGAGCGGTAGATGAAGATGGCGACAAATATTAGGATGGTCGGCCATGACTTGAATCAACTCATCCGACAGATCTTTCGGATGGGAAGTTTGAAAACGGATTCGTTCTATATCAAGAGCGCTAATTTCCTGAAGCAGTTTGGCAAAGTTGAAATCTACACCTTTAAAATCCAAGCCGTAAGAGTTTACATTCTGTCCCAGTAAAGTTATTTCTTTAACGCCAGTAGCGATCAAATCCTTTACTTCGGCCAAAATAGCCTCGGGCTGCCTACTCCTCTCCCTACCCCGGACATAGGGGACAATACAATAAGAGCAAAAATTATTACAACCATACATAATGGTAATCCAGGCTTTAAAGGGATCGTTACGCTTTACGGGAAGCCCCTCATGGATCTCTCCCTCGGAGTCCCATACTTCATATAACTGGGATCGCTCAGCTTCAATTTTTTCCAGCAATTTAGGAAGTTCATGAAGATTATGGGTACCAAAAACCAGATCTACCTGGGGATAAGTTTTGCGGATCTTCTCCACTACCGTAGGTTGTTGGACCATACAGCCACAAACGCCGATGATACAATCGGGATATTGTTCTTTGAGGGCTTTCAAGTTGCCGATATTTCCATAGAGTCGATTCTCGGCATTTTCCCTAACGCAACAGGTATTTAGGAGGATTAAATCCCCTTCCTGAACTGATGCGGCCGGCGAGTACCCGTTTTTTTCCAGGATCCCGGCTAATACTTCGGAATCATGGACATTCATTTGACAACCGAAAGTGGT
This sequence comes from Bacillota bacterium, assembly GCA_012728785.1. Classification (GTDB taxonomy): domain Bacteria; phylum Bacillota; class UBA4882; order UBA8346; family UBA8346; genus JAAYHS01. The sequence goes on along the minus strand of JAAYEK010000141.1, from coordinate 1,078 downwards.
AATATGGTATTTTTTCAAAATCAATTCTCCAAGCATCTAGTTATTTAAGGATATGACAAAGATATTAATTATTTTGAGCGAAAACAATTCTTACTATAACCGATCAATTTAAATTATACAATATCATAATTATGATTCGCCCACAAAAAGCCTGAATAAATTAGTTCCCTCGACCAACTGCCCAAATACCAACGGGAGCTTTTAGAAAAAGGCTGGACCTAAGATTTTCACGACAACCGGTATCCATTAACACCCTCACCAACTTTCGCAATCGGTTGACGAATTACCTTGAAACTCCCGGCAACGACCTGATCAAGCTCGAAACTGATGCGGATGGACTCCTTAATGATCAGTTCATCGTGTAAAAAACTGAGCCGCATTGAGTTGGTATATAGCGTCAATCATTGTATGATAAAGACTTTAGCCAAACTAGCGCCGGAAGCAATCCCGGAAAACTGTAAAGAATACCTGGAAAAAGGATATAAAAACGAAACAATATACCGGACTCGGGACACGGAAGCCGAATCCAAGCTGGAGACGCTTTTCAAACAGACTGAAGCGCTCTATCAGGCTACGATAGCCGCTGGAGAAAAAGCAACCTCAAGTAAAGCATTTGGCATCTTATCAAGATTCATCTATTGATCGGTTTATTGGGGAAAGAATTAACAAAGCCAAGAACATGGCTAGATTAAATCCTAACGGAATTGTCAAGCTTACCTATTCCAAATAATCACATGTTGATTATCAAGAGGGATTTGGATCATTTCCAGGTTCAATGGAGATTTGAAAATAATCTAAATTAAAATGAGGCTCAATAATTAGTAAATTGAAATGATTCCGCAATCATATTTCACAAAACTAACCGATGAAGTTTTATAAATAACATAAAATAGACTTTTCGATCCAATACATAAATGTAGTATCGGGACTTAGTTTTTCATACTCTTTCATTTTCAGATAGATCTCGATTCCATCAGATACATCATGCCATAAATCGGTAAACACAAACTCATATTTCAAGTTCGGCATTTGTTTTTGAGCATATTCAAAAGCATCCCCTTTGATAATCCTAACCTTC
>JAAYEK010000140.1 GCA_012728785.1 Bacillota bacterium | reverse complement strand
TAGGGAAATGGAATCTTGTTGAGCCATGAGAACACCTCCAACAAACATGCGTTCGGTTGTGTCCCTATTATAAAACATATGTTCGGTTTATTCAAGAGGTTCCTGACTTAAATGGATAGTCATTTTAATAAATAACCCCTCGACTATGAGGGGTTTGAAGTTTATTTATTTTGATGAAGCATTTTGACATCTGACAATAATTTATCGATATCAGTCTTCTTAATTCTCGACTTTCCCACAACTTTATAAATGGGTAATTTCCCCGCTTTAGACCATCGATAAAGTGTTGACCGGTTTACCCCTAAAATTTTAATCGTATCATTAATGCTTACCCATTCTTCCAACGGAAATCCCTCTTTTCTTATTAAATAATATAGCATATATTGCATTTTGTTGCAATTAGCAGGACTTTTATAAGACATATTGCAACATATGCAACATTATGGTACAATCTTATTAATCAAAAATTATGGAATTAGTTAAAACTTACGGCTCTAATTTCTATTATTAATTCCAGTCTCAAACAAGTTTGTAGTAATAGGTTGACCCTGATTAATGATGAAGAAGTCAATCAATCTCAAGAATCATTTCACTTCCAAAAGACACTTGCAAATCTTTAATATCGGTTTCAACCGATAAGCATTATCACAGCCACGGGTTTCAAACCCGTGGATTGAGGACGGAGCATTGGAAGTCGGTAAGCAAGTTTAATCTAGGTCAAAAAAAACCATTGTCTGAACCAGGATTAGTCAAGATTTTTCAGATTAAACAGATAAAACCCATTATTAGTTTGTCGATGAAGTTGCCTAAATCGGTTAATTCCAAGCTTCGGATCAATAAGAATAACCAAACGGCCTATAAATCAGTCCAATCCGTTAAATCTGTTTAATCCTGGTTCCAGACAATATGTTAGACCCAAATTCCAAACAATCAAATAGGCCCTAACGGCATACCGTCACCACTCTTGCCTCATGCCTCATGCCTTGCGCCTATTCCAAGGAGGTCCCATGCCAACCCGACCCCACCGCCTTACCGTCAGCTCCATCTGGAGCAATAACAAACGAGTCCCCATGATCCGCCTCACCGGCAACTGGCTAGCGAAAAACGGATTTCAAATCGGCCGAAAAATTATCGCCCGGATAACATCGGGCAGGTTGGTGGTGGAGGTGGATGGAGAGGAGGAAGAAGAATGAATCATTATTTTCATCAAATTATCCGGCGGGACGAGCTACTCTACAGCGCGGCATTGATGGACGGGATCTTGTTGGGGTATTGGGTATTGGCGGTAGGCAGGGGAGAGAAGGAGATTGAAGTTTGAATACGTTATGGAATAGAGTGTTTTTCCACCGGCTCCCGACTCCTGACAACTTGGTATAACAAAAAACAGGAATTAGAATTATTTTACAGAATATTTATTCTTTATGATTCAATGCGTTAAGCCGCTATACCTTGAATGAAGTGAAGGACTATTTCAAAGAAGGTGTTAACTCCGATATGCTCTGGAATATGGTGCTTGATGAGGAAGGCAAGAGTGAGGTGGATAACATATGAAGCTTGCGATCGTAGGTAAAGGCGGAGTAGGCAAGTCGACGGTGGCAGCGGCGTTGGCGCTGCTACTGGCGGAAAGGGGAGATAAAGTACTGGCAGTTGATGCCGATCCGGACGCGAATCTGGCGTCAGCACTCGGAATCCCCCCTCACCAACAACAGCAGATTGTTTCGATTGCTGAACAAACAGCTTTAATTCAAGAGCGAACTGGGGCAAGGGCGAAACAATATGGACAGATGTTTAAGATCAATCCGGAGGTTGACGACATTGCCGAAAAATATGCCTTTATCTATCGCGGGGTTGCTCTTTTAGTATTAGGAGCAGTTTCTCAAGGAGGAGCGGGTTGTGCTTGTCCGGAGAATACACTATTGAGATCTTTGGTTACGGATCTGGTCTTGTATAAAAAAGAAACATTAATCATGGACATGGAAGCAGGAATTGAGCACTTAGGACGAGGGACTGCCGGTGGTGTCGATATGATGCTTATTCTAATCGAACCCGGGCAAAATTCCATCGATTGCGCCCAACGGATTATTCATATGGCCAAGGATATTGGCGTTTCTAACATTCAATTTATCGTTAATAAGCTGAGAACAGTGGAAGATGAAATTTTTATTAGAACTGCTCTTCCAGGAATGAAACCGTTGGTATCCATTCCCGATAACGATGGGATCAGACAAGCTGATCGTCATGGTAAATCTGTTTTAGACGGGATGAGTGTTGAATTGAAACAGCAATTAAAAATGTTAATAAATCACCTCGAAACGATTACACCACTAACCGGAATAGGGTCATAATGATTTGAGTTAATACAGCTTAAAGTTTCGATGATGACTCCTCCACCATCACAAAATGGCAGTTTATCCATTAAAGGAGATGTATCCATGGGGAAAAAGGCCAAACCATTAGAGGAGCGGGTTACAGATCTTGCTTCCCTGGAAATGCTGGGCAAGGCGGAGCGGGAGTGTATTGATACCAGCTTTTCGCGAATGGATAGTCAACAAACCCAGTGTACCTTCGGGATGAATGGTACTTGTTGCCGTATCTGCCATATGGGGCCGTGTCGGATTACCAAAACAGCTCCTCGCGGTGTTTGTGGTGCCGATGGGGATACTATAGTTGCCCGCAATTTTCTCCGTGAAGTTGCGGGAGGAGGTGCGGCCCACTCGGATCATGGCCGCCATTTAGTGTTGCTGTTGAAAAAGGTAACGCAAGGGCGTGGCTATGGGTACCAAATAAAAGATGAAACAGCACTTCGCCGAAGTGCACAGGCCTATCAGATTGTAGAGGAAGGACGTACAGTCAATGAAGTAGCATCAGACTTGGCTGAACGATTGTTGGAAGAGTTTAAGGCTCAAGAAACCTCGTTGCAGACCCTTCGTCTTGCCCCAAAACGGCGTCGGGCAATCTGGAGAGCAAATGGGGTTCAACCCAGTGGAATTGATCGGATGATCGTTGAGGCGATGCATAGGACCCATATCGGTGTTGATCACGATTACCGGAATATATTAATGCATGCTTTTCGGACCTCGTTAGCTGATGGTTGGGGCGGATCGCGGATTGCATCAACTGTATCGGATATACTCTTTGGGACACCGGTTCCAGTGCGAAGCACTACTAATCTTGGGGTTTTGGGCAAATCTACAGTCAATATTGTGGTTCATGGTCATGAGCCGGAACTAACCGAACTTTTGGCGATGGCGGTGAAAGCGCCGGATGTCAAAAGATATGTAAAACAGGTTGGAGCAGAGGGGATAACCCTTGCGGGAATTTGTTGCACCGCAAACGAGATCCTAATGCGACAGGGTGTTCCCGTTGCAGGGAACTTTCTGCAACAGGAATTGGCATTGATTACGGGAGCCGTTGAGATGATGATTATTGATGTTCAGTGTTGCATGCCCAGTCTGCCGGAGATTGCTCTGGCCTATCATACAGAGATTGTAGCTATATCAGATATGGCAAAGATGATCGGAGCTACTCATCTTGCCTTAGATAAGAAAGATCCATTAAGCTCAGTTAAGTATATGGTTAAGCGGGCGATTGATAACTATCTTAAACGGGATTCCAAAAAGGTAGATATACCGCCAATTAAAGAATCTTTAGCTGCAGGATTCGGTGTTGAGGCTATCAAATGTAAGCTAGGAGGTACCCTTCGGCCCTTGGTGGATGCGGTTATTGAAGGTCAAATCCTGGGTATTGTGGGTGTTGTTGGCTGCAGTAACCCAAAATTCAAGAGTGAAGACTATGTGAATAAATTAACGTCTGAATTAATAAAACACGATATTCTGGTCTTGCAGACGGGATGTGCCGCAATTGCTTCGGCTAAAGCAGGGTTTATGAATCCTGAAACGGCAATGGAAAAAGCAGGGGTAGGCCTCCGTGATGTCTGTAAAGGCGTTGGTATTCCCCCTGTTTTGCACATGGGCAGTTGTGTCGATAATTCAAGAATTCTACAAATTGCAACGGAGCTTATTTTTGAGGGTAGACTCGGAAATGATCTGTCTCAACTTCCTGCAGCCGGCGTGGTTCCGGAGTTGATGAGTGAAAAGGCGGTGGCGATTGGTTGCTATTTTGTCGCATCCGGCTTGAATGTAATACTGGGCCAGCCCTTTTCCACTACAGGGTCTGAAAATGTCACCAATTTTCTCTTCGAAGAATCCAAAGACTACTTCGGTGCATCGTTTCATGTGTGCGAAGATCCTTATCAAGCAACAAATATGATCATTGACATTTTAGCTAAAGCCCGTAGAACCTTGGGTATTGAAGAAAAAAGATTGGCCCCTATACTATAGGATGCTTATTAACCCAATCGGCCAGGATCAACAACCAACAATGTTTTCCACTGTCTCCTGCCTCCTATCTCCCGACCTCTAACAATTACTACAACTAATAAAACCTATTAACAATATTAATTTTACTAATTGTTAATCCCATATTATAATACAAATAGGGTTGATCTGATTTTAGATGAAAAACTATTCTAAATCCACTTTGGTAAAATCAGTATTATAACATAAGTTCAAATTTACCAAAGTAGAACTAACTGCGGAGGATAAACATGAGCAACGTTCGGCGGATCTTTGTAGAGAAAAAACCTGGTTTTGATGTGGAATCCCGAAGCTTGTACCGGGATTTAAAGGACAACTTGGGGATTAAAAGTTTAAAGAAAGTAAGAATCATCAACCGTTACGATATCGAAGGCATTTCCGACACTGAATACCGGGAAGGGCGGGAGATAATCTTCGCTGAACCGCCGCTGGATCTGGTCTGCGACGAGACCATCGAGTTTAAACCGGAGGATCGGGTGTTGGCTATAGAGTATTTACCCGGCCAATACGATCAACGGGCCGATTCGGCGGCGCAGTGTATTCAAATCCTGGCCCACCGGGAACGCCCGGAAGTCCGAGTCGCAAAGTTGATTGTCTTATCGGGAACGATTACTGAATCTGAGTTTCAGAAGATAAAAAACTACTGTATCAATCCACTGGAATCGCACGAAGCTTCCTTAACCAAACCAACGGCCTTGGGGATGAAAGCCCCTGCTCCTAGTGATGTCCCCTTAATTATGGATTTCACCTCCAAGACCGAATCTGATTTGGAACAGCTTCGTGTTGGGATGGGACTAGCCATGTCCCTGGAGGATTTGACCTTTTGTCAAAGATACTTTCGGGAAAACGAAGGGCGCAATCCGACCCTTACCGAGATTAGAGTACTTGACACCTACTGGTCCGATCATTGCCGACATACTACTTTTCTAACTAAGGTCGAATCGGTTGAAATAAAAGACGGCCCATTTGCTGAAGGGATCCGGATCGCTTATCAAAGTTATTTAAAATCCCGTGATTATTTGTACGGTAATGATTCCCGCGAAATAACCTTAATGAATCTGGCGACTATCGCTATGAAAGAATTCCGGAAACGGGGCCTATTGAAGGATTTGGAAGAGTCGGAAGAGATTAATGCTTGCAGTATTACCGTTACAGCTATGATTAACGGTAAGCCCGAGGAATGGCTGGTAATGTTCAAGAATGAGACCCATAACCACCCCACGGAGATCGAGCCTTTCGGCGGAGCCGCCACTTGTTTGGGCGGGGCCATCCGTGACCCGCTTTCCGGGCGTTCTTATGTTTATCATGCTATGCGAGTGACTGGAAGCGCTGATCCCCGCATTAAGATTGACGATACCTTGCCGGGAAAACTACCGCAGCGGAAAATCACTACCGGGGCGGCGGCCGGGTTTAGCTCTTATGGTAACCAGATTGGATTGGCTACCGGTCAAGTGGCTGAGGTCTATGACCCGGATTTTGTCGCCAAACGAATGGAGATTGGCGCGGTAGTCGGGGCTGCGCCCCGGGAAAACGTAGTCCGGGGGAAGGAGAAACCGGGAGACATCATCATTCTCCTTGGGGGACGCACCGGCAGAGACGGTTGCGGCGGAGCCACCGGATCTTCAAAGGAGCATAACGAAGAGTCGATTCATACCTGCGGATCGGAAGTTCAAAAGGGAAATCCGCCTACGGAACGGAAGATTCAACGCTTATTCCGTAATCCGGTGATCAGCCGGATGATTAAAAAATGTAACGATTTCGGTGCCGGCGGGGTCTCGGTGGCCATCGGCGAACTGGCGCCGGGGCTTGAAATCAATCTGGATGCCGTTCCTAAAAAATACGAAGGCCTTGACGGGACCGAACTGGCCATATCCGAGTCTCAGGAACGGATGGCGGTTTTAGTGGCCCCGGATCAGGTTGAGGCATTTCGTAAAGTCGCCGCTGCTGAGAATCTGGAGACGACTGTAGTGGCGAAGGTGACCGAGGAACCCAGGCTGAAAATGTTCTGGCGCGGGCAGCCCATCGTCGATATTAGCCGTGAATTTTTGGATACCAACGGTGTGCAGCAAACGGCAGCGGTGATCGTAAACAGCCCTAATGAAGCTGAAAATCCGTTGGAGGCCGTTCCCGATGAAATAAGTCCCAAGTTGCCCGACATGCGCGGGGCATGGTTAGCCAATTTGGAGCGGCTTAATGTTTGTAGCCAAAAAGGTTTGAACGAACGTTTCGACAGCACTATCGGAGCGGGAACCGTACTGATGCCCTTCGGCGGCGAATATCAACTTACTCCGGTGGAAGCGATGGTGGCCAAGCTTCCGGTTTTAAACGGAGACACCACTACCGGAACGGCAATGTCGTACGGTTACAATCCGGTTATCGGGAGATGGAGTCCCTTTCATGGCGGACTCTATGCCGTGGTGGAATCAGTGGCCAAGATTGTGGCGGCCGGCGGCGATTATCGGAAAATCCGGCTAACCTTGCAAGAATATTTTGAAAAACTCGGTAAGGATCCCGAGAAATGGGGTAAGCCGTTCGCGGCTTTATTAGGCGCTTATTACGCCCAGTTTAAAATGGGAATCCCGGCCATCGGGGGCAAGGACAGTATGTCCGGAACTTTTAAGGAGATCTCGGTTCCGCCGACATTGGTTTCCTTCGCTCTAAATGTTGTGGATGTCGGTAAAACAATTTCTCCCGAGTTTAAAAAAGTCGGGAGCCTAGTTGTTTTGTTGCGGCTGAATAAGGAAGAGTATCAACTTCCCGATTTTGAACAGCTGGATCGGAATTATCAGGTAGTACATGACCTAATCAACCAGGGCAAAATCATAGCCGCCCATTCGGTTCGGGATGGCGGTTTAGCCGCAACCATTAGTAAAATGTGTTTTGGTAATATGATTGGAATGGAATTGACCATCAAAATTGATGCGGAGCAGTTTTTTGCTCCCGAGTATGGATCTCTGGTGCTTGAATTAGAGACGGGAGTCGATCCGAATCAACACTTAAAAGGACTGGACTATCAAATTATCGGTGTAACCAAAACCGAACCTGCAATTATACTCGAAGAGACTCTGGTCGATCTATCCGAGGCTTTAACCAAATGGGAAAGACCCTTGGAAAAGCTCTTTCCTACCAGGACTGAAAAGATACTGAGCGAACCGCAGGTTTATAGTTATCAGCCCAAACAGGCGCTAAAATCCAAATTGAATGTGGCTAAGCCCCGGATTTTCATGCCGGTGTTTCCTGGGAGCAACTGTGAATACGACACCGGGAAGGCTTTTCAGAGAGCTGGAGGAGTTGTGGATACACTGGTTTTTCGTAATTTGACCGCCGGCGATATTGAAGAATCATTGGCGGAAATGGTCAAATCGATTAACAACTCGCAGATAATCATGATCCCCGGCGGCTTTAGCGCCGGTGACGAGCCGGACGGATCCGGGAAATTTATCGCCACCGCTTTTCGCAATCCAAAGGTTAAAGAAGCGGTAATGGAGTTATTGCATAAACGGGATGGCCTAATCCTCGGCATCTGTAATGGTTTCCAGGCTTTAATCAAACTCGGTTTAGTGCCCTACGGTGAAATACGAGAAATAACCGCCGATTCTCCCACTTTGACCTATAATACCATTGGGCGGCATGTTTCCTGTCTGGTTCGAACCCGAATCGCCTCCAATCTTTCGCCCTGGTTTAATAGGGTTAAGGTAGGCGAGATCCATACCGTAGCCGTATCTCACGGTGAGGGCAGGTTTGTCGCCGATTCGGCAGTCATCGCCAAGCTTGCCCAAAATGGACAAATCGCGACTCAATACGCAGACTTGACGGGAACCCCGACTTATGATATCCGATATAATCCCAACGGTTCTATGGAAGGGATTGAGGGGATCACCAGTCCTGATGGGAGAGTCCTGGGTAAGATGGGCCATTCGGAGCGGGTAGGGAGCAATTTGTATAAGAATGTGCCGGGCGAAAAAGATCAGCGAATCTTTGAGTCGGGAGTAGAGTACTTTAGGTAAAAAATAATAAAATGATTTCTCAGTGTCTCTGTGGCCAATAATGATTTAGCCACAGAGGCACAGAGATACAGAGTTAAAATAAAGAGTAGCTTTTTGAAGGAAATACCCGGTAAAAGCAGAATCTCCTTAACATTATTTTTAATATTTTAGTAAGTTAGGAGATGGTCCCGATAAAACCGCTTTTGGTAATATACAACCCCGTGGCCGGGCGGGGACGAGTCTTACAGTATTGGTCCAAGGTTGCAAAGGCGTTGCATGATGCGGGAGTTATTTTCGAAGCCGCTGCCACAAAAGAGCCGTCGGATGCGGCCCGTTTAGCCGAAGGAGCAATTGGACATTATTCCGCTGTAGTCGGAGTCGGAGGCGACGGGACCATTCATGAAATCGTCAATGGCTTGATGCGGGCTTCACAGGAAAAAGAAACTATTCCTTTAGGGGTAATTCCCCTTGGTAACGGCGATGATTTTGCTAAGATAATTCCTCCGGAAACCAAAATCGGATCGAAGCAGTTTGATTGGGAGGAGGCTGTCCGGAAAATCGCAGGCGGTCAAACCCGTTTGTTTGACGTGGGAAAGATTCAAGGCGGCTCATTACATCCGGAGATGATCGACGGTCCGCAATATTTTATGAACGGGATGGATATCGGTTTCGGAGCGCAGACCATGTATAATTTAAAGCGGATCCCGCGCTTTTTGACCGGCCTTTCAGCTTACCTCACCGCCGTTATTATGACTTTGGTTGATTACAAGATTCCCAAACTCCGGCTGGAGATGGACGGTTTCCCGCCTTTCGAACAAGAAGCTACTTTAACTGCGGTTATGAACGGCCGATGCTTTGGGAGCGGTTTTTGGGTATGTCCGGAAGCCCAGGCCGATGATGGCGTCTTTGACATTTTAGTAAGTAAAGACGTAGACCGATTAAACATTATGCGTTTAGTCCCAAGCTTGATGAAGGGTGAACACCTTAATGAGCCGGTCCTGAAAATTTATCGCACCAAAAAAATTATCATTGAATCGGTGAAATCGATGGTTATTGAAGTGGATGGGGAGATTCCTTATGCAGAGGCTAAGAAGCTTCAGATTGAATTGCTGCCGAAGCGCTTGAGGGTTTTTGTTTAGCAAAAAAGAGATTGCGGATTGTGGTTTTTTGCAATAAGATTATAAGAGGTCAGTTAGCTATTTAATATATTAGTAAGGGGGATTATTAGTGAAGATCAAACAAGAACCCTTTGGGAAGATCAATGACGGAAAAGAGGTTACCCTCTATACGTTAGAAAATGATCATAACATGACCGTTAAAATTATTACATTCGGTGGAACCGTTACTTCCATCAAAGTCCCCGATCAAGACGGAAAAATCGCTGATGTTGTTTTCGGGTTTAATTCTTTACCGGAGTATCTGGAGGAGCATCCCTTTTTTGGAGTGATCGCCGGTAGATATGCCAACCGGATCGCCAAAGGCCGGTTTACGCTGAATGGCAACGAATACAATTTGGCGGTAAATGACGGCGAAAATCACCTTCACGGCGGTATTGTCGGTTTTGACAAGGTAGTTTGGGATGGTTCCATAATCCAAACGGATCAGGTGGTTGGGGTTAACCTGGTTTACCTATCGAAAGATGGCGAAGAAGGATACCCTGGAAATCTCCGGACAACCGTGAAGTATTTGTTGAATAATCAAAACGAATTGGCCATCGAGTATGAAGCGGTGACCGATAAACCAACTGTGGTTAATCTGACCAATCATAGTTATTTCAACTTAAGCGGGGAGGGCTCCGGTAAAATCTTGGAGCATGAAATCTTGATCAACGCCGACCGGTATACGGTCGTAGATGAGGGCTTGATTCCCACGGGTGAACTGAAAGCAGTAAAGAATACTCCCTTTGATTTTACGATAGCCAGCCCGATTGGCAAACACATCGATGAACTTGGTCTTGGTTATGACCATAACTATGTCTTAAATAAAAACGGCAATGAATTGTCTTTGGCGGCTAAGGTTTATGATCCCAAGAGCCAAAGGAAGATGGCGGTATATACCACCACACCGGGGATGCAGTTTTATACCGGTAATAATTTGAAGGGGGATCGCCAAGGCAAAACCGGTCAAACTTATGGCAAACATGAGGGTTTTTGCTTGGAGACACAGCATTTTCCGGATTCACCCAATCATCCCGAATTCCCGACTACCCGTTTAAATCCTGGTGAAACTTACCGACAGAAAACGATCTATCATTTTTCAGTTTAAAATAAATTGATAACCGGAACCGATTTGGTTTTGGTTAAAACATTCTTTCGCAAATAAGTTTCAGTTGAAAGTAAGCTGCTAAAAAACACCCATTACCTTGGGTGTTTTTTTATGAGAACACCTCTCAGTCATTTGTCATATATTGTTTGGGAAGATTCTAATACCCGAAAGGAGGGTAAAACCTATGACCGATTTGGAAGCTTTAACCCGAATCATTTGGGGAGAAGCGGAGTCGGAGATTTTAGCGGGAAAGCTAGGGGTTGGGGCCTCAATCATTAACCAGGCGGAAGCGGAAAACCGTACAATTTTACAGGTTATTCAATCCCCCGGTCAATTTGAAGCTTATTCCAACAACCGGTTTTGGCAAGCGCCTTATAATACCCGGGAACCGATGCTGGTTCAAGCAAAACAAGCAGCTACCCGTGCCCTCGGTGGCGAAGATCCGGTGTATAATAAAACCCATTTTTGCGCCTACCAAAAGAATCCTTGTCGCTGGCACTATACTCAAACACCTCCGCAACAAATTTTAGGAAACCATGTTTTTATCAGATCGCGAGCCTATGATTAGTCAAGGTACAATGCAAAATGTACAATTTACAATTATAATGAGGGATCACTGTTAACTAAAAAAGGGAGGTTGGAAGGAATTGTTGAATACGGTCCATTATACTTTGAGAACCAGTTCGGCTACGGGAGATTTTATTAACGCCGTAGTCACTTATGATGTTTATTATGACCGGGAGCGGGGAATTGCTTATCAAGTTGAGCTTCAGGCCCCCGTAACCGAATTGTCCCGGGAACTGGAAACCTTTTGGCAGGCTGATATTTTAAATACCAACGATGACAAGCGTTTGGAATATGATAGCCTCCAACGGATTTATTATCAAACCAGGCAAACGGTAAGGGTGGAGCGGGCCCTGTTTAACCTTGAGGCAGACTTAAGAAAGTTTTTGGAAAATGAAGCCGCCGTCCAAGTCGGTTCGTTGATAATCGAAGGACGGGAGTACCCAGGTTATCGGATAAACACTTTGACTATCTGGTATGATCCGGACCAATACTTGCCGGTCCGCCGCCAAAACCAGGACCGGGGCAATATCATTACCGACGAATTCGTCTACCATAGCGTAAACAGTCCCCTACCGGCGGAAGTATTTACTCTTCCAAAACCGGCGGAGGCTATTGCTGATTTTGATCTTTACCCGGAAGCTCCAACGCTGCCAAGGTTTGAGAATGTTACTGAAAGTCCTCAATATGGGGTCTATGTTAATACTTTAATGGAAGAGATCAAACGACATGTAATATTGAACCAGTGGGAATATGGTCCCTTTTCAACAATTAAACTGCCTTGGCTCACCGAGATGCCGGTGACGATTTATCGGAGGAGGACTACCGAAATATTTCCACCGTTGATAGTAACTTTTGACGTCCCGTCCCAAGGAAGGACTTATTTCTTTATTACTTACGATTTTCTTGGTTATGTAGTGACTGGATTTACTCAAGATTTCTTCAATTTAAGCGATTATGAACCGCTGCCGATTACAGTTTCGGTTATGCTTGAAGAATTTGTGCCGTTATACGCCGCCCCCTCCACGGAGAAGGAATTTGTGGTCGGCAATTTTGTGATTTCAGTCCAAAGCAATGATTTCTTCATTAACGCCTTTAATATGGGTGGAAAAACATTCGATCTAATCATTAAGAATTTCAGTTTCCATGAAAATGAGGGCTATTTGCTATTGAATGTCTATGGCAAAGAATACTGGGACAACGCCAATTTGGAGGCGATGTTTAACTTTGTGGCCACCGGCCAAATGGTGGATGCCCACACTACGCCAATCATTATCTATGCCTTGAACACTTTAAAACGGATGGGAATTTACCGAGAAGTTACGATGCCGGTTTATATGGAGCTGTAAACTGACGGACCTACAATTCCGACAAGAAGACGATCCGGGCACACCGGGTTTGACATAAAGCTTACACGGGTAACAGTCTTGACTGGTCTAAAAAAACTAGGAACCTTTCCAAAATGGATCGACATTTGTATTTTTTTAGTTTCTCCTTTAACACCGGTCAACATAGGCAGGATTTTGAAACGGTTTTAAGAATTACTATTATCTGAGTATAGTATTAACTTAGGATTGGAATGCCGGGGGAAAATAATCCGTCGCTTCATCTTTAGGAGGATGCCATGTTATACCCTTTAAAATTTGTTTCGGTTTATAAGGATTATATTTGGGGCGGACGAAACTTGGAGCGGTTGGGGCGGGTTTTGCCCGAAGGGATAGTGGCGGAGAGTTGGGATATATCCAGCCATCTCCATGGGATCAGTATCGTTGCCAATGGCCCGTTGGCTGGAAACTCTCTGCCGGAACTGTTGAACAACTTTGGTCCGGAAATTATCGGGACTAAACTACCGAAAAGTTATATCCGCCAGTTCCCGTTGTTAATAAAACTGATCGACGCCAATCAACAACTCTCGGTCCAGGTCCATCCTGACGACGAATATGCCGCCACCCATGAAGGCGGTTACGGAAAAAATGAAATGTGGTATATTCTTTCGGCTGAACCCGGGGCCTCCATTATTTACGATTTGGTTCCCGGAACAACCAGGGAAACATTGGCGGCAGCCATTGGGGAAGGGCGAATTGAAAATAACTTAAAGACTGTCCCGGTAGTTGCCGGTGATGTTTTTAATATTCCGGCCGGAATGGTCCATGGGTTGGGCGCTGGTATAATAGTGGCCGAGATCCAACAAAGTTCGGACCTTACTTATCGATTGTATGATTATAACCGGATCGATGCTCAAGGTAACAAACGACCCCTTCATATTGAACAGGCGTTGGAAGTGATTGATTATAAATCCGCCGGTCAAAGAGGAAAGTTGGCCGGGACAATAAAACAGAATCAACCGGGTTTTTTAAGAAAAGAACTGATTACTAATAGATACTTTGAGGTCGATATTTGTGAATTGGATGGTGAAGTAGTCCAAAATACCGATGGGCAGCGGTTTTTTAGTTATACTTTTTTAGAGGGCGCTGGAAAAATAAACTACCTGGGAGGTTCGGTTGGTTTTAAAGCGGCTGAATCCATATTGGCCCCCGCTGCTATAGGCGATTATACCATCGAGGGCAAGTCGAAATTCTTAAAGGTGAGTATTCCGCTGAAAACAACAGCTTCATTTAACCTATAGTGCGGTTAAATGGGAAATGGTATAATTAAAACAAAACCTGTTTCCCGGGGTGAGTTACTTTGAATACTAAGCCAACTAAGCCAAATCAAACGAGTAATACTGACCTTAAAGAAGTTGCGACCGGCGCCTTCGGTTTTTTAGTCAAGGAATATGGGTTTCGGTTGGTCAAGTCAGATATTAATTCCCTTAGATATCAAAATGCCAAAATTTTTTTAAACATCAGCCTGGGACGGGCCTCGCTGGAGATCAAGGTCGAACTCGGATTATTACCAAATCAGTACGATGATCTTCAACCTAAGTTTTCATTAACCGAGATTATCGAGTTATTAGGGGATCGGAATCAAATCGAGTATTCTTATTTTCAGGGCATTACCAGGGAACAATTGCAAAAGAACCTTCCGATTGTAGCCGGATTAGTAAAAAAGTACGCAGGGGACGTATTAAAAGGAGATTATCTAGTTATTCAAAATCTGGAAAGATTACGGTTTGATTCTTCCTTCAGCTTAACCAAAGAGGATCGCTTTGACCGTGATAATTATGATTGAGTAATCCCAAAAACGGTTTTATCCTAAAACTAGGGAGTTGAGTTAAATACTCAACTCTTTTTTGTTTCTATCTAGAAAATGCCTCTAGGTAATATCCAGGAATCCTAATTTTCATCCTTTAACGTGCCCCGGCCATCCGGGGTGGGGGACTACTCAGAAAATAGCTAGGGTTCCACTGAAAAGCTAACCTAAACAACATCATTGGGGCCGGGGTGGGCGGCTACCTAGAAAATACTAACTAGTTATTCTTTAAACCACGAAACACACGAAAAGTCACGAAAAGGGGAGATCCTGTTTGTTTTTTCCTGTTATTGAGTGATTTTCGTGGTTGCGTTAAATTAATGTATTGTAATATATCGGTTCTTGGTTGAGTATTATTTTGAGAACTTAAATTTAAATCAAAGAATTTTTGTAGGTCTTACGCTACCTATTTAAGGGGGTTCTCTTGAAAAATGAGTCTTAAAAAAGTAAGTTCTTGTAACAACCAAATTCCCAGTCCTGATTTTGAAAGCGGTCCCTTGGGACCAAAGGACTGCGTAAAAGATGAAGACGTCAAAAAAGCGATTGAGGCTTATAAATGCGCGGTAAACCGTTATAATTGCGCTGATTATTCTGATTCGAGGATGGAGGGGATTCTATTCTTAGAACGCCAGCTAGCCTTCATCGGATTGCAGTTGGCTTTGGCGAAAGCCCGGATTAGAAACGGCCTAGACCCAAATCTGGACTACACAACTTTTGAAACCATGATTAGGACTTTGCTTCCTAATATTTTATGGATGTATCAAATAAAAAACCAATTATGATTAGAGGTTGTCCAATCCAAAAAATAAACTTATAAGTTAGAAATTGTAAGGCAGGATTTTTTGTAAATTTCACGAAGATAATTTAGAAAATAGAAACTATTTATTTTTTTTGGAAAGGTTTTTAGATCAGCCGGTTTCATAATTCCAAATTTATTATTTAATACAATATATTGATAGACAAATCTAGGTCGGACACCATATATTATATTTAATTCTTACTAAAGGTAATTATGAAACACCCTCAGATGATTAAAATCACTTAATAGCTGAAGATAGCTTAAAATGAGGTAAATGATTATGTCTTACAATACTATTAAAAAGCTTTCAAAGAACCAAGGGTTTTATGAATATCTCTGCACCTTAATCAATGAAGGGATCGCCATCTGCGAAATCATCTTCGATCAGAAGGACAAAGCAGTTGATTATCGTTATCTTGAAGTGAATCCGGCCTTTGAAAAGATTACCGGAATATCCGCCGACCAAATAAAAGGTAAAACAAGCAGCGAATATGGATCATTAATCCCGTATTTGCTAGAGCTATTCGAAGAAGTGGTTAAAACGGGAGAACCGGTGTTACTAGGGGACTATTATTTTGAATCCGACAACTGGTCGGAATTGAAAGTATACAGTCTCGGCCCCAAAAGGGTTGCCCTTCTATTATCGGATATCCATCAAAATATGAAGATAGCTCATGCAGTTAACAAATTGTCACCTAAGTTGAAACAAATTGGGGTAATATTGACCGGCTGTTTTTTTACCCTGGATCCGGAATGGAATTTAATTAATATTAATTCTGATCACCCTGAAAAGGGGAGTCGCGCAGAAGAAATAATTAAGAAGAATATTTGGACGGAATATCCTCAATTACTCGGCACCCAAATCGAAGTAAATTTTCGAAAGGCTATGTCCGAAAAGATTTATATTCATTTTGAAGAACAAGACCCCCTTGCTAAACAACATTATGAGATCTATATCTATCCTGTTCCCGAAGGTATTTCCGTATATTTTATTAATAATTCCGAACCTAGGAAAATCGAGGACGAGTTTCTTGAGTCGGAACAGAAATACCGAAAATTTCTTAAATATGTTCCAACCTCCATGTGTGAATTCAATTTAAAAAGTAAAAAATTTGTTACGGTAAATGATGCGATGTGTCATTTATTAGGGTACTCTCGGGAAGAATTATTGGAAATGAATCCCTTTGATCTACTGGATGAACCTAGCAAGATTATCCTTCAAAACAGAATTAATCTATGGCTTACCGGGGAAAGACCGGTTAACAATGTGGAATACACGGTAACTACAAAAGACGGATGCTGGATCCTTCTGTTAGTAAGTGTAACTTTTATTCCGGATAAAGATGGCAACCCGCGCGGGGCCACAGTGATAGCCCATGATATCACTAATCTAAAACAAGTGGAAGATGCGTTACGGGAAAGTGAAGCGAAGTTCAAAGCAATCTTTAGCGCCTTGCCCGTCGCGGTTCTTGTCAGTCGGGGCAATAAGCATCTGTATGTGAATCCGGCGGCGGTTTCGATTTTCGGATATACCGAAGAAGAGTTACTGAGAATGGGTTTTATCGACATTATCCATCCTGATTATCAAGCTATCATCAAAAGATTGATCATAGCAAGAATGACTGGGGATGACAAACAAACCCATCATGAATTAAAGGCGCTTACCAAAACCGGTGTCGAGAAATGGGTTGATGTTTCAACAAATCTAATTTATTATGAGGGATTGCCCGCGGGGTTAGTCAACTTTATTGATATCACCGAGCGTAAACAGGGGGAAAAGCTTCTTCAGGAATATATGGAGTCTATCAATCAGGCCCGGGAAGAAGCCGAGTACCGGGCGGCGGAGCTTGACGCAATCATCTCCTCCGTTGCTGAGGGAGTTGTTATTTATAATAATTATGGAAAAATCGTCCGCTTAAACGAAACGGCCCGGGAAATAGCGCCATATTTTGCAATGGATTATGAGATTCCTGATCAAGAACATAGTCAAGAGTTGAATATTTATAAAGCGGACGGCACTACCTATGAAATCAAGGAAGTACCCCTATTCCGGGCTTTGCAAGGTGAAGTCATCCGGGATGAAGAGATTTTTTTAAAAGAGGCCGGTCCTGGAATCTGGCTCTTGAATTCAATGGCGCCGATCCGGGATAACAATGGTAATTTAACCGGTGTAGTGCATACTTTTACCGATATCACCGTGAGAAATCGAAAAACCGAAGAAATTCTGGCATCCGAAAGAAAATTATTAAAAATCACATTAGACTCGCTTGCCGAGGGAGTAATCACCATCGACAGTGAAGGGATCGTTGTATTTATCAATGAATCCGCCGCTGCTTTAATCGGTTATCATCCGGATGAAGCCATCGGAAAATCAATCGATAAAGTTTTTTATGTTATCAACAATCAGACTAGTGAACCGATAATTCTTAAGGCTTCCGATCGAATATTCGATAACTTAGTGTTAGTTACCGGTGAATTAGTTGAAATCCCGATTACCGTTAATATGTCGTCGATCAAATCCAATGAGGGCAAGGTTATCGGGATGGTTATCGTTTTTCAGGATATTACCGAAAGACAAAGGACCGAACAGGAACTTTTGAAAACCGAGAAACTACAGTCCCTTGGGATTCTCGCCGGTGGTATTGCCCATGATTTCAACAATATATTAGCGGCCATTCTGGCCAATATTCAGTTGGCTATCTATAAATTGGAGAAAAACGAGGATATCCGGACCTATCTTTCCAATACCATGGATACAGCCCGCAAAGCCAGTGACTTGACCAAACAATTACTGACTTTCTCCAGAGGGGGCGCCCCCGTTAAAAAGGATGCTTTACTAATTGATTTGATCAAAGATACCACTGAATTTGCGCTTCGAGGGGCTAAAACCGTCGCTAAATTTGCTATTTCGGATAATCTTTGGGTAGTCAGCGTTGATGAAGGCCAAATCAGCCAAGTGCTCCATAATTTAGTCATCAATGCCAAGCAGGCGATGCCCAAAGGAGGCGTGATTATGATTGGCGCCGAAAATATTACGATCGAAGAGGATAATTCGTTCCAGTCCGGTTGTTATGTAAAAATAACCGTGAGAGACCAAGGTTTAGGTATTCCCAAAGAAGATCTTGGTAAAGTTTTCGATCCCTTTTTTACTACCAAAAAGGATGGCAATGGTTTGGGTCTCGCCACATCATATTCGATTATCACCCGGCATAACGGTTATCTGGAAGTCGAATCCCGTGAAGGCGAAGGCACAACTTTTTATATTTATCTTCCGGCTTTAAATAAAGCAGTTGAAAAAGAAGAAGCTCAAAAAGAAGTTGCTACTGCTAGCAGCCATAGTTTAAAAATATTGTTAATGGACGATAACGTCCAGATTTTAAACGCAGTCGGCGAAATGCTGGAAAACTCCGGAAATCAAGTCGTCTTAACAACCGATGGGTCAGAAGTGATCGAATATTATCAAGCAGCTCAGAAACTGAATGAGCCCTTTGATGTGGTGATTATGGACTTAACGGTTCCCGGTGGATTGGGCGGTCAAGAGGTCATTGCTCATTTACGCGATTTTGATCCAAACATCAAGGCAATAGTCTCCAGCGGGTATGCTAATGATCCAATCATTGCCGAATATGAGAAATTTGGCTTTTGCGGATTTGTGATTAAACCGTACCGGTTTGATGAATTAAATCAAGTTTTGAATCGGGTAGTTAAATAATAGGATTCTCAAGTGAATTATCCAGAATTCAACCTGCATCCGGTAAGTCGTATTCATCATATTTGCCGGATGCAGGTTTTCTATTTAAATCACAAATCCGCCGTTAGGGCTGATCACTTGGCCGGTGATGAAATCGGCTTCCTTCGAAGCGAGAAACCAGGCGCAGGCAGCTATCTCCATTGGGGTCCCGAGTCGGCCCAGGGGAGTTTGGGCCTTCAAATCCGCTAATTCGTCCTGGTTGAATCCGGTCAACATTTCCGTAGCTATGACTCCAGGCGCAATACAATTAACTTGGATATTCGAAGGCCCCAACTCTTTGGCCAATGCTTTGGTCAACCCAATCACACCCGCTTTTGCGGCTGAATAATGGACTTCACAAGCTGCGCCGGTAATACCCCAGATGGAAGCGATATTAATGATCCGGCCCCTTTTTCGGGGTAGCATTTGGCGCAACACCCCTTGGGAGCATAGATAGACACTCTTTAAATTGACATCGATCATCCGGTCCCATTCGGAATCGGTAATTTCTTGAAAAAGAATTGAATTGGCAATCCCGGCATTGTTGATTAATAGATCGATGCCTCCAAATATTCTACTGCAAGTATCAACCATCGCTTCCACTTGGGAACGGTCGGTCACGTTAGCCCGGAAGGTTTCGACAGAACAGCCTTGCTGCCGCAACTTGTCACGGAGAGCTAGCGCTTCCGCTTCCGAGTGATAATAATTGATCAGTACCCGCCAACCACGGGTGGCGAATAGTTCCGCAGTGGCTCGTCCAATTCCCCGGGAAGCTCCGGTGATTAACACTACCTCTGAAGTCATTATGCCAACCTTTCCTTTATTAAATGTTGTATCCCGCTTCAAAGGCTTTCAAATTCACTTCAAGGGCTTTGGCGGGGACTACTTCACTGATGGCTTCAAGCCAAGTTTCTTTGGCAATAGCGCTGGTTTTGGCTACTAATCCGAGTAAGACCACATTTGCCGCTTTAATATTGCCACATTCCTTGGCAATTGCTAAGGCATCAACCGCTACCGTTTGGGGGATCTTTTCTTGTAAACGACTGATAATTGATGGGGGATACTTTGCTTTACCGGTGATCACAGGCATTGGGTCCAAGCGCTGATCGTTCACAATCAGTTTTCCGTCAGGTTTAAGATAATCCACCCAGCGGAATGCTTCCAGTTTTTCGAAAGCCAGGATCAGATCGGCTTCTCCTTTTTCGATTAGCGGTGAATAAACCTTCTTCCCGAATTTGACATAGGTTACAACGCTCCCACCTCGCTGCGACATACCGTGGACTTCGGATACTTTCACATCGGAGCCGGCTTTTAAGGCCAGATTCCCCAGGACTCTGCTGGCAAGCAAAGTACCTTGCCCACCGACTCCGACAATCATTATTTTTAAATCAGTCATTGTTGATCACCTGCTTTCATTATTGCATCAAACTTGCATAAATGGGTGCAAAGCTCACAACCTAAGCAAAGATCGGCATTGATTTGAACCGAGTCGCCCTGATCGACAATGGCCGGGCAAGCAATCTTCAAGCACATTTTACACTTTTTACAGCGTTCCTGGTCGATCATTAAGGGTCCTTGATATTTAACCTGTTTTAGCAGGGCACAAGGACGTTGGGAGATGATTACCGACGGTTCCTCAGCGGCGGTCTCCTCCCGGACTATCTTCTCAAACTCGTCGACTGCAAAGGGATCAGCTACCTGGACCCGGTTTACCCCAACAGCTTTGGCGAGATTGATCAGATCCACCTGTTTGGTGGGTTCGCCTTTGATGGTAAAACCGCTGGCTGGATTATGTTGGTGACCGGTCATGCCGGTAATTGAATTATCAAGGATAATTACGGTTGAATTTCCCTTATTATAGACGATATCAATCAGGCCGGTGATTCCAGAATGAATAAAGGTGGAGTCACCGATTATAGCGACGGTTTTTGCTCCAAATTGGCGGCCCCGGGCTTTTTCCATGCCATGAGCCGCTCCGATGCTGGCGCCCATGCAAATACAAGTATCAATTGACTCTACCGGAGGCAAAGCTCCCAAGGTATAACAACCGATGTCCCCACTGACGGTCAGACCCAGCTTTTTGAGAACATAAAACATACCGCGATGGGGACAACCGGGGCACATCACCGGTGGTCTTACCGGCACTGGTTCTGCAAAGAGCGGTTTAGGATTGGTTTTTATGCCTAAGATTTTTTCCTTAATCAACTGAGTAGTTAATTCCCCGGTTACCGGTAATAGTTCTTTGCCAATCACCGGTAACCCCATCTTCTTTACCTGGTCTTCGATGAAGGGTTCCAACTCTTCGATTACATATAAGGTTTTTACTTCTTTAGCGAATTGGCGGATTAGCTTTTCCGGCAAAGGATGGACCATTCCTAATTTTAAGTAGGATACATCTCCCAAGGCTTCCCTGGCATATTGATAAGCTATACCGCTGGTTATCACACCGATTTCTTTACTGCCCCATTGGATTTGGTTAAGTTCCGTATTAACGGCGAAATCTGCCAAGGCTGCCATTCGCTTTTCGACTTCCAGATGTCTTTTTCTGGCCATAGCCGGCATCATAACGTTTTTGGCGGGATTTTTGCAATAATCTTTGAGCTGAAATTCTTTTCTCGCTTTCAACTCTACGATGCTTTGGGAATGGGCAACCCTGGTAGTTAGCCGGACGATAACCGGAGTATCAAAATCTTCACTGATTTGGAAGGCAATTTCGATAAAGTCTTTGCACTCTTGACTGTCAGCCGGTTCTAAAAGCGGTGTTTTAGAGGCCCTGGCATAATTACGGCTGTCTTGCTCGTTTTGAGAGCTGTGCATTCCGGGGTCGTCTGCTACCATGATTATTAAACCGCCGTTGACACCGGTATAGGAAGCGGTAAAGAGCGGATCAGCAGCCACATTCAAACCCACATGTTTCATAGAGCAGATTGCTCTGGCGCCGACGATGGCTGCACCGGCTGCGACTTCGAGGGCTACTTTTTCATTAGGAGACCATTCGGAGTAAATCTCATCATATTTGGCAATACATTCGGTTATTTCAGTGCTTGGCGTTCCGGGATAAGCAGTGGCTACGGTTACCCCAGCCTCATATGCGCCTCTGGCCACGGCTTCATTACCGAGCATTAGTTTCTTCATGCTGATTCTCCTTTGGAATGATATGTGATAATTATATTTGATTGGATAATGGTTGTCAAAAGGGGAGTAAAGTTTAAAATCAACTAGTTTTATGATTCTCCCAGCCAGTTGGATGATTTTTATCACAACAGGGTTTAAGGGCGTTGTGTCGAATATCTTAAAGAATAAATTTTGTTGATTAGGGATAACAAAATATTTATTGGTTTTAGAGATCTGTTTTGATAAAAGGGTGGGATTGGAAATGTTAATTGAAGATCAAGATTTGGTCTTATTCCAAGGGGATAGCGTCACCGACGCCGGCCGGGATCGGGAGAACGACACCAATTTGGGATTCGGTTATTCCATGATGGCTGCGGCTTGGTTTGCGGCATCATATCCGAAACAAAGGGTCCGCTTTGTCAATCGGGGAGTAAGCGGCGACCGGAGCAAGGATTTAAAGACGAGATGGGAAGAGGATTGTCTTAAGCTCCAACCGACCATAGTCTCGATTTTGATTGGGATTAACGATTGTTGGCGTAGATTCGACCAAAATGAACTCACTACTGTGGAAGAGTTTGAGGAGAATTATCGGTTTTTATTAAGTAGCCTCAAGGAAACTCCGGTCCGGAAAGTAATCCTGTGTGAACCTTTCGTGTTGCCCTTTCCAGAAGAGCGTAGACGCTGGAGAGAAGATCTTGATCCGAAGATCGCGGTAGTTCGCGATCTGGCCCGCGAGTTTCAAACTTTACTATTACCGTTGGACGGTATCTTTAATAGGGTAGCCGCTCAAAGATCACCGGAATTTTGGGCTCCGGACGGGGTTCATCCATCCCCGGCCGGACATGCCTTGATTGCCAAAGAGTGGTTAAAAGCGATGCAGTGTATTTGAAAGGTCAGTTTTTAGGGTTATCTTTCGCTTCTCTTAAGGCTATTGCCACTGAATCCTTAAAAATGTTAAAAGACCAAGTTGCTCCGGTAATGGCATCAATATCAGCAATGTTTTGCTTATCCAAAAGCCATTGGGGATAAGTTTGAATTCCGTTCCATTCGTTCCGGCATTGATGTATATAGTGATTGTTACCGGCGTAATGTCTTTCATAAGTATCGCTGAAGACTTCGTTTTTGTCTTGATCAATGATTAGAAAATCTACATTGGTAATCATCCCATGTTTGATTGTTAGTTGCACTTTCCCCCAAAAGTTTTCGTAAATATAGATCGAGCGGGATTTACCATGATAGACGCCATCTTTATAACAGGGGGAATAGGGTGAAGTGGAAGAATTGTCAGCATTCGAATGAGAAAAGAAGATAACTCCGGTTCCAATGATTCCAAAAGCTAATAAGATAAGAAATGTTTTAAGTTTCATTTTTTCCCTCCATCCGTTTTCGATTGATCCTTGTTAATGTTTACCATACTCAAATAATACAATAACATAATCTTTACGTGTTTTAAATGCTTATTATCAAAATAAAGCTTTGATTTTTTTCAGAGCAATGGGCCCTATCGATTTAAGCTATTCAATTGATAATGATTTATTACTAATAATAAATTGATAAAATGCCGATGATCTGAATAAGAATTTAGGAATTGGAAATTTGCTAGACCTGGGTTTTCAAATATGAAGTCGCTGGGTGCTAGCTTTAATTATCTTCATTTTAGAGCGGTCCTTATTTACAAGGTGTTTCACGTTAATAATTTATTTCCTTGTTGTCGTTCCGGTTTCTTAGTTTGAGGTTTTCCGTGTATCAGGAAATTAACTAAAAACCAGGGAGGGCTGAAGATGGAAATGATGATTGCTTTAGGGAAAGTGAACGAAACTGCTTCTCGTTATCAGTTAGGAAACTGTACGATAATCGCTGGAACTTTGCACGGCGGATGAGCGCTCCAAATCGAAGCCCCCAACCGGTTACCAACCGAAGAAGAGGTTGATCTGGCGGTGAAGATGTTGATACCTAGATGGGTAAGCTTAGTCACCGAGGATTTACGAATGAATGATCCGGAAACCCAATTCACGGTATTGCTAAAGGAACGCGATTATTGGTGAATTATGATCATTAAAGAACTAGTTATTTAATCCGGCTGGTAAAAGCCGGATTTTTTAGTGGGGTGATATTTTCATTAATTATTTGTTTGGAAAAAGGGAACTTTGATTAAGCTTTTGCAGGAAAATTGTAAATTTTAACGAATATTTCACTTTGTCTTTTTTAAAATTATTGTTATGCAGACGAAAGGGGAAATCAATTTGGGGCAAAAAAAGTGGCTCAATTATTATGAACCAGGGATTTCAAATCAGATAGATTATCCAAATTTGACTTTATCGGAAGTTTTGCATAATTCTACAAGTAGGTTTGGCAATCAGACTTCCATGATTTACTTGGATCATCAATGGACTTATCAAGAGCTTGATGATCTGGTATCTAGAATGGCTAACTTATTAATAGACTTAGGAATTAAACCCGGAGATCGGGTGGGAGTCCAACTACTAAACTCACCACAATTTGTTTTCTCCTATTTTGGAATCTTACGGGCCGGAGCAATAGCTGTTCCAATCAATCCTCATTTCATAGGGGATGATTTGACTTATATAATTAATAATAGCGGTATGAAGTTGATCATTACCGGGGTAGATAATATTCCGACTTTAGCAAAAACCGGGACCAAAGGGTTAAAAGTTATTGTGACCGACATTAAAGTCGCTTTTAGGGAAAATAATCAATATGAAGCTCCTAGTAGTGTGATAAAACTGGAAGACGTATTATTCAAGTATTCAAACCTTGACCCGCAAGTTAAAGTAACCCCCGATGCCATCGCTAATCTTCAGTATACCGGAGGAACAACCGGAATTTATAAAGGCGCTATGCTTACCCACTATAATCTGGTGGTTAACGCCACCCAATTTCGGTATTGGTTCAAAAATGTGTATCAGGATGGCCAAGGAAAATTTGTTTGTGTAATTCCGATGTTTCATATCTATGCAATGAGTACCACCATGAATCATGCTATTCTTAGCGGTTCTTCCATCTTAATCCTCTCCAAATTTGATCTTACTGAATTAATGCGTTCCATTGATAAGTACAAACCCAATCTTTTCATGGGCGTACCAGCTATGTACGGAGCTATTGCCATGCGTGAGGGGCATAATTATGACTTGAGTTCCATTGAGGCTTGTATGTGTGGTTCCGCCCCTATCTCTGTTGCAGTCCATGAGAAATTTGAAAAAATTACCGGAGGCAAATTGCGTGAAGGATATGGGCTTTCCGAGTGCGCTCCGGCGGTGGCGTTGACACCGATTTACGGCCGGGTCAAGTATGGTAGCGCCGGGGTTCCGGTTCCGGATACGGATGTCAAAATCGTTGACCCCCAAACCGGCGAAGAAATCACTGAACCGAATATTGTCGGAGAGATCTTGGTAAAAGGCCCACAGGTAATGCAGGGTTACTGGGAGCAGCCTGAAGAAACAGCGATGGTATTGAAAGATGGATGGTTGCATACCGGTGATTTGGGAAGCTTGGATGAGGATGGTTATGTGTTTATTGCCGACCGTTTGAAAGATATGATTATTATGGGGGGCGAAAAGATTTATCCGCGGGAGATTGAGGATTTATTATATGCCCATCCGGCGGTTAAGGAAGTGGCGGTCATCGGTATTCCTCATCCCCTCCTGGGTGAAGTTCCCCAGGCATATGTGGTTTTAAAACAAAATGCGGCAATTTCTGAAAAGGAATTGCGTAAATACTGCGCTGAGCATCTATCAAAGTTTAAGGTTCCGTCTAAAATAGAGTTTATTGAAGTCTTACCCCGTAATTCGGTGGGGAAAGTTTTACGCCGATTGTTACGGGAAACGTTAGAGCAATCATTAGTATAATAAAAGCCGGGGCTGTTGTAAAAAACTTTTTACAACAGCCCCGGCCCATTTTGGGATTGAGAAAAAATATTTGTAAAGAGAATTTTTAGGATTAAGTAACTAAAGACGAAGCAAACCGGAAGCGCAATGATGGACACTCGTAATATTCTAGTATCACCAATGGTTTCAACCGGTTCGGCTTTTAAAAATTGATGAAACACACAGAGCACTATAGGTCTCAAGTAATTATCTGAGACCTCTTCCTACTTTAAAAATAAAAATATAAATGCTAAAATATAAACGTTTATTTCAAGACAAACAATAACATTAAGGGAGGTAGAAATGGGTTTAGTAGATGATATTAATGTTTGTCTTAAATCAATTTTAAGTAGGAGGTAAGCAATGAAAAAGGGAATACTGTATTTTTTCGTAGTTATTTGTTTAGTATCATTTGTAATACCTTTGCAAACCGTTATTACGGCACCGTCTTCCACTAGTCTTTTCGATAGGGAGGATTTCCTAGACGGAAAGACCGCACCGTGGGAACTGTACGTGGAACCCCATGCTATGGCCAGTGCGGAGGTGGTGGACGTTCCCATAAACACCGGTCAAACGAAGAAAGCCGTGTGTATCACCGTCATTCACCCGGGATATAATACCTGGGACATTCAATTTAGATATCGGGGTCTTCCGTTGGTAAAAGGCCAAACCTATACCTATGAGATCCAGATTGGGGCCGAAGTCCAAAAGCCTGTCAAAATACATGCTCAACTTGGCCAACCGGATCTACCATATAAAACTTATAAAAAAACAAACATTCAATTTCCTTCTTCAATCACAGGCGGTATCATCACTGATCAAGTGACAATGAATAGTGATTATCCCCAGGGCGAATTAGCGTTTCACTTATCGTGCAAAAATATGGTCCCGAGAGTTAGAAAGAATTATTATGATCGCGAAGAATATAAAATCTATATTTTTGGCGTAAAACTGACAAATCCTAAATATAAGCGTCCCGCAGTTCCCAAGCCGATTTCGGCGATCCGACTTAACAGAAATGGGTATACGCCCAATGGGAAAAAAATCGCGTTATTAGTCTCGAAATCCAGCAACAGTCAGCCCTGGACTTTATTTCTGAACCGAGTCGGCACGGTGGCTTCCGGGTACACTAGATATAGAGGAAAGGATCGCTATTCCGGAGACTATCTGCATGAGATCGATTTTTCTAACTATAAAAAGAGAATCAATGGTTACGATTTGAAACTGAAAGTGGCGGGACTAAGTAGTGACTCCTTTGAAATCAAAGGTGACATATATAAGAGGCTGACTTTCGATGCTATGAAATTTTTCTACCACCAACGGAGTGGGATAGCCTTGGAAAAAAAATACTTGTATAGCTCCTATAGTTCAATGTATGGAAAGTGGGTTAGACCTGCGGGACATGTCGGCGATAAGGCAGTACCTGTTGCCGAGGAATATGCGAAGGCCTTCTTGAAAAACCCCAGTCATTATTCCCCTTATGGTGGCAAAATTGTGAACAAAGGATGGTATGATGCGGGCGATCACGGCAAATACGTGGTCAATGGCGGCCTGGCCCTTTGGATCATGCAAAACCAGTTTGAACGGATGAAAATCAGAAACAGCCCTCTGCTGAGTCTCTTCTCCGACAGTCACCTGAAAATACCGGAGAGCGGCAATGGGATCCCGGATATATTGGATGAAGCCCGCTGGGAGATGGAGATGCTCCTAGCGATGCAGGTTTCTAATCCCAGAGACCCGAAATACGGTATGGTCCATCACAAACTGCATGACAACAAATGGACCGAGGTGCCTAAAACACCCGCGGATGCCACCCAACAATCAATCGATAAGGAAGAATATCAGCGGGTCGTTTATCCCCCGACCACAGCCGCCACGTTGAACCTGGTAGCCACTGCTACGCAGAGCGCTCGGTTATGGAAGAGCTACGACAAAGCCTTCGCTAACAAGTGCCTTCGAGCGGCGGAATTAGCTTGGCAAGCCGCGCTAAAATATCCCAATATTACAACTCAAAAAATCCAATTGAGAGATATCTTATACCCTGGTATGCGGCCGGTATTACGTCCCGATCTGGGCGGCGGATTTTATGAAGACGATAATATGGGAGACGAATTCTATTGGGCAGCTTGCGAGCTTTATTTTACAACCTCGAATAACACCATTAAACAACAATGCTTAAATTACATAACGAATACCGGATATTTAGGTAAAATCAGTGGGTTGCCTCACTCCAGCGGACATCTGGGTGGACCGTTTGACTGGCGGGAGACAGAAGCCCTCGGTACAATCGCTCTGGCAACCATGGCCGGCAGCCCCTACCAGTCCCAAGCGCGAAACAGCATCATTCAATATGCCGATAAAGTTTTAAATATCTTGAACACTTCGGATCAGATCTACCCGGCGCCCATGACCAGTTGGTGGTGGGGTTCTAACTCCACTGTCTTGAATCGGGCGATGATCATGGCTTATGCTTATGATTTCACGGGAAACCGCGATTATTTGCAGGCTATTGCCCGTTGCGTCGATTACCTGATGGG
>JAAYEK010000139.1 GCA_012728785.1 Bacillota bacterium | reverse complement strand
GCAGGTGGATGCAATGAAGCATTTTTTAAGCAATATCATCTATAGTTTTCTGATTGCGTTCGGGATCGTCACTGGAACCGGAGTTTTTGCCGGTATTGGCGCGATCCTCAACAATCATCCGCCCCTCAGGACCATGTTAAATTTAGCTGGTTCGGTGAAGATCTGGGCGGTAGCGGCCGCCTTGGGCGGTACTTTCTCATCCTTTGAGATCTTTGAAAAAGGCTTGTTTAACGGAGAGATTAAATCCATTGTCAAACAGATGGCTTATATTTTAACGGCTTTACTCGGGGCTAACCTGGGGTACGGCCTGATCCGGTTAATCCAATGGTGCGGCGATCCTTGGACCAAATGAAAGTTATCTTGTTTTATTACCGAAAACAGCTTCTCTGTTTTAGCTGTGGAATGGCTGTTGGAATCTTGGTTGGTGTCTCGGTATTTAGTCTATTGGTCAGCTACCGGATGGACCGATATTATCACCAAATCCGAGAATTGGAACTGGCCAACGAGGAGAAGGAGACGCGCCTACAAAGACTAGAGGAGTCGGTGGATAAAACCAAGTATATACTGAAAAAGGTCGAAGTAATCTTAATTTATGAGGGAGACGAGCTTGATAAGATCGCTCTAGAAAAAAGCATTAAGGAGAAATACAGTCAACTGTTGGGGAAAGAGGTTGGGAGTATTGATATTGACCTTGTGGCTGAGGTGATAGATGAGAGAATTATTAAGTTGGACGATAAGGAATATCGATTGAAACTGAAACAGATTATTCTGACGGAAGTTTTAAAGATCCGGGTGGGAATAAGTTTAGTTGAGTGAATCATATAGAACAAAAGACTTGCTGGTCAGCAAGTCTTTTGTTTTGATGGAAGAATAAACGGAAGAGGTAAAATAAAAGAACTTTTGTTATGGGAAGGACTTACTGTTTGAACGGTCGGGCTAATGATGCCAACAGCTGGGAGGCTGACCGATTTATCAGTATTCACCATAACTCTTTTAGCAATCGTTCAGTCAATGGGACGGAGACTTACAACCGAGGCTGAAGTAGCAAAAAACGCCGGGTATGATGGGACCTTGGGATTGGCTACTTTGATCCGTCGGTGTTGCCAATGTCAAATATTCAAGGCTCAGTTTTCCTTAGATGATTTACACTTCAGTAGTTTTAAAATTGAAAAGTAAAATTAATCGAGGTTTTTTTATACTATTTAGTTGTTTGTTCAAAAGAAATTGAGGGGAAAAGCTAGTACCCTCGATAATTTTGAAATGTACAATTTAACTATAATAATGTATAATTATAGCGAGGAATTGATAAAAAGGGTTCTAA
The DNA here is from genome assembly GCA_012728785.1 of Bacillota bacterium. Classification (GTDB taxonomy): domain Bacteria; phylum Bacillota; class UBA4882; order UBA8346; family UBA8346; genus JAAYHS01. Next base: position 8,217 of record JAAYEK010000139.1, on the reverse strand, counting down.
AAAGGTGTTCAAAATGAGATATCGCTCATGTGCAAAAATATGTTTACTAATAGCCCTGCTTTGTTTTGTAACCTTACCGGTTGTAGCTGAACCTTCTAAATCCGAGACTAAACCCGTAAGCTTTTTTGCCAAAATCAAACAAGATATTAGTTTTGCCTTTAAAAGCATCGGTCAATTTTTTAAAGGTTTAGCCAATAGAGGCGCCAAAGAAACTAAAAACTCCAAACAAAACATTAAAAAGGATTTTAAAGACGCCAAAGGCAAGGTTGTTAACGATACTAAAAAAACTAAAGAAACCATAAAAAAAGATTTTAAAAATACCAAAGGTAAAGTTGTCAAAGATACCAAGAAAGCCAACCGAAGTGTAAAAAAGAGTCTTCGAGGCACTGGGACTAAGGTCAAAAAAGATGCCAAATCCATAAAGGAAAAGTTTAAAAAAGGTTTTAAAAGTTTGAAGAAATAAATATTATGATCACGCGAAGCAGAGCTGTCAATCACTGGCTCTGCTTTTTAGCCTTCGATGACTCGCGTTTTTCATCTTATGATTTTCCGGGTATTTTGATTTTATAAGAAGGATTCGCATATCCCCTAGATATATTGGTATGGTATTTGGTTAGGGTGGTTTTAACTCACGCCCCAGATGGTTTCAATGTTTTTGGGTGGTAAGAAAGAGCCGACAGGAAGTAAAGACAACAAATTTAAAAGATCATCCTAAAGTAGGAGGAATTCCCCCTACTTTTTTTGTAGAAAAATCGTTCCCGTAGAGGATGTTTGATTCGATTCTTAAAGATATAATCAAAATAACGCAGCGTTATAAATTATTATCAAAAAATGGGAGGTAAACAGATGAGAAAGTTAGGAAAATTGTTGGTAAAAAGTTTGACGGTTCTTTTATTGTTGGGTTGTATCGGTTTCTCCTGGGCTTACGCCCAAAGCGAGCAGGACATGAGTGATCTTGAACAAGGTAAAACCTTGTACTTTAAGGGCCGGAATATGTACTACAATGCCGAGAACACCATCGACCAAATACGAGCTACTTTAGGATTGAGCAAAGAATCATTCGCAAAATTAGCGGAGAGCGATCAGAAGTATTATTGGTTAAGCCAAGTCGATTTTACGTTAGGGGAGATCAGTGAGGTAGCCGGTAACAAAAAAGAAGCGGCTCAGGAGTTTTCCCAAAGCAATCGGCTGGCCCAAAAAGCCATTGATTATAACGACCAATTTAGTGACGCTTATCGTTTGCTGGCGGATACTTATATGAGACTGCTTAATTATAATGGTCCTCTTTACACCATGAGTCACGGCCCGGAAGCGTTAAGAATGGCTAAGAAAGCCTTTAAAATCGACAATCATAATTATACCGCTCTTACCTCTGAGGGCATGTATTACATTAGTGCTCCAAAAGTCGGCGGCGGTAATATCAAAAAAGGAATTGCCACTCTGGAAAAGGCATTGGCAAGTAAGGATTCGTTTGATAGATTCATCGCTCATATTTGGTTGGGAACTGCGTATTTGAAAGAGAAAAATAAAACCAAAGCTTTAAAACATATTCAGCTGGCCCGGGAGATTTATCCTAATAGTAGTTGGGTCAAAGAATTACTGGAACAATGTAACTAGGTTGAAACCAGCATCAAAAGGGGTTGAACTAAAAATGGCGATAATTAAGGCGATTGCTTTAGAGAAAGCTTATCATACCGAGGCGGAGCAGGTGTATGCTTTACGAGACGTTAATTTTGAAATTAATCCGGGTGATTTTTCGATAATCAACGGCCCTTCCGGCAGTGGTAAAACAACGTTATTAAATATACTTTCTGGAATTGACCGCCCTTCCAAGGGAGAACTATACTTAGATGATCTCCCGATTGGACAGTTTAGCGATAGCGCCCGGACGGAAATTCGTCGGGATAAAATTGGGCTAATTTTTCAATCCTTTGAGTTATTGCCGGTTTTAACGGCGGCGGAAAATATTGAATATCCATTATTGTTACAGAATATTCGTCCATCGGAACGCCGAGAAAGAGTAGCCGCAGTTTTGGAACAGGTGGAGTTGACCCAATACGCCAAGCGATTCCCGGCTCAACTATCCGGTGGACAAAAACAAAGGGTGGCTATTGCCAGGGCTTTGGTAACCAAACCGGCAGTGGTTTTATCAGATGAACCCACCGCCAATCTCGACTCCGAAACTGGAATTCGAATTGTTAAATTAATGTTGGAATTAAATCAAAAACATGGAGTAGCTTTTGTAATTGTCACTCATGATTTGTCATTAAACCAATATGCCAAACGAATATTTCAAATCAAGGATGGAGTAATCACTGCTAAGGAGGGTAACCGATGCTGAAGATTGCTTGGCGTAACGTACTCCGCAATAAACGGCGTTCTTTGTTGAGTTTATTGATTATCTCAATCGGAGTGGCGGTGTTATTTTTAGTTAACGGTTATATCAGGGCGACTTTTGAAGGATTAAAGTATATGGCGGTTTCTCAGTATGGAAACTTGCAGATTGCAGCGGGGAATTTTTGGGATAACGATAATCAGCGTCATTTATTAAGCAAAACCGACTTGGAAAAGGTAGAGCGATTACTGGCGTCCCGGCCTGAGGTTCAAAGTTATACCAGAGTTTTAGGGGTTAATGGGATTATCGGCACTGAAAAAAACAGTACCGTTATTGCAGGGTCCGGTATTGAACCCGGTAACGACCAAGGCCAGAACATCATGATTACCAGCGGCATTAATCTTTTCCCGGATGATATTGACAAAGTATTGTTGGGAAAAGGAGTGATGCAAAAATTAGGGGTTGAAGAAGGTGAATGGGTTTCCTTAATGACCACTACGTTGGATGGCGCTTATAATGCCGGTAGCTTGCAGGTGTCCGGTTCTTTCACTGCCGGAAATTCGGAAGCGGATAATGTTTATATAAACTTGCCGGTTTCCTATGCCCAAAGTTTATTGAACACTGAAGGCGTCGACAAAGTGGTTGTGGGGTTGGAGGAGATCAAAGATACCGATTCCACCGCTGTCTGGTTAAGGGAACAATTTAGCAATAACGGACTTGATCTGGAAATTAAGACTTGGTTTGATTTGGCGGAGTATTACAAACAGGTCCGTGGTTTATATGAAATAATTTTTCATTTTATGGCGGTTGTAATCTTTTTTCTTGTCTTGACAAGTGTTTTAGAGATTATGTCCATGGCCTTCTTCGAAAGAATGAATGAAATCGGTACAATCCGTTCGATCGGCACCAAACGCCATCAAATATTTTCTCTGTTAACCATGGAGGGAATGATAACCGGCATCACCGGCGGATTTATTGGACTCTTGGCCGGTTACGGAGTCGGCAGGTTCATTAATCAACTGCATCTTACTTATTCGGCGCCTTCCTTAAGCGAACCGGCGCCATTATCATTCGACTTATCACTGGCAAATGGAATGTTTCCCTTTGTAATCGTTGTTTCGGCCACCTTGGTTTCAGCGTTTTATCCCGCTTTTAAAGCTTCTAGATTAAATATTGTAGAGATTTTAAGACACAAATAATAACGGGGCTGTCTCCAAAGGAACAAAAAACTACTAGATAAAAAATATCTTTTGGGGCAGCTCCAAGGAGGTAGTAAAGTGGTTATAACTAAAGGTCTTATTAAGAATTGGTTTTTGGTCATTGTTGTTTTGATGGTCGTAGGTTGCTTGTCGGCAAACGAAATGTCGGCTATGAACCCTCGAGACATTTTAGCGGAGATCTTTAAGCGGCAGGGATTGACGGGAAACGGGTCTTTTGAATTAAATCTCCAGGTGGTCTCCTTTAAAGATAAAGAGCGAAATGATTCTAGTGTTAGAGTGTTTTTGGATGGCAGTCACAAACAACTGGTAACCTTCGTTGAACCGGAGAGATTAAAAGATGATTACTATCTGGTCAACGGTTATAACACTTGGATGTATCAGAAAAAATTAAAGCGGCCCCTTCGAATCTCCGCTCAGCAAAAATTATTTGGAAACGCGGGAATAGCCGAAACCGCAGGTATCGATTATTTGAATGATTACGATATCCTCAAAACAACGGAGAATGACGGAGAGTATCTAATGGAGCTGCAAGCGAAAGATGGAAAAACAGCCTACCAACGGACTTCAATTTGGGTTTCCAAAAGTAGCTTAAGGATTTCAAAAATTACACTAAAATCCTTGAATGGGCAGGAATTGAAGAATTTAATTTACAGCGATTATCGGATGGTTGACGGTCATGAAATGGCTGTAATCGAGATTAATAACCTTTTACAAAATAAGGATGAAAAAACAATAATCAAATACACCAGTATTAAAAGCAGAACTTTTGCCCCAGAGATTTTTGATCCCTTGATGATGGGGAAAATTGGGCTATAAAAGCAAGGCGAAACCTGAAAGAAGCATCATCAACAAAGGAGGAGGTCGAATGTTTCTGCAGTTTACCGAAAAGCTTTTGCTTTCAATCATAATTATCGGGATAATCATTTGGGGGGTTCATCCGATCGCTGCCGCCGAAGATGGAGGAAGTTGGGAGATTGTGATCGGTTATGAAGATTATCATATCAGAGATGATTTGCCGGAGGGGTATCGGAATCAATTGGAAGAAGGCAACAGTTTGTTTAATTTTGGGATTGAATATATAACCGGCATCTCCAACGGTCAGTTTAGTTTCAGTTTAGATGCCAAAGGCGACGGGGATCACCTGGAAAGTAATCTCAAAGAGTTTAATTGGAGTGGGTATCATCATCAAGTATTATATGAGCTCGGCAAAACAAAATGGGTTTGGGGGAGAGGTTTAAGCTTCATTCCTACTTGTCCCTTGGATACGGAGACTTATTATTGGGGCGGGCAAGTTTCGGTGATTAGTTTAGATAAAAGCGGGACAATCGGCTTTGCGACGGCTAAAGACTCTTATAACAGTGATGCTTCCGCTACTTTGATAATGGATGATCAGGCTTCGGACAGTGATTATACCGGTTGGCTAAGATGGGGGCAGACATTTGAAACCAGCGATCTATCAGGGGTTGTATCGTATCAATCCGCAGAAAAATGCTGGAATTACGGATTGGACTTTTCCCGCGATTTACAAAACGGTTTCGAACTTCATGGAGGGATTAAACAGAGCAGTTCCGATTCGGAAGTAAGTTATTTGATTGGCAGCGAATATATCGGCAAATACTTTTATACCGTCGAATTTTATCATGACCAAGATGATTTATTGATTTTGGCAATAAACAATGCAGTTGGACTTTTTGGCAAATGGCAATGGATGTTGCGGGAAATTTATAATTTCAATGATGATGGTGTGATTTCCAAGCTAAACTTGGGTTATCATAAAAACGATCATCTAGTTCCCCAGTTGGAAATTTCAATGAATACAGGACCAAAAAGTAGTATATACCGGCAAAATCCAATTGATTATTATCTAATATTCAAGGTAGTGGCCAAGTTCTAAGTTGTAACCTTGGAATTAGCAGAGCGGTCTAATCTCCAAACTCAACCCCAATGCTTTTTCCAACCCTAACCAGTTCGCCCTCGGGTGGTACGGTTTTTAATTTACCCACCGCATCATCAATAGGCACTGCTGTAATTGTATCTCCCTGTAAGCTGACCATCATCCCGAACCTCTCAGCTTGGGCTAATTCCACAGCAGCCACACCATAACGGGTGGAAAGGATCCGGTCATAGGTGGTGGGGGAGCCCCCGCGTTGAACATGGCCGAGGACGGTCACCCTCGTTTCCAGGCAGGTCAAGCTTTCTAATTGTTGCGCGACAAAATTGCCAATACCACCAAGGCGCACCGGATCAGGACTATCTTTCACCATTTTGCCGACGACCATTTCGCCACCTAGCGGTTTAGCGCCTTCCGCTACCACAATGATGCTGAAACTTTTACCTCTGCTTTTACGGTCGTTGATCTTTTGGGCCACTTTTTTAATATCATAAGGAATCTCCGGGATTAAGATTACATCAGCCCCACCGGCAATCCCTGATTCCAAAGCGATCCATCCCGCATATCTGCCCATAACTTCCAAAATCATGATTCGGTGATGAGATTCGGCGGTAGTATGCAGCTTATCAAGGGCGTCGGTAGCGGTATTTACTGCGGTCATAAAACCAAAGGTGGTATCGGTGGCCGAAAGATCATTATCGATGGTTTTGGGGACGCCGATTACTTTTAGCCCTTTATGGGCAAAATCTCTGGCGCTGGCCATGGTGCCGTCACCACCAATGATCACCATGCAATCGATACCGAGTTCTTCAATGTTTTTGACAACTTGGTCGGACATATCGGTATATTCAACTTTGCCGTCAGCTTCGATCTTAAAATTAAAGGGATTGTCGCGGTTGGATGATCCGAGAATCGTTCCGCCTCGAACTAGAATCCCCGAGACATTGGAGCGTTTTAATTTCAAATAATCATTTACAACCAACCCTCGGTATCCGTCACGAAAACCGATTACTTCCAGGCCATATCTTCCGATAGCCGTTTTGACCACCGCCCGTAAAACCGCATTCAATCCGGGACAATCGCCTCCGCCGGTTAAGACTCCGATTCGCTTGACCATCTGATCACCTCAAATGAAATTAATGAATTAACACCAACATCCATTAAAAACAGGTCATATATTATTAGTTAGCTGTTGACTTCCGAATCACCTGCCTCGACAGGAAAATATTATAACTAGATCAAAAAACAACTAGGCTCTCCTCTTTTTAAAACTGACTTGTAATAAGATTAGGTGGTTTTATAATTCCAAATTGATCATTTTAATACTATATCGATAGCCTAATCTGGGTTGGAAACCATATATTGTATTTAAATCTTACTAAAGGTAATTATAGAACACGTTTAGATGGGTAAATAGGATATTTTAGGATTGTGTCGAATAAGAGATCCAAACTATAAAGGCGTCGGGTCTAAAGCGGAGGTATAAATGAAAGCTAAATTGCTGGTGTTGGGTCTTTTCTGTTTAGCGATAGTTTCGGGTTGTACCGATAAACTGGGAAAAGTTGATTTTTCCGGCCGAGTCGAGTTGGAACCGGAATCCGGCGGTTGGGCCTATCGAAATATTGCTTCAGCATCGATACGGCCGATTAAGGTTGATTCCGACGACCGATTGGGGAATTATCGAAATGATTTGGAGCTTCAAAAAACAATTACGATTGGCAAAGGTGAGTATTTAATTGCGACTCGTTTTAAAACCAATCGAATCAGAACCGGTCATGATATTTTGGACATCTTTCTCAAATCCGATTTATTCACTCTTTTTGGCGATTATCAAATTTTTGTTTATAATTTTGACACTAAAGAAAGGGTAAAGACGATCATTGCCAAAGATTCTGAGTTTGGGGATGATTGGGACAGCTTGATCGATGATCCAAGGGCTAATTTTAACAAGCGAAATCTGGAACGCAAAGGCGATTTTGTCCAGTATTTTCGAGAACCGGTGACGGAACGGGACTGTGTCATTGAAATCGGTTACGAAATCAAGTCTGAGGCCTTAAGGACCATTAATAATGATGGCGAGTTTATTGAAGATGATGGTGAATATAAATATGAAGAGCTATCGGTTGATGGTTCGGCCTGGATTAATGTTGGTTTTCGGCAGTGCTTGACTGGGAAACATGGTGTGGGCGACCAAAGGATTCAATTTTATATCCTGGATTGGAATCTAAATGGGGAGTTCGACGAGGAAGATAGAGCTTGGAGCGATTACACCAATAAAATCTATGAATTTGGTGAAGAAATTCGGTTGACCGACTCTTGGTCTGCTAAAAAAGATAATACATACCGGTTAACCTTAATTAAGCCGCAGTCGAAACAAGAAAAGTATGCTCTAGAGATTGAGCTGGTGAATAAGGCTAAAAAATGAGAGAGGATGAATTCGAAAATAATCGAAATAGATAAACAGGCTTAATTTGGATTAACGCCCAATAAACTTTTTTCGCGGGAGTTTTCTGATGAAACTGCGCCGTTTTTTTACAGCAACATTACATAAGCAGTTGTCCGTCTCCATGCTTTTTTTAGTTATTGGTATTGTTGCAACTATTGGGATCACCTCGATAAAAATTGCTCAACAAGTTATTATCAATCATACTATTCGGTTTGGCGGCAAGATGCTGGAACAAGCGGCCTATCGGCTAGGTAGTGTGATTGATAATGCCGAAACTACTGTTGATTCGCTAATCTTGGATCGAAGATTGGCCCCGCTTTTACAT
>JAAYEK010000138.1 GCA_012728785.1 Bacillota bacterium | reverse complement strand
TTGAGGGGTCTTTATTAAAAGAAATAATTTCGGCCGGAACTGCATGTTTGTATTCCCACAAAGCTGAGGTTGATGCTTTAAACGTGTTTCCGGTACCTGATGGCGACACCGGAACCAATATGTATCTTACTTTTCAAGCGGCTTTGCGAGAACTTTTAAATAATTCTTCTACTCAAGTTAGTGATTTATTGGATTCGGCGGCTTATGGGGCTTTAATGGGGGCTCGTGGCAACAGTGGAGTAATTGTATCACAGTTTTTTAGGGGTTTTGTCAAAGCGCTCCCCAAAAAAACAGCTAATCTTACTAAGAAAGGATTGGCTGAAGGCCTAAATGGCGCTTATCATCTATGTTACCAAGCAGTCCGGCAGCCGGTGGAAGGTACAATATTAACAATTATCCGGGAGTCGGCTAATTTTGCAAACGAAAACGTTAATAATAAATCCGACATCAAGGAATATTTTAATCAAATATATGTCCATGCTTGTAAAATTTTAGCGAAGACACCGGAGATGTTACCGGTTTTGAAACAAGCCGGAGTAGTTGACGCCGGAGGACAAGGGCTGGTTTTCTTCTTCGAAGGAATAAAACAGAAACTTAACGGCGAAAGCGTTGATGACAAAGTTTCCAACAGTATTCTTAATGATTCGGGAAAAATTAGCGTAACTCCTTATTCCGACGGTGAACTGCTTGCTGACGGAGTGATTAGTTTTCAATATTGCACCGAATTTATTTTAAAAGGCAAAAAACTCGATCTCGAACATATTAAAAATAATTTAAATCCTCATGGAGACTGTTTAATGGTGGTTGGAGACGAGAACACGGCTAAAATTCACTTACACACCAACAATCCAGGAATAGTATTGGATTTCGCAGTTCGTTTCGGTGATATGTATGAGATTCAAATTCATAACATGGTTGAACAAAGTCAACAACGGTTAGAAAAAATAACTCAAACAACTTCCAATAATTCAAAATACGGGATTGTAGCTGTAGCGGCGGGAGATGGTTTAGAGCGCATCTTCCGTAGTTTGGGAGTTCAGGTCATTGTCAACGGCGGGCAAACCATGAATCCCAGCATTGAAGATTTAGCTAAAGCCGCATCAAGTATAAATTCCTCGCAAATCATTATCCTACCCAATAACAAAAATATTGTTTTGACCGCCAATCATGTCCAAGATCTACTTCCAGAACGCCAAGTCAAAGTAGTCCCGACCCATACCATACCGGAAGGTCTTGCTGCTCTTATTAATTATTCCGAGGACTATGATCTGGATGATAATGTACGTCAAATGACTGAAAAGTCAGAAACGGTTTTAACTGGAGAAGTAACATATGCCGTCCGAAGTGTAAAGTATGGTGACATGGATATTAAGGAAGGAGAAATAATCGGAATATTGGACGGAGATATTGTGACTCATGGTGAAACACCGGAACAAGTTTTGGAATCGGCGCTGCAAAAGACGCCTCGGATAAATAATTGTTTAGTGTCGATTTATTATGGTTCCGATGTCACTTCACTAGTGGCTCAAGATCTATTAAACCGCTTGGAGAAAACATTTCCTGAAGCTGAATTCGAGTTGTATTATGGAGGTCAGCCTCTATATTATTACTTATTTTCGATTGAATAAGGGGGATCTATCTTGGCCATTAAAATTGTAACGGACAGTACTGCTGATATACCTGAAGGAATCGCTTCGGAGTATGGGATTGAAATTGTACCTTTAAATGTACATTTTGGAGAAGAAGTGTATAAAGATGGTGTCGATATTTGGAGTGAAGAGTTTTATAATAGACTACGGAACGAACCGGTCCTTCCCAATACATCGCAACCTTCCCCAGGGGATTTTTTAAAGGCGTATCAAAAAATTGCGAAACCGGGAGATACTATCATTTCAATTCATATTTCTCGTGAAATGAGTGGTACCGCCGATTCGGCCCAATTAGCCGCAGAGATGATGGGTACTGATTATCAAATTCTGATAGTGGATTCCCGTCAAGTAACCTTAAGCTTAGGAGTTGTGGTAATCGCAGCAGCCAAAGCAGTTAAAGAAGGAGCATCGGTTGAAACTATAATTGCAAATTTGAATAAATGGAAGAGTGAGGTAAAGATCTTTTTTACCCTTAAAAGCTTGGAACATTTGCATCGTAACGGCAGAATCGGTAAAGCTTCGGTTTTAATGGGCGGTTTATTAAATATCAAACCAATTCTTTCCATTGAAGAGGGATTAATTGTTCCGATTGAAAAGGCCAGGGGAAACTTTCATAAGGTCGCCGAGATCTTAGTGGATAAGGTTATTGAACGCTACGGTAATCAGCGTTTGTATGTAGGTATTATTCATACGGAATTACAGGATGATATGAACGTCTTGGTATCATTGGCCAAACAGAAACTCAATATTGAGGAGATGGTTATCAATCTTGCCGGTGCCATTGTAGGGTCTCATGTAGGTCAAAATGCCATTGGAATAATTATTCTTCCGGTATGAGGGTAATTGGAGGCAAGTATCGCGGGCGTTCCCTAAAAAGCCCGAAGTATGAAGGGGTCCGCCCTACCGCTGATCGGGTTAAAGAGGCTTTATTTAACATTTTGGGCGCCAGAATACAGGGCGCTGCTTTTTTGGATCTGTTTGCCGGAGCGGGAGGAATCGGAATTGAAGCTATTAGTAGGGGAGCGGCCAGGGTTGTTTTTGCCGATCAGAGCCTTCAAAGTGTTAAGTTAATTAAGCAAAATTTAAACATTTTAGAACCGGATGAACCAGTCCGAGTACTTAATCTTTCTTTCGGGCGAACTATCGATTTATTGGCGAAAGAAAAATATCTGTTTGACTTGGTATTTTTAGATCCTCCTTTTGAAGGCGGTATTTTAACTCAAGCAATTCAAGGAATCTGTACTAAGAATTTATTAAAAGCAGATGGACTGATCATTGCCGAACATCCAAGCAAATATAAGTTAATTTTTCCGGAATTTGAAGGGAAGACACGTAATTATGGGGATATTGGCTTGACTTTTCTCAATAAAAGATGATAAAGTAAAAAAATACTAGAACAATTGAAAAAAAATGGCGGAGTTGTTGTCAATGGGTTTAAAAGCGGTTTGCCCTGGGAGTTTTGATCCGATTACCAATGGACACTTGGATATTGTGGAACGGGCTGCCCAATTGTTTCCGGGAGTAGTAGTTGCTGTACTTGAAAATCCAAGTAAAAGACCACTTTTTTCCCTTGAAGAAAGGGTGAATTTGATTCGAGCCGCTGTCAAGCATCTAAAGAACGTGGAAGTGGAATGTTTCAGCGGTTTGTTAATCGATTTTACTAGAAGAATTGGTAGCAATTTAATCGTTAAAGGTTTACGAGCAATCTCCGATTTTGAAATAGAATTTCAAATGGCGTTGAATAACAAACGGATGGCGCCTGAGGTCGAGACGATTTTTATGATGACCAAGAATGAGTATTCTTTCTTAAGTTCAAGTATGGTTAAGGAGATTATTCAATTCGGCGGTGATGTTCGGGGTTTGGTGCCGCCCGGAGTTGAAGCCGCTCTTAAGCAAAAATACGGTCTTTAAGTCAAACAAGTTTTTTAGTAGGAGAATAAGATGCCTAAATTAAATCTTTTTTTACTTTTAGATCACTTGGAAAAACTGGCGGCTAATAATTTTTCCATTGCTGGAAAAGTGTTAATCGACAAGGATGAACTGGAAGAATTGATCACAAAGATGCGCTCGGCAATTCCCGAGGAGATTAAAGAGGCGGAATGGGTAAGTCGGGAAAAAGAAAAGTATTTAGAGCAGGCTCAGGAAGAAGCTAAACGATTATTAAGAGAAGCGGAAACTTATGTAGAAAGATTGGTGCGGGAAGACCAAATAACTGCAAGGGCAGAAGAAGAAGCAAAAAGAATTATCTCCGAAGCAAATCAAAGCGCCACTCATATCGAAACCGATGCGATGCAATACGCCAATTCCATCTTGGAACAACTGGAAGATAATTTAGAACGGACCATCAGAATTGTCCGTAAAGGACGGGAAGAGATGGTTCATAAATAATTAAATATAAGTATGATATCAACTAAAAGGCCGTTATTCGGTATCACGGCTTTTTTTTATGGATTGAAAGTAGTTACTATGGAGAAATATGCAAATGGGAAAAGGAATTTCAATCGCCCTCGACGGACCGGCCGGTTCCGGTAAAAGTACTATTGCACGGGCCGTAGCTTTAAAATTTAATTATATTTATATTGATACCGGAGCGATGTATCGGGCAGTCACTTTGAAGGCGCTCCAAAATAAGATCCCAATGGATAACGGTGAAGCTTTAACACAATTAGCGAACCAGACTTTGATTCGACTTAAATATATTGAATCCGAAGGCTTTTCTCAATTGCGGGTGATTATGGACGGGGCCGATGTTAGTGATGCTATCCGGAGCTTGGAAGTGACCAATAGTGTTTCGTTGGTTTCCGCTGTTGCAGGTGTCAGAGTAGCCTTGGTCAAGCTACAAAGAGACATGGCCCAAGAGGGCGGAGTAGTTATGGATGGTCGGGATATTGGCACGGTAGTCCTCCCCGATGCCGAGTTGAAGATCTTTTTGACCGCTTCAGTTAAGGAGCGCAGCAAACGACGATGGTTGGAACTAAAGGCTAAAGGAATCGAAGTGGATCCGGATGAGTTGGAGGAGCAGATTCGCAAACGTGATGAATTTGATAGTAATCGGGAGGTCAATCCGTTAAGACAAGCCGATGACGCTATTTTGCTTGATACTACCGCCTTAAGTATTGAAGAAGTTACAGACCGAATTATTGAGTTAGCTGTAGCTAGGGGAGGAGAATTATAATAATTATCAATGTACAATTTATAAGGTATAATCTACAATTATTCAGCCTTTTCTTAAAGGGGAAAAAGGGTTAAAGTTTTAATTGTACAATTTGAATTATCAATTGTAAATGGGTATAGTGGGGTTGTCGATGGAGATATTGGTGGCGCAAACGGCCGGTTATTGTTTTGGGGTGCGTCGGGCCATGG
>JAAYEK010000137.1 GCA_012728785.1 Bacillota bacterium | reverse complement strand
TATATCGTTCAATGACTTTTTTTCTCTTTTCTATCTCGGCATCTATATGGCGTAAATTACACAAGCCCATAGCTGCCTGAAACTCATTCATCTTCGCATTTCCACCCACATATTCCACAGATTCGGGATCGGTAATACCGAAATTCTTTATATCGTATAAGGTTTTTGATAAATGATCATCCTGATAAGTTGCAGCTCCGCCTTCAATCGTATTGAATACCTTGGTGGCATGAAAACTAAACATAGCAGCATCCCCAAAGTTAGCTACATTTTTACCATTTAGCCTTACTCCAAATGCATGGGCAGCATCATAAATTACTTTTAGGTTATGTTTCTTGGCGATTTTTTCAATCTCAGTTACATTACAAATATTACCATAAACATGGACGGGAATAATCGCTGAAGTTTTATCTGTTATTAAACTCTCTAGCCGATCCACATCTATAGTATAATCAAAAGAGTTAATGTCGCAAAACACCGGTCTTAAACCATTTCTTACTATTGCATGAGTTGTTGACGCGAAGGTAAAGGGAGTCGTTATCACTTCCCCGGTAAGATTTAAAGCTGCTATTATACATTCAAGCGCAAGATGACCATTTGTAAAAAGCGTAATATTCGGAGTATCTAAATATTTTAATAAAGATGATTCTAATTGTTTATGTTTGACACCCATATTAGTCAGCCAATGACTATCCCATAACTCCTTTATTTCTTCGATATACTCCTCAAAATCCGGCATTGAGGAACGAGTCACTTGAAGTGGTTTTACTTTCATATTTTACATATCCTCTTATATTAATCTTTCTAAATTTCATTGGAATCAATTAATATTAAAAATTTGTGTATCATTTCTTTTAATAAATTTTTTTTCTCTTTTTCTCCGTTCCAGTATTATCCCAATATTCTTTATTGCCCTAAAAAAACCTTTTACATAATAAAGTTTACCAATTAATACTGTGCCGACCAAATGTGGTAAAAGACATAATAGATGTTGTGTTAAATACCATCGATTCGTAATATTTCTCCAATGAAATAATAGTCTGTTTTTATAATAAACTTCTTTGATATAATTCTTTTTATATGATTTTCCGATGGTACCCTGGTGTTTATGATAAACTACACTTTGCGGTTGATAGATTACTCTCCAGCCGCGTTTCCAAGCCCGGTAAGAAAGGTCCATATCCTCCCAGTAAAACGGGTAATATAACTCATCAAAGCCATCAAGCGTCAGGTATTTTTCTTTAGAAAAGGCGCTAGCGCCGCCGGACGCATAAAATGTCGGCGCCGGAATTTCTTCCTGTGATGCGATCTGATTATTCCTCTTAACTTTAGCAAAACCAAACTTAAATTGGGCGGTAATCATTCCGATCTCTACCGTTTGCTTGTCCCATTTTTTAATTTGGCAAGTAACAGCGAAAATATCCGGTTCGGTAAAGACTGATAATAAAGGCTCTAAAAATTTCTCTTCAACAATCATATCATTATTTAACAAAACCACAATCGGGTTCCGGCTATGCTTAACTCCGATATTACATGCCTCGCCGAATCCATGATTTTGATCCAAAGAAACCAGTTTTACGATGGGAAATTCGTTACGGACCAGATCAACACTCTCATCCCGGCTGCCGTCATCAACAACGATGATTTCATGTTCAACCCCAGTATACTTAATTGCGGCAATTACCGTAGGAAGAGTAATTCTTAAAAGGTCAATCCCATTCCAATTGACAATAATTATACTTGCTTTCAAATGGAACCTCCTCATTTCACTTTAGAAAGCGAGTGGTTTTATAAATTGGGAATCGAAAAAATCTGGGAGTCAGTCCTACGATGAAATTGTTTTTCTTTTCGTCGCCGTTCCATAACTTGATTAATGTATCTTAATGCGCGTATAAATCCTTTAACATAATAGAACTTACCCACTAAAATTGTACCAATAAAATGGGGTAAAAGACAAAGGAAATGCTGAGTTAAATGCCACCAACTTGTAATATTTCTCCAAATAAATAAAAATCTATTTTTATAATAAATCTCTTTGACATAGTTCCTTTTATATGACTTTCCGATAGTCGCCCCACCTTTATGGTAGATTACGCTTTGGGGTTGATAAATAACTTTCCAACCTCTTTTCCAAGCCTGGTAAGATAAGTCCACATCTTCCCAATAAAACGGATAATAAATATCATCAAAACCACCTAACAACAAATACTTTTCTTTAGAATAAGCTACGGCGCCACCGGAAGCGTAAAAAGTTGGCATCGGTATTTCTTCAGAATTAATAGTTTGACCACGACGGTTTACTTTAATAAAACCAAATTTAAATTTAGCTGTTATGAATCCGATTTCTAGTTTTTGCTTGTCCCAGCTTTTAATTGTACCAACAGCGGCAAACAGATCCGGTTCATGAAAGAGCGATAATAAAGGATTCAAAAAATCTTCTTCAACCATCATATCATTATTAAGCAATACCAGTATCGGATGTTTACTTTCTTTAACCCCAATATTGCATGCCTCGCCAAAGCCACGGTTTTTACCTGTCAAAGCAATCAATTTGACCATCGGAAATTCGGTGCGAATCACATTAACACTATCATCTTGGCTACAATTGTCAACTACAATAATTTCGTGATCAACCCCAGTGTGTTTCACTGCGGCGATAACCGAAGGAAGGGTTATTCTTAAAAGATTAGCTCCATTCCAATTGAGAATAATTATACTTGCTTTCATACGGTTCCTCCATTCTTGATTCCACTAAAATAGAAATGAAATAATCTATTTCTGATGGTTAATTACTTTTAAAAATAATTAGATGATTCTACTGCAATAACTCGTTTCTATGTTTTTGAACTCAAAAAAATGTCCCACATCATCTATGCCGCGGATTAAAACCCACGGCTGGGTATATTTTAAATCATTCTAAATCCCTTTCAGGGATCGGTT
>JAAYEK010000136.1 GCA_012728785.1 Bacillota bacterium | reverse complement strand
GCCGTATCTGCAAAGGTACTGGTTGGTTAGAGATTTTAGGTTCCGGCTCGGTAAATCCTAGAGTGCTAAAAATGTCTAATTATGACCCGGACAGGGTTTCCGGCTTCGCTTTTGGGATGGGCGTTGAAAGAATCGCTATCTTAAAATATGGTATCAATGATATCAGGCTTTTTTATGAAAATGACATGCGTTTTTTGGCGCAATTTTGAAATGTCTTTTATCCAGTAATGAGATAGTGGAGGAGAAAGAAGATGCGTGTTTCTTATGAATGGTTGCAAGAGTATTTAAAAATCGATCTTCCCATCGAGGAACTGGCGGATAAGATGACTATGTCAGGGATCGCAGTGGAAGAAATTGAAGATATGGCTGCTCCGTTTCGTAATATGGCGGTAGCTAAAGTTATCTCCATTGAAAAACACAATCAGGCCGACAATTTGTTAGTGACCAAGCTTGAAGTCGGCAATTTTGGAGAAAAGCAAGTTATAACCGCAGCTAAAAACTTAAAAACAGGAGACTTGGTCCCCTTGGCTATGTCAGGCGCTGTTTTGCCCGATGGAAAAGTAATTAATGATCTTAATTTTAAAGGGATTCTTTCGGAAGGAATGCTCTGTTCCGGAGGGGAATTAGGCCTGGAAAAGGAATCTACCGGGATTTGGGTCTTTTATGCTCCATTGGAACCAGGGATGCCGGTAGCTGAAGCTTTAGGCTGTAACGATCAAGTGTTGGTGCTTGAATTGACAGCCAATCGCTCCGATTGTTTGGGAATGATCAATGTCGCCCGGGAGGTTGCCGCTATCTTAGGAATATCCTTCAATGAACCTGAACCGGTTCTGAAAGAAGAAGGGCCATCAATTGAAGAGTTAATCACAATCAAGATTAAAGATCCGGATCTTTGTCCCCGTTACGCCGCTCGGGTTGCGGTAAACATCAAGATTGCCCCATCTCCGGATTGGATGCAACGCCGGTTAAAAGCGGCCGGGATTCGTCCGATTAACAATATTGTCGATATTACCAATTACGTGATGCTTGAATATAACCAACCTTTACATGCCTTTGATTCGGACCGGATCGCCGAACGCCAGGTGATTATTAGACGCGCCCAAGATAATGAAAAATTCACTACTTTGGATGAGGTTGAACGCCGGTTCGATCAAAACGATTTGCTGATTGCCGATCCTAGCGGTGGCTTGTGTGTCGCCGGAGTAATGGGCGGCCAATCTAGCGAAGTAACGGATCAAACTGTAAATTTGCTACTGGAAGCGGCTTATTTCGATCCGGGTAGTATTCGGAGGACCGCTAAAAACCTGGGGATGCGGACGGAGGCCTCCTATCGGTTTGAACGGGGGATTGACCCTAATAATACCGTTAACGCTCTCAACCGGGCCGCTCAGTTAATCGAAATGCTGGGTTGTGGTACGGTTGCCAAAGGTTACCGGGACGAATATCTAAACCGGATCGATCCGGTAACAATTAATACAACTACTACGCGCATCAACTCTTGGCTAGGTGCGGATTTAACTTTAGAACAGATTAGCGGTTATCTATCCCGGGTTTGTTTTGAAGTTAAGCAAAAGGGTGATCAAATTGAAGTTACTGTACCCACCTATCGCCGTGATGTTACTCTTATGGCTGATTTAGCCGAAGAAGTAGCCAGACTTCATGGTTACGACAAAATTGCGGTAACAATTCCTAAAAGCGATAAACTTGGCGAAAGGACTCCATTTCAAAAATTCCAACTGGATTGCCGGAGAGTTTTGCAAGGCGTCGGTATCTCGGAAATTATGACTTATAGTTTTTATTCCAAAAACGTCCCTGACCAATTGGGTCTTGCACCCAATGATCCTTTACGGAAGATGGTCGAGTTAATGATGCCCTTAAGTGAAGAACAAGCGGTAATGCGGACAGGTTTAGCTCACGGGTTGTTATCGACCATTGCTTTTAACACTAATCGACGCCAAACCGACTTGGCCCTTTTTGAAATAGGCCGGATATATTTACCCACAGAGAAGGTATTGCCTGATGAACCTCTTTATCTGGGAATTGGTTTAACCGGACGGAAGAACGAGACTAACTGGAACTCGACTAAAGAAGAGTATGACTTTTATGATCTAAAGGGAATTTTAGAAATGATTTGGGAACGGTTTGGTCTACCCCAACCGGAATATACCCGTTCGAACCGTCCTTATCTTCATCCAGGACAGAGCGCCGAACTATTAGTGGAAGGCAAGACAATCGGTTACTTGGGCCAAGTCCACCCGAAGGTGTTAAATAGTTATGAGCTCTCCGAAACGGTATTTTTGATGGAATTGAATCTCACCGTTATAGCAGAGTTAATTCATACGGATATTATCTTTGAACCATTGCCCAAATTTCCGGCGGTCCAAAGAGACTTGGCCCTGGTCTTGCCTAATAAAGTTGAGGCCCGGCAAATAATCACAATGATCAAGGAAGTCACCGGCGATCTGGCGGAACGGGTT
>JAAYEK010000135.1 GCA_012728785.1 Bacillota bacterium | reverse complement strand
TATATGTGGCTCTGACAAGACCAGAACATATGTTGATTTTACTATGTGATAACCCAAAAACAAAATTGATGCAATATAAGCAAATAAGGGAATATGCGTCATGGGCGAAATGGATTTCAGAGATTGATAATGGCCAATTCCTAGAAGACAATATTTGGAGTATTTAATTGCGTATTCCAGCTGCATCTAGGTACAAAGTAGGTTTCTCTAAGCAGAACAATTAAAGGGAGCCACCAATGAGGAGACTTAAAAAAATTATCATTAGGAAGTTTGAGTTATCAAGAACAGTTTCAAAATGAAAGGAGCGCCCTTGATGCAAAAAAACAATCCATTGGAACGTGAAGCGCTAAAAGACGCGGTCCAATCAGCTATCGCCTCCAATTCTATTGAAGGGATTCAGCTGAGTCCGGAAAGTCTTGCGATTTTAAAGAGGGTGGCCGACGGCGAAATTTCCACCGAAGAAGCCCGTCAAAAGATGTTACAACAAATCGAAGTATGGAAGAAAGAATACCCTGATTATTTTTGGCAAGGTGAAATCATCCCCGATCCGAATGACCCGTATGTCTATGCCGGAACCGATATTTTAATCAATAAGTTCGGTATTATTGATCCGAGGTTTTTAATGGAAGTCGAGGGCTTTTTTGTAACAACTCGAATCATCGAATTGAGAATGAATTCTACAAAGGGAGTTTTGAGTGTGTAATTATAAATTATGCTCTGCGCCATTCCGGTTTAAAATTCTACTCATAAGTAAAACAAGGAGGTATTGTAATGGAAATCAATAAAAAAGTATCATCATCTGACGAACTTGAAGAATTAAACTGGCCTGAAGCTAATTATGCACAAATAAATGCAGCCGTTGAAAAAGCACGAGAATTAGCTGGAGACAAATTTGTAATACCAGAAAGAGAAATCCCGGCTTATAATTTTACTGAAGCATTAATTGCAAAGTTAGAAGAAAAAACTAGAAATACGCTTATTGCAAACAATAAAAGGGCAGGGGTTAAAATGAATGAGAGCTATCAAAATTATTTGGAATATAGCGTAAGAACAGGTATAAACACTTCACTGTCCGGTAGAGGTGATGATATTTTATTGTACTATCTTGAAGAACTTAAAAACGAAGGATTTATATTCACTAAGGAAGAATTAGACATTTTGGAAAAAATTCAAACGGAAGTGAATGAGTTAGTATGCCTAAACCATATTTAGAATTTGATTTTCAAAACGAATTCAAAAAATCCAATGAAGTAAAAATGTATTATGTACCGGTCTATAAGGTAATGCTGGTTAAGAATCTCAGCAAGCATCTTATAAAACAAAAATTTCAAATTCTAAAGATGTATATGATATAGCCAAAAGCTATCTCTATGGAGTAGATCGGGAACATTTTGTAGTAATAATGCTCGATATACGAAATTATATAATTGGCATTAACACCGTCACTATAGGAAATATAAAATCTTGTATAGTAAACCCGAGAGAAGTTTTTAAACCGGCCTTAATAGCAGGAGCGTCGTCTGATATTTTAGTACATAATCACCCGACAGGAGATCCATATCCCAGTCCGGATGATTTAAATCTTACAGATAAACTAAAACGAGCTGGTGACATTTTAGAAATAAAAGTCCTTGATCATATTATTGTAACTGATTCAAACTATATAAGTCTAAGTGATAAAGGGCAAATTTAGTTTAATTAGGAGCAAAATAATGACTGATAAAAATTTAGCTTTACGAAAGGCAGTAAACTTCGCCATAGCTAACAATGAAATCGAAGGTCACAAGTTTACTGAAGAAGAAAAAGCCGACTTAGAAAAAATAGCTTGTGGTGAAATGACCTTTGAAGAATTAAAAGAAAAAACGGATCGTAAGTTTGCCCAATATCAAATTGACCACCCGGGATGGTTTGCTTCGAAGGATAAACCAAGTAATTTTGAAGTTGAACATCAAGATCCTCTTTGTTATATAGGCACACATGTTTTAATTAACAAAGTCGATACAACTGATTATCAAAAACTACAAGAATTTGAAAGATTGCAAACTGTAGCTCGGCAAGGTCAATTAATTATTAATCCGGTTAAAGGAAATCTTGGTCTGAAACATCTTCTCGAAATTCACGGACATCTATTTCAAGATGTCTATGATTGGGCCGGGCAAGTTCGAACTTGTTACCTAAGTAAACCTGGAACAAATTTTTGTTATCCCCAACATATAAATTCCGCAGCTAATGAGATATTTATTCAGTTAAAAAAAGATAATTATTTTCAAGGTTTGGATTTTGATAAGTTCTCCGAAAAAGTGGGTGCTTTGTGGGGGGACATTAACCATCTTCATCCTTTTAGGGAAGGAAACGGACGATCTACGCGAGAATTTTTGCGGGAAGTTGCTCTTAATGCCAATTATGAATTAAACCTCGACGGAATAGATCCTGCTTATATGGTATATGCCAGCCGTGAAAGTATAGGCGGCAACAATAAAGAACTGACACGAATAATTAAAGGCCATATAACTTCAATTGACTTTGAGTTCTAAAGAACCGTAATGACCTAAAATTTATTACTGAAATTTTATCAAAAAAAGATTACAGAATGGATCGATAGCCGTTAAAACTGAATTTTCACTCGACGAAAACTAAAACCGAATCGACAGGAGAAAAGATCTTAACTTTTACTATGAATCTATTAAGCCGGCATTGAAAGACCGGCGAAAATGGCCCGCAACCGCCCGGTTTCTGGTCCAAGAAGATTGAGAATTCAATACCCGTTTGCTTTCATTATTCGCGAAAGTATTCGGGAAGCGTTATTTATGGTAGGAAAAATGTACTCTAGAACAGGAAAGAAGAAGGATGGAGTAACCGGGAAGGGCAATAACAGGATACTATCTTTTAGGCCAAATAGCCCGAAGGGGTTTGTGCGACAATATACCTAGCCGTGGGGTTTCAGCCCGCGGCGGACAGCATTTTCAACACGAGTAATTTACTTATCCTACCCCGAAGCCTAAAATCCCCACCGATTCAGCAAAGAAGAAACCGCCGTTCAGCGAAGTCTTTCAACACCGAAAGACCATAAAACCGCCAACCTCCCGCGTCCCTCTTTGCCGAATACCCAAAAATAACAGGCTTCCCAGCAGAGAGGGACCAACCAATGCTAACAT
>JAAYEK010000012.1 GCA_012728785.1 Bacillota bacterium | reverse complement strand
ATCCGAATGATTTCGTCGGCCAGCTCTTGGTTACGCCGTTTTTCTTCTTCGGCATATCTCCTATCAATGACTGCAAGGCGCTCTTTGTGGCCAAGTTTAACTTGTTCAAGTAATTCAGCGTTGTTTTCGGCCAACTCAACTTCTTCCTGATATCTAAGCTTTTCTTCGGTGATTTCGGCTTCCTTAAACCGTTTTTGCCGTTCCAGCATTTCAATGTAAAGTTGATTTTGCAGTTCCTTTTGCTCGTCAATTCGCTTTTTTGTAATCGCTGTTACAGTAGTCTCGGTCTCATCATCACCCGTCTTTGTTTTTGGCTTAGTACTCCTAACTGTTTCCCTAGTAATTTTGCCACTAAGCAAGTCATTGATATAATTGATTTGTTCTTTTTTAAAGTTGATAGTGTCAGTTAGTCGGTTGACTTCTTCAGTGGTTTTGCGCAGCTCGGAATTATACTCAGACTCTAACTCCTTGGCCCGTTCACGGAGAAGAGGATCTTCAATTTGGTTTACATCTGATACGCCCCAACCCGATTTCATCCTGGCCCAAACTTTATCTAATCTTTCAATCTCTGCTTCTTCGCGTCTTAACTGTTTCTCGGATTGAGCGACTTCTTTCCGAATTGTTTCTTCCCGAAGTTTAAACTCCTGACCCTTAAGGATAATCATTTCCTTCAAGGCTCTGTTGACATCAATAATTGCATTTCCCTCTTCATCATAGCCTTTTGCAGCTTGGGGAAGAATTTCAGAGATACGGTTTGACACTTCAAGAAGCCTTTTCTTTTCATCAGTAGTAAGCTTAGTTTTGCTCTTTAAGGTTTCATATTCGGTGATAAGGTCATCGACTTCGGAGGCTTGATTTCCGTATGAATCAGCCAATTTATCTTGTTCTTCGTTGTACTTAGCCATCTCGGTTCTAACACCTATAATAACCGCCGCCAACGATGAAAGGGCAATCATTGTCAATCCTACCGGACCGGTCAACGCCGAAAAGCCGGCTGCTATTTTCGCACCCATGTCAAGCGCTATCCAGGCCGATGAAACCGCTACTAATCCGGTCATAGCAGCGGCCCCAGCAGTAATCCCAGCGACCATTCCTGGAGAAGCTTGGATGAATTCCCGAATGTTTTTCATTAATGCCGAATATCCACCAACAGCTTTGCTTAACGCCGGTTCCAAAGCGTCGCCATAAGCAGCGGAAGCGGCGGTTGTTTCAGCGTTCGCTTTTACCATCTGACCGGCCAAAGATGCTTGAAGTTTTGCCAAATCGCCGGTCTGAAAACGCCCTTCCTTCATAAATCCGTTAACTTCAGCTTGTTTTTTCTCTGCCTCAGTTAATTGTCCTACGGTTTTACCAATTTGGGCGGCATACTCTTTCCACATAACAGACAAATTCTTGGTAATGCCTCCGTTGTCCGTTAATGCGCTATTTTCATTGCGTAGCCCCTCCGTAGTGCCTTGAATCGCCTCTCCTAACGTTAAATGCCCTTGTCTTCCGAATGCGGCGGCATCAGCGATTTTATTAAACATTTTGATCGCGGTTTCTTCGTCTTGGTACCGGCTTAGCAAGTTTTTATAAGCCGCAATCGCGTTAGTTAACGGAATCATCCCGTCGGCCCTGACCTTCTCAAGCTCAGTTTCAATTTTTGAGTAGGTGCCGACTGTCCCCTTAGCAATAGAATCCAGCCCCATCATAGAAGACTTCAATTTATTGTTGGCTTCGACTGATTTGACGATCCCGGCAGTGATTGCGGCGAAACTGTTCCCCGCAGCGAGCCCCATATCCCTCCAGGCACTTTTTACTTCTTGAGCATCTTGTTTCAAAGATTGCATATCTTTTTTAGTGGCTTGAACCCCCGCGTGTAAACCACTACTGTCTGCCTTCATATGGGCAACAACGATTCCGGCATCAAATTCTGGCATTATGCTTCACCATCTTTCCTTCAAATAAAAAGAAAAGAAGCTAAACTAATAGCCTCTTTTCTATCCATGCCACACCGCACCGTGTCCCGCCATGCCTCGCCCGGCCCAACCGAGCCTCGTCTTGCCACGCCTCACTTTACCACGTCAAAGCAATATAGTTAAGCCGCTTTTTCAAGCTGCAAAACCTCAAACCTATTAACAGAAAACCTTCCGTAAGTCGGTCTAAAATCTCCAACTCCAACCAATCTACCAGCTTGTACTAAAACATCTTGAAGCATCGCCGGATCAATATATTCGGGAATTAAAACTTGGAATTGAAATGTCGCTTCCCACCCCGGCAGCATAGCTGGTCTGGTTCGAGTGATTGCCGACCGCTGAATAACAACCCTGCGCTGATCTAGGTAATCCCATTCATCAACTCCAAGGCTTGCTAATTCGGTTAATGAAACAACTCCAGCCTTAAATAAATCCATTGCACTCTTCCGTGGGCTACGGGGGTCTTGTCGGTATTTAGCCGCATGAATCAAGGATTGTCTCACATATTCTCCAGGAATACAAATCTCACCGACTTCATTTTGATAGACATAAGCGTCAAGATTATCGGTTTTCTTTGCCGCACTTCCTTTAGCAGCCTTTCCTTTGGCTTCAACATCCTCATTAGACCACCGGTGAAATAATAGCGCAGCGGTTCCCTTAACTGTGAATTCAGCGATATAAGGAGCCATAAAAGCACCTTCCGCATCATTAGAAACCTCGGATAAAATATCTTTTTTCTTAGCCATACCGATAAACCTCCCTAAATTTATTAATATCATTATAACATATATATGTTTTTATGTCTATTGCTAATTGACATTTATATGTCTAGATAATATAATAAATTTAATTGGAGGTGTTTTTAATGTCACCATCATTGGGTAGAATTAATGGAAAAATAGATCCTGAACTTCACAAAGAAGTTAAACACTATGCTATTGAAACAAATCAAAGCGTCATTGGTATTATTGAGATTGCTTTAAGGGAATATTTAAAAAATCACAGCATTAAATAACTATTTAACCTGTTTTAATCCCGGCTCAGGGTTATCCCAATAAGGTTTTGCTGTCTCCGAATCAGGAAAGGCAACCTTAACCATATTGGCGAAATACTTTTCCTTAAATTCTTTAGCCTCTGGCCCTAAATAGCTCCAGTTAGACATCAACCAACGATCATAATTTTCTCGGGCCTGAATCTTTGCAATGTTCTTTTGTAACAAAAAGAACCGTCGCGCCGACATTTGCATCATTGATTCCTCAGTGTAGCCAGGATACCAACGCAAAAACTCTGAAAAAGACCATCCGATGTCGAGTTTGCTAGGTTTTTTTACAGACTCGCCATCGGCTTCTGAAAATTTGGGTCTGTTTGCCCCGCGTAATAGGACTGAATCAAAAATTCCAGGAATCCCTGAATCTGAGCTTGGCTCATTGCCCGGAGAATCGGCATTGGTAAATCGGGAACAGCTTTTTTTAGGAATCGCGCTAGTTTCTTTTTGCCTTCGTCCTCAGAAATAGGCTTCCCACGGCGAATGAGTCTTTGAATTTTATCTATAGCCCGAACAACCCAATTCTTTTTAACTGCCTTTTTTAGTTCATCAATAAAACTGGTGAGGCTCGGATCGGGCCCAACCCCCAACTCGCAGAGCTGTAAAATTTCGAGGAACATCTCAACAGTTATATCTTTAACGTCATATGTTTCGCCGTTTATTTTCATCGTTAATTTTTCCGGTACCCATTTATCAAGGTCAATATAGGTTTGCATTGTATTTCCCTCCTGCTTTTAATTTTAAAAATAAGGAGAGGGTTTTAGCCCTCCCCTTATAGTTTTGGAATCTTTGATTACCGATTACCCAGCCGCTTCGGTTGTGAATTCGAGTGTATACGGAGCTGCTATGGCATTTCCGTTCGCGTCTTTGATCCCGGTGGTCAATATTACAGCGTATTAAGTTAAATTTTCTAGCGCTGCCGTGGTTTTTATCCTGATTGTTTTAGCAGCTCCCAGATAAACCACTGAGTAATCACCGAATACAATGTGGTCATCAGCTGTCATGAATAACGTATTACCCTTAATAACGGTCGCCGGGTCAATGTGTTCACTCATAACAAAGTCGATATTTAACCCGCTATCAATTACAACGTCATCAGCATCACTCGTCGGAATTGTCTCCGATACTGCCGGAGGAGTCACATCGGCCTGAGCCGTCCGGTCGCCAATCTGGAATTTCCGTTTACTAGTTAAGTTGTCGACGTACCCAGTGAAGGTAGCTTCGATAATTCGAACTGTAGTATTATCGTAGACAACTCTAAATCCAGACGTACAAACCGCGCACGGCATGTAAAAGTCTTGACTAACATCGCTATCAGCCAAATTAGCAGGATGAAGCAACAACGGTTTGCCACGGTCTCTCAGACTGCGCCCAATGTCTACCACACCATCGAAAAGTACTTTTTCCCCATCAACAATCTTGTTAATATACGGGAGGAACGTACTAATATCCATCCCAGGAGCAAGCGCGATGGCAATTTTGGCTTCTACAGATAGGTCAGTTTCAATATCATCGACATGGCCGACAATATCAAACTCAACAGCTTGGGTTTGGGGAGTAACGGTAAACTCAGACCCTTTTGTATAAACGTCTTGCAGGTGTTCAGGCCCGGTCCCACCCCAATACCATTTTGCAGGTCCCATTTGCCACTGTGGCATGTAATCACATCCTTTCGTAAATTTTAGTGAACAATAAAGGTAAAATTCCAGGTAAACTTATCCCGTCCGTTTTCATCCCGGCCCAAATAAAAAGGCGCCGCCTGTAATGGCTGCACCAAATGAATGTAATACGAGCCGATATAAAATAGCTTTTTCGGGACATCGCTTGGAATAAACCAGTCTTTAAACTTTTTTATCAGGGCTTGAGCTTCGTCGTAACCCGCCCCCCGAAACACAAATTGGAACGTCAAATCGCCTCTCGTTATGTCCGGATCTTTAGGCCATCCGCCCGTGTCAAAAATAGCTATGCAATTGTCGGGAGAATCGGGAAGATATGAATAGAATAGAGTTTCACCTATCACTCCTAAATCCGGAGTTACAAGCGCCTCCTCTCCTTCCTCTGGTTCCGAAGGAGAGGCGCAATATTCAGCTAATTCTTTTGCATTCATCTTCTCACACTCCTAACTGCATCAGCGATATTCTTAGCAAACTCCCGGACAAACTCTTTGAGAGGCGTTTCCAAGTATTTAGCTTGTCGGCCTTCCTTGTGTCGATAACTCAATTCCTCATGCTGTCTCAAAGCATACGGCTTGTTGTAACTGACAGTTCCGGTTATAACTGCCCCTGGACGTGCCGAAGGAGCTTTTCCGGTTTGGACCATTGCACCGTCATCGGTCCCATGGGCAATTTCCTCTTCTTGGACCATTGCACTCCCGGACCCTTCCAACATTCCTTCGTCGTGAGGGACGATTCGCATTGATTTACCTAAAAGAGCTTCGGTATTCTCGACCATTGCATGAGTGGCGGCATCGACGGCCTTTTGGTCGTAGAGGTCGAGGTTATTACAAGTCTCCTCTATGCCCTCGAAGTCAAAGTTAAATTTGAATATGTCGTCGCTAATTATCTCACCGCCTCGTTTCACCGCCTAAGCCATATAAACGGTTCGCCCTTCGTCGTTTCCGTCCAAATCTTTATGAGCGCTTACTGCAATTACTAAGCGTCCGTTTATTTTATCATCTAGCCCAACCGATTCGCTTAAAGTTGCATGTCCCGAAGAGACAACTTCTTTCCCGGTTTTGTCCCGGATTAGTTTAATCTTTTCGGTTAAACAACCGCGAATGGTTTGGGGCGTGTTGTATAAAACTCTTCCGGAGCCGTCTTTTTTGGTCGTTCCATCGACGTTTCGTTGGGCAGGTGTCCAGATTAAATCTTCGTTATAATAATCCTCAGTCAGACTCATCTTATCGCCCCCAACGACATACAGCCGTTTAATGCAGCCCTAGCCCTTGGAGCCAATGGGATTCCAAAGGTAGGGATTCCATATGTTTCCGCTACTCCCGAAGGGTTCCGGACGCTTTTTACTCCTTGAGCCTGCAAATCTTCCCGCCTTGTACCAGTTCGTAGTCTCCAGACGGCTTGCTCATATACGGCTATTTGCCGCTTGGAAGCAGCTAGAGCGGAGTTGCTAATGGGTAGGCTATTGATCTCCATTTCGGCGGTAGAGAGTGCAGCGGTTTTTTCGTCGTCGGCGGCCGCGGTCCAGGTAGCTTTGTCCAAGTGAGTATTAAAGTAATTATTGACGCTTGTTAAGTCGATGTTCACTCTTTATCACCGGACTTTTCGCCGGATTCCTTTTCTTCTTTCCCTTCTCCGCTCGCCTCAGCCGCTTTCTTCCACTCTTGAGACGCAGTCAGCAGCACGTCAATGGCATCTTCAAAGCCAAGCTCTTCGTTGATTTCAATGCCTAGACTCTCAGCAACTACTGTAAAAATCTTGGTATGCTCTTGAGTAGTGGCTTCAACAGCTTGCTCTTTGGCTTCCTTTGCCACGTTTTCGGATTGCTTTAAAATGATGGCCTCGAAAAGTTCTTCGGCCTTCATTTTGGTATATTTGGGGATGCCCAGCTCTTTCGCTTTGGCCTTAAGGACGGTTTTTTCTTCTTTTTCATCGAACCCATCCACAGGAGCGTCGTTCTCTTCTTGCTTGTTTTTACCCGACACAATCTGAACGGCTTGGTCTTTCTCGGCTGCCAAAGCGTCTTTAAAATCCATCTCAAACTCTGCGCCAGGAGCCTTGTCTACTGTCTCTTTGCCAACCTTGATTCCGAGCGGCTTCAAGGCTCGAACCTTTACATTTGCCATATTTTCACCATCTTTCAAAATTAATAGAAAGAAGGGTTGCCACGAATGACAACCCCTTTAAGGTCTCTTACCACACATCCGCAATGAAGATACTGTCAATTAACGGACATGTCGGGAATGTTAACGCAGCTGCCTTAGTCCAATGCGCCGGCGGCTCGTTCTCTTCCCAAACCTCAGCGTAAATCCGACGAGCGTCGCCATAATTGATAACGCCTTTGCGGACTTTTTTGAGCGCTTCGACGGTCGGGGAATAAAGCTGGTCGCCAAGTTTGGTTCCCGGCATCATGACGAACAAATCTTCCGGCAAATACCGCAGTTGAGTGTAAGTGCCGTTCTCGTTTTGTACCCGATATTGATCGTCATAAGTAACAATCGGCGGTAGTCCTTGGGTCTGAAGCAACTGTTGTAATTGTGCCTCGGTTACCGGCAGACCCGCACCCAGAGTCCCATGGACAAGGGTATTCACTTCAGCTGATTGTAAAATCCATGCCAAGTTTGTCTCCGAAGTAACAGCGCGTCCAGGGCGAACTCCGGTTCTGTTCACGATGGAATTTCTCCACCGAATCATATCAGCAATCGGAGTAGATGTCGCCGTAGCGCTCCATAAGGCATTACCGACTAGAGTTTGGGACTGTGTTAAAGGATTGAATCCAAACTCCACTTGCTGAACGATTCCGTCTTCATCTAACATGAGTCGACCAGTTGAAATGATCTCCCACCGAATGGCTTCGATTTTGGTTTCGACGGCGGTAATCATGTTCTCCGTATCGTTGTATATCTCGGCGATTGCATCATCCAACTCGCTGGTATTCGGTCGTGGAGTATACAGCTTTTGCATCGTTTCCTCATCAATGGTGATTTTCCGCTTGATAGGGACGATTTTTCCGGCCTGCATTTCAATTCCTTCGCGGGAGGCGATACTGGCCTCTTGGTTAAATGCCACGACTTTCGCGGCCACCGGGAGGCGATTGGCACCAATAACGGCTTTCCAATCTAGTCCGGTTATATCTTTGGCCGGAAATAAAATATCCCCTAACATTCTTCGAGGGGTTCGGCTTCGAATATAGGATAGTAACTCTGGGACGGCTACAGCATCGATGGGACGTTCTGCTCCCAATAAAAGTGCTGCCGGTCCCAACGAGGCGAAGGTTAAAATCTTAAACAGCCTTTTAACCTTTTTGGGACCGGCGATACACGCCCAGAACGCCAAGAGAAGACATACAGCTATTAAAGCCAAAAGTATAATCACGATATACACTTCCTTTCGCAAAAATATTCTAGATTAACAATAAAAAAATAAAGTAAATATAGATTAAAGATTAACACGCCTTAATAATTAATTAGGGCGCATTTTCAGTAGTGAACATTACCCTCGGCAGCGCGTCGCGAACAAACGCATCCGAAGCAGCCGGAAGTCTGGCATCCAGGACTTTCCCACCAAGTAACACCGCGCCGATTCCGTTGCCATTGGTAACGTCCACATCATGCATAAGGATTCCGAATTGACCTTCGGCCATCGATACATTCATGCCAGTTCCGCCGGCCAAAGGAGCAGCCGCAGCAGCAACTACCTTCCCGGTTCCATCACTATCCCCAGTGTTTGATGCAGTTACAAGAGTCCGGGCGAATCCGTGGTTATTGACTGCCTCAATTACTTCAGCCGCAGTGGAATCAAGCACTCCTGTCCCGGTAGTTGCCACGGATACGTTGATTACGTACGGATCTGCCACAGCTCCGGAACCTACCACGCTAACGGTCAAAGGTTGGCTATTAGTGCCTGGATTGATTAACGCTATTTGGATATTATTCCCGGCCGCTCCGACATCATTGGCAGTCCAGGTAATTGCATTGTCATTTCCAGCAACGCCAGTATCCAAGGTCGCCTGTTGACCAACCGAGGCAACTCCACCGGCTAGGTTAGTAGCGCCAATGGCGGTCACTAATCCATTGCCATTATGCCCTCTTGCCAATTCGCCATAAATAAGAGCATTAGCGGCGGGATTATCTTTAATAGCCGCAACTAATTGGGCTGCTGTAGTTACCAGCGCTCCGGCCGCTCCGGTTTCTAAGCTTACGGAAATAGCTCCGGCAAGTACAGTTATAGTCAAAGGAGAGTTGTTACCTCCCGGATTAACTAGCGCTAAACTGTAAGCATTTCCGGCCACACCCGCAACCCTCGAAGTCCAAACAATTGAGCCATTAGCTACAGCCGCATCAGTCACTAACTGAGCGAATGAGCCAACCGCCCTTTGGTATCTCGTCCATAATCCAGACGCGGCGGATATCAATCCGACAAACTCCCCAGACCGATAAACTCTTTTCCCGGTCGCGGGGTCCGGCGCTCTGTGAGCATGACTCAAAGAGATACCGCCGGTTTTGACAATTTTACCGCTATGAGAGGCTAACCACGCCACTTCATCGCGGTAAGTTTCCCGAGTAATATTAAGATTCACTGAGTATCACCTTTCTTTCATAGAGATTTTTTAAACAATTTTAAAGTTGACGTTTTGCAGCCCAAGGGTCGTTTTTGACTTCAGGAGCAACTTTGGCCTTTGCCATTTTCTCGCCGTAGGAACCAGGCTTCGATTCATCACCGCCGCCGCCAAAATTGCTACCGCCGCCAAGATTCCCGCCCTTGGCATCGCCTTTTAGCCACGGTTTAGCTTTGACCAACTCTTCAGCGATTTTTTTAATCTCTTTCTCGTCGAATTCGCCGGTCTTGTCGTCCGGCTTGAGCTCGGATAGCTGGGTTCGGACTAATTCAGCAGCGTCGTTTACCCTGTCGGATGGGATTCCAACCGCTACGGCCTGGACAAGAAAAGCAGCTTTGGCGAGTTTAGCGTTAGCCGTGTCAATCGCCGTCTTCTTTTCGGCTTCAGCTTTGTCGGCACGCTCCTTTTCACGTTGAGTCTCGGTCTTTTCCTTCTCCCGTTTCTCCTTGTCAGCTTTGAGCATCTGCTCTACTTCTTCTTGGCTGTATCCCTGTTGCTCGAAGTATGACTTTAGGGCTGAGCGTCTGGCCCGTTCTTCCCGCTCTTTAGCGATTCGTTCCGCTTCTTCTTCGGAGAAGGTTTTGCCGCCGGTTCCCGATCCGGAACCGCCACCCTGGCCGCCTTGGCCTCCGGTTCCGCCAGATCCTCCTTGACCGCTGGCACCCCCCTGGTCACCTTGGGCGCTTCCACTCCCGGCTCCTCCGGTACTACTTCCGCCGCTTCCGCTCCCGGCGTTGGAGCTTCCGCCTGTTCCGCCTGCTCCACCTTCAGCCGCAAATAAAAAAATGGCCGGAGCCAATAGGATAAGGCGCAAAAGTTTAAAGATTTTTTTCATTGATAATTCCTCCCGTTTATAGCCTGGTAGGCTTAATTTTCCCATGCAATTGTAAGCCGCCGCATGTTTTGGGCAAAATTTAAACCGCTTGTTAGGCGGTTAATTCCCGGATATAAAAGCCCAGGGACCCTGGACTCATCACCAGAGTTTGAAGGTGAGGTTGTTGAGGCTCTGTTTCCTCAACACGAAGACCATCATGCGGCATCCGCCCCTGGGGTGGTTATTGTTTTAATTGATAACTGTTAATTGCCTGTAATTATCATAAGTGCACCAGACATTAGGCTTTTGTTGTACTTGAATTTGCCCAGTATCTTTGAAAATATCGGTGATTGTCCCTTCGTATCCGTTAACATCTCTTACCCTGTCACCTATTTTCATAGTTCCCTCCAAAAGAAAAACCGCCTTAAATCGGCGGTTTGAATATCCTACTACTTTTACTACCTCTTTTTTATTGTGTCGCGTTTTGTGTCGCAAGTTGTGACACAGTTTATCGGCTATCTTTAATTAGTTCAATGGCTTGTTTAATGTTTTTGCATTGTTCTGATATAATAGGTCTCCCTAAAGGATCACGAGTACAAAAAGTAAGCAATGCCGATTCTAATTCTCCAATAGCTCGTGATAAGGCTTGTTCTCTTAATACCTGTAATAATTCAATGTTAGTTATTTCCATTTAAACTTAACCTCCGTTTTTATTTCTATCACTTTTCTACCAAATTATGTTACAATATCAATATGACCAACATCCGCTATTTCTCCCGCTCCCTAACTCTCCACCAACAGATTGACCTCCAACTGGAACAGATTATCAAGGAAAAACAATGGCCAACGCTTATTAGATTGAGTAATAGAGCGTCGGCTCGGTATGTCCTTGAATTAAAATTGCAAAGAATCTCCGAAGGACCGCGATATCATTTAGTATGGAATAAGTGCCTGGTCGAGCTGAAATACAATGACCTGACGATAAAGTGGTTTAAAATTGATTTAAAATAAAGAACTACCTTATTGAGATGGTTCTTTATTCGGAGGATATTCTCCATAAACTTCATAATAGCGTTCACGAAACTTCTCTTCATTCTCTTCCTTCGATTTCGTATAATCTGGCTGCCAGTTCAATAAATCAAAACCTATTTTTTCACTGCTCATCTGGTAGCCACCTCCTGTAATTTAAATTATTCTTCTCTGCTACCTCTTCAAGCATTTTATGACTATGTTCCTTCCAAGCCTCTTGTTGAGTCATTGCCCCGGATAGTACCTTTTCTTGATAGTAACTGAAATACTTTGCTTGAGCCGTCTTGTAGTCAAAACTTATCTTTTTATCGGAGAGTTTGACCGAACTCCCTTTGCGTTCGATGTAGTATAATGTTTGGTCATGCCCGACCACCCCGAGTTTGTTTACTGACCCAATTGTAAGAATATTAATATCGTCAGATGAAAAACTCGAACTGCTTGGATGATTATGTATTATTAAAAGACTATTGTCATCGGAATTATTAAGAAAATCAACATACTTTTTGGGAAATACAACCTGTGATTGTTCTCCATCAATGTTATTATACACTCGTTTTCCGGTTTTTGCATCTAATGTTAACAAACATTCGGTATTGGTTGCCCTTCCATGTTCCAATGCTAAAGAGAAAGAGTTCATGGTCTCTTTATAGGCTTTCGCTGTTAATCCAGGCATTTGAACTTTATTTTTAATATCAACAGACTGGAAATACTTTCGATCCCCGGTAATGATTTTGGACGCCTTTTCTTTTTCAAGTCTTTCTAAGCTTCTCAACTTAGCTTGGTCCGCCCGCCCATTTTCCAAATTCAACCCCATATACTTCTTGTCAGTCCCTTTGCCGTATTCAATTAATTCCTCTGATTCAAATTTTTCTAAGAAAGGGGTCTCAGAATGCTTACAACGAGGGTGCATCGGGCATCCACCATTAGGAACTTGGCTCAACGGCGGATACTCGCTCGACTGACCGGATATTGAAAATACTCGATTTTCGT
>JAAYEK010000011.1 GCA_012728785.1 Bacillota bacterium | reverse complement strand
CAAAGACTGAAAAAAGCCGGGAAGATCATGTGTATCGAATTGCTGGACCACCTGATCACCGGGGAGCGGGACTTTGTAAGCTTGAAGGAGCAGGGGTTGGTGTAGTGTAGGCCCTTGGTGGGGGAGGTGGGGGAAATTTTAAAAAAAAAAAGAAAAAGGGGGGTAGGGGAATATGTATATAGGTTTTGTGGCGGTCATTGTTGGCGGAACGGACAAAATTCCGAATAAAAACAGTCATATTTTTAGCGGTGTAACATATTAATTAATGAGGGATTTGCGTAAAAAATGAAGGAAAATACGGGAAATTCGAGGTAATACGTCCTATAAAGCTAATATTTGACTAAATAGTGAAAATGGGTTATAATTATAATCTAATTTCATAGATTATCTTCCTGTTGCGCTTAATCTCTTGAAAAAGAGAACGGGGGAACCAGTTTTTAGGGGTGAATTACTGTGTTTGTCACAGTTTAGGGTTACTCAAGCGACCCGAACCCGGCAGCTAACTTCGTAAGCGTTGCATGAGAGGGAAGCATGGCTTTGCCAATTCGACCATGGATTCCTCCATGGTCTTTTTGTCTTTAAAAATACGTTTGGAGGTGAAACAAATGATTAAAACCTGTTTGCTTGGCCTTGGAAGAACAGGCAAGGTTGTCGCCGAAGAATTGCTTTCTTCCCGGGAATTTGATTTGGTTTCGGTCATTGCCGGACCAAAGAGTAAGAAGATTAATAAATCTTTACGGGAGTTGACCAATTTAGATAGCGAATTATTAGTTTCAAGCTCTACCTCATTGGCGGAGGAAATTCGCAAAAATAAATTTGCGATAGCCATCGATTTTTCTTCACCGGAAGCTTGTCTAAAAAATGCGCAAGTGCTGGCAGAGAACGGAATTCATATGGTTGTAGGGACAACTGGTTTTAATAAGATACAGGTTTACGAACTAAAAAACCTGGTACAGCATTATAAAATTGGTCTGGTTTTTGCCCCTAATATTTCCGTAGGAATTAACGCCTTGCTTTTTATCGCTAAATCCTTGGCGAAGCTAGTTCCTGATTATGATGTGGAGATTATGGAATCGCACCACCGTAATAAAGTTGATTCTCCTTCAGGTACCGCAATCAAGATTGCTACTGAAATACATAATGCTAAGGGAAAAAGTGAAAAAGAGAAGAAGAATGTTTTTGGACGTAAAGGGGCGACTCAAAGGGAAAATTCGGAGATCGGGATTCATGCCGTTCGAGCCGGAGGGATTACCGGTGTTCACCAAGTATTATTCGCCGGGGAACATGACGAGATCGAGATCATTCATCGTTCCTATTCCCGAAAAGTTTTTGCTGCCGGAGCATTGACTGCGGCTAGTTTCATCCTAAACCGGAAAGGTTTTTTCTCGATGGAAGAGGTTCTTTCCTATGAAGATAAGGACCAGGAGGGGCCGATCGAAAACTTGGCATAAAAAGATTTAATTTAGCATATATTTTAATGATGAGTTCGGTTGGTTTGGAAAGATGGAGGACCTGGTAATCCGGGTCCTCCATCTTCGATTCACAGTACTTTTAAAACAAACTTTCATACTCCTCATAGCCATCTTTTTTTAGATCTTCCTTCGGAATAAACCTTAAAGCGGCTGAGTTAATGCAATAACGCCTCCCGGTTGGCTCCGGACCATCATCGAAAACATGGCCCAGATGGGCATCGCCGTCTTTACTCCGGACCTCGATCCGTTCCATCCCCAGGCTTTGATCTGTCTTTTCGATAACATTCTTTGGTTCTAAAGGCTTGGTAAAGCTAGGCCAGCCTGTCCCAGAATCAAATTTATCGATGGAACTAAAAAGAGGTTCTCCGGTTATTAGATCCACATAAATACCTTCTTTATTATTGTTCCAATATTCGTTGGCAAATGGTTTCTCAGTGCCGTTTTCTTGTGTGACATGGTACTGCAGGGGGGTCAAGCTTTCTTTGGAAAAGCCGTTGGTTTTAGGGTTGGCCCCTTTAAGGCTTTGATTCCAAACTCGATCCAAAAATTCTTCCCGGCCGGAATTCTCCCGGTAAGCGCAATATCTAATTGGGGACTTTTGATGATAACCTTGATGGTAGTCCTCGGCCCGGTAAAACGGCGTGGCGGGAAGAATCGGGGTTATGATCGGTTTGGAAAATTTAGCGGATGCCTCCAAGTTTAGCTTGGAATCCTCAGCTCGTTTTTTTTGGTTTTCATTATGATAAAAGATGGCTGTCCGATATTGGCTGCCCTGATCGACAAATTGCCCCTCGGGATCAGTAGGGTCGATCTGCCGCCAGAACACATCAAGCAGTTGTTCGTAACCGATGACGGCGGGGTCGTAAATCACTTGGATCGCTTCATAATGGCCGGTCTTACCGCTACAGACTTGTTCGTAAGTTGGGTCGGCCACGGTTCCGCCGGTATACCCGGTTATGACATCGATAACGCCGGTTAGTTTTTCAAACGGAGGTTCCATACACCAAAAGCAACCCCCGGCAAAGGTAGCTGTTTGATGTAGGGATGTACGAGTGTGATCCATCTAATTCACCCCTTTTGGTTTCGATAGCCTGATGAATTAATATCTATTATACCCACAAACTACTATTATAGTTATTTAAAGTTTACCAACACCAAACTTCCGATACAAAGAAGGATTCCTATAAAATTAATCATCGAAAGCGTCTCATTGATCAACAAAACTCCTAATTTCCTAAGCTTTGATTTCAAAGTATATCATAATTAATCAAACAGGTAAATCAATCTTTACTTGGATGGCTATTCCTGTCCTGACAGATAGTTGCTAAAGGAGTACCAGTTAAAGAAGGAGAATCGGTTAATAAAATTATATAAAGGAGTGCAATCCGATGCGTAAACTTTACACAGTAATCATTGTAGCCTTTCTTCTATCTTTATCCGTATCAATAGTCGCCTTTGGCAACTCCTACACCCTGGAAGCGGAAAACGGCAAACTGAATTCGCCGGCGGGTATCGGTTTTGATCTAAAAACTAATTTCACGCGAAACCAAGAAGTATCCATCGATTCAATGCCCGTTAACGCTTCGCTTAGTTATGGTATCCGGCCTTCAGTCACTATCAGTGGCGAGGTAAGCCGGAGCAGTGAAGCTGAACGCCAAATGCTGGTCAAGGCTTATTATAGCCCGTCCACTTCGGCAATGGGGTATACCGCTTATCTTGGTTACAACTTAACCGCTTCCGAAATACCAATGTACGGAGTTTCGTTTTGGTTGAATTCGGATCTGTTATACGGTTTTATTAACCTGGAATCCAATCACGAAACTGAAGACTCTGCTTTGATGGTCACTCCGGGGGTAAATCTCCGCCTGGGATCCAGGTTGAGATTGTCCGGAGAAGTGGCTTATCAGTATAAGGAGGGCTATCAGGATTACGGGATCGGGGCTAGCTATGCCTTGGTCAACAAGTTCAATATCAAAGCCGGAATTACGGATAGTTTTGAGGAAGATTCCGAACGGATCTATACTACCGGATTAGCAGTGGAGCTTTAATTTAACCGTTTCTCGAAAACATTTAAGCCATGGGATCATTTGCCCCATGGCTTATTTTCCACTTGAACCGCGAATGAACACTAATAAACGCGAATAAAACAGATTTTAAAAAGACAACTTTGAAAAGGATGCTAATTCATTAGTGACATCAGTCAAATACCCGCCGGTTTCATCGGGCCCGGCTACGGAAATCTTTAAACCGGATAAACCTTCCGTCATTATTTGGGAGACAATTTTTGCTTCCTCGTTGAGACCAGTTAGATATTCTTCCCGGTTAACCATCCACTCCCGCTCAAGCAGGCCGTATAAAGCGGCGGCTCCAACGGCTGATTGCAGATCCTTGTCATTCATTTCCTGCCTTTTTCGTTCCCGGCCTATGATTTTAGCAATTTCCGTTTCAGGTATTCCTTCAGCGGCGACTTGTTTAAATTCTGCAATGATTAGGCTAATAACTTTGGCGGTATCCGGAGCCAAAGTGTGAAATACAGCCTGGAGGGTAGGGACGGAAGATTTACTGATCAGTAGCGAAAACACTTGAGGGTCGTAACTTAAACCGTTTTCTTCCCTGATAACCTTCCAGAGCCTCTGGTTCAAGTATTCTTCCAATAGAAAAGTTGCGAAAATCCCTTCATCATCAAATTTTGGGGTTTCAAATCCCAGGCAAACCGTAGCGATATTGTCATGGACCGGTGTCCATTTCAGCTCAGGAGTATTATCAACCGTGGAATCCGGGATCTCGTTTAAGATTACCGGTTCTTTTAAATCGCGACCGGCAGGCCGTCTCAGAAAATCATCCGGTAATTTTAAGCTGGAAGCAATGATAAAATTGTTCGGCTTATATATTTGGCGGAACCATTTATTTACTTCGGTAATATCTAATTTATCATAATCCGGCTTAAAAATCGAGTTATAGGGATGTTCCGGACCGTAAACCATTGAATAAAGCTGGGCTATTGCCTGTAATTCGGAGGGTTTGGGTTGATTCAAATGGTAGCGGGTTAAGGTGTTGCACAAATCATAATAAAGCAAAGCGTCCGACCGGATAATCCAGTCAACTTGGGCGCAAAAATCGTTAAAATATTCTCGAGTGGTTACAAAATGAAATACGGAATAGTCGGCACAGGTTTGAAAATCAAGTCCAAGGACGTAAGTATGCCGGAGTAATTGATAAATTATTTCATTGGTTAAGTTGGTGATTCCGAACTTTCCAACCGGATCGTGGGCATAACCGGTTTTGATAATCAAGGTCAGATAGTGAACTTCCTGTTTGTCCTGATCCGGTTCCTTGATGACTATGGTCAATCCGTCATCCCGTTGCTCTTTGAGTAACTTAGTATCTAAGGCCGAGTCGGCAGTAACGGCATTAAAAGAAACCGAGAGAAAAACTAAGATAATTATCGAAAAAACGGCCATCCTGAACCAATGCCGATAATTATTCGTTGTATAACTGTTCATCCTTTTACCCATCCTTTGAATTAGCTATCATTTCAGTCTGCTTCATCGTTAAATCTGCTCATTATCAGAGCGCTTTGACAACAACTTTTTGATAACTCTTACTTTCAAGGTATTTTTTCACAAAATTTTTAATATCTTTGGAGCTCAACCTGCGAATGGCAGCTGCATCTTCCGCCGTCAGACTGCTAGGTTCAAATAAAACATATTTATAGTAATCATTTAAAGAAAAGGGGTCTGAGCTTAAAATGTGGTAGTCCCTACTTAGCATCAACCCAAGCCAATCCAGAAACTTATCAAAATTTTTACTTCCCAGATACTTACAAAACCGTTTCAAATTATTTTGATGCCAGTCATTAATCTCTAAAGAGTAGGGGTTTTGATTGTCACTGTATGTAAAGATCAAATAAAAACGGTCGGTCAAGTTAAAAAGTAAGATATTATAGTCCAGGGGCCGGTTTGTTAAGTGGTCGTATTGATAAGACTCATAGTTAAAAATCATCGGAAGGGCCTTGGCTACCGTAAGTTCTTTCCCGGACAGCTTATTTAATTCAAACCCGAAGAGAATTTTATAGGTTTCTCCGTTTAGATAATCTTCGACAATTACATTACTGGGAAGATCGCGGATCAAGCGTTGGAATGAAGTGAAAGTATCCTCCTCAGTTCGGCTTGGTACGCCCTGGGCCAACTTTAACAAATCATCCGGTTTAAAATTGCCCGTAACTATCAAGGTCATTTCTTTGGGATTATAGTACTGTTGATGATAGTGGAGCAAATCTTCCCTGGTAATTGAGTTAATGGAATCATCCAGTTGATGTTCGGTTAATTCGTTGATATAAAGGAAAAAAGTATTGCCGGGATCGGAACGAAGGACATTTTCAACCTTAATAATCTTTTTCTCCAAAGCAATATGTTTTTCATCTAATTCCGGGCGAAAGAGCATCTCCAGCAATAAGCCGAGAGCTTTCGGAAAATTTTCCGTAGGGACGCTTAAGTAATATTCGGTTTGTTCCAAGGAAGTAGCTCCGTTATAGGTTCCTCCCTCGTCTTGAAGAAGCGTTAGAAAGTTTGTGGCGGCAGAAGTCTCGGAACCGCGGTAAATAAGATGTTCCAAGAGATGGGAGATACCACGAAGACCCCTCGGTTCATTAAGCATACCCGCTGGAATGACCATTCTGGCGGTTACGGTATTTGAAGGGATCGTTTTATAGACTACCCGTAAACCGCTGGGCATGGTTTTGGATTGGAAGTCCAGGTTGGCCGCATCCGTCAAAGGAGAGATCGCCAATGATATCAATAAAATCAAGAGTATACGGTGGAGCGAGCGCATGGAAGAATCACCTTTCCGTAAGAATCAATTTTTCCGGGAGAAAATCATAGCAGACGTTCCAACGTTCGGAATCGAATTTGATAGTTTTTGTTTTTGCTAAAACAGTGCTTTCTTTAGGAGTGAAATTAAGGTCGAAGTCCCGGTCGATAATGAGTAAATCATCGGAATCGTTATACAAACCATTGTCATTGGTATCTACTACAGCCACGCGGAGTTCGGTTGTTCCCATGGGAACACTTCCGGTGAACCAAGAGCGGGTGGTCAAAAACAAGAGGTCTTGATAGCCGGTGCGCGCTACTGCAAGAAAAGGCAGATCAAACTGGATCGCACTTTCAAACTGGCGGCCTTCAAACTCAAAGGCCACTAAAAAATCAATCGGGGTCGGGGAATAATAAAAATTGATTCCGGGAATCCGGTCACTTTTAAAAATCTGATAACAAGTTTCCCCGACAAAATTATTATCGGCATTCGAATCGACCCACAATAGCTTATCTTTTCCTTCAAAATCAATTAACACTCCATGGGTCCTTTCGGGAGATCCAAGATTCAATTCGCCGTAATAAAGCACATTGGCTTGGGTTTCCGGTAGCGACTGAAACTTATCATTGCCGCGAATTTTAATCATTTTTATTAAATAACCCTTGCCCCATTTTTGCTCCTCGGTACGTTCAAAGTAGGGGGTATCTTTATGTACGGCCTGTAGATTGATTTCCAGGATCCTTTTCTCCGGTTCGGCCATAGTTCGACACCCCATAAATATTACCGCTAAAATTAATGTGATCAAAAGTAGATTTCGTTTCAACAAACCAAGACACCTCCAAGTTTATCAGTATTCAATACATTTAGGTTATTAATTTAAGATATTAAATTAAACAATTAAACCATAATACCTGCAGGATTTAACCTTTTTGGGTAGAAAAATTAAAATTTGAAGATGTTCTTATAATACTAGCTTAAAAGTGTGAAAGGTTTTAAGAAGCGGGAGGCAATCATGAAGCGTAAAATGGTCATAACTATAATAACATTTTTACTAATTTCAATGTCGGCAACCGGATTAGCCAGGGAATATTATTTATATGATCACGAACAAAATGAAATTTTAAGTCTGAAAGATGATTTAAAAGGTGAAGCCCTGAAAACAATCGGCTTAACCAAAAACCCGGACATAATGATGGCCACCGGAATATCCCAACAGTATCTTGCTGTTTTTAACTCTATCGAGCTGAGAAAAGAGAAAGGCCCGGTTTTCTTTCAGCCGGGCAAGATGGTTGTTTACGACACTGAGACCGGAAGGACCGCCGACTTCTTGGAAATTGGCTTTGCCCCTTACCAATGGATCTATACCAAAGATCGGCTTCAGTTCTTTATTGCATATTACCAATCTCCAAAGAAAGATGTAGTCGAAATACTGCATTACAATATTAAAACTAAGAAAGGGACACGGCTTACGGGTATTGCCCGGCAAGTAACCGATCTGGGGTTAACCTATGATGAGAAAGGGTTACTTGCGATTACCGATTCGGGAAAACCGGTTCAGGAGTTGGTAAAGTTTCAAATCGCGCCTTTTCAACAAAAATCTGAACTTGAACTCGGCGGCAAAACGGAACGGTTATATATATTAGGTCCCGACCGGGCGGCTTTGCTTAGTTTCAATAAACGACGTTCTCGGAAAAGCAATTATGGATCGATTAAGATAATTGATACCTATGGCAATACTGTAGTGGAAGAAAGAAAGCTTTTTCATCCGTATACCGGGGTATATTGGCATGAAGAAAACCTTTCGTTATTTGTGACTAACGGTTTATTGTCGGAAAATATGATGGAAGGGCGAATTTACAAGGTAACCGAGGCCGGAATCAGGCAACACCAAATGCCTCGCCCCTGGGCTGGTTTCAGTTACTTTCCCCAACAGGACCGGTTATATGTTTTGAACGACACTTCTTTGACACTAGTTGATTACTCCGATAATTTCAGCCAGAGTTTTAAACTAAGCAGTAAAAACTACTACCCGGGACGGTTTGATTACTATTTTCAATCTTTACCCCAGACGAATCTGGCGATTATCGCTTGCTTTGACAAAGGCTACCTTAAGTTTTATGACTTGGACAAAAATCAAGTTTTAAAGGACTCAACTTGTGGCCGTTCCGGAAAACGTTTTCTAAATTCGATCTCCTTTAAAGGAGATTTGCAATCCCAGACGGCCATTACCACCAATCAGTGGCAATCCCGTTATTATGTTTTAAACCGCGCGACCCAAGACATTACCGTGTATGACCAGGAATTTGATATTATGAAGTATCTGGTCCCCAATGAACCACCGTTGGCCATGTTCCAGATCAACCAGCCGAAATTGCAAACTCTAGTTGTAACTGCTAAAGGTTTATTTAAAATTGATGAAGAAAAGGTTGACTTAGTTCCGGTCGCAAAATTTTCAGTTAGAATCTCTCGAGTTAATTATCTTGAGGAAAAAGAAGGATCTGTATTCATATACACCGATGGTTTCCTAATGGCGTTGGAACCGGAAGAACTCCAAGTAATACATTGTTTTTATCTTTACGGAGATCCGGACCAAAAGTATACGAAGTTAAGCAATTCGGAACGCAGATACTATTTTATACCGGAGATGTGAGTAGGGCAGTGGGCCAGGAGTTGAGGAGACAGAAGACAGAAGTGTAAGTGATGCTTTAGCGTTTATGAGTAGACGGTCGGGAGTTGAAAACATGGGATGACCGAAAACCGCTCCAATCCCTAACAATCAAGGATTTGGAGCGGTTTTCGTTTATCACTCTATTTGGTAACCTGCTTGATTTAGCAGAGAAAGAATTCCTTTTGCTCCAACCAGATGACCTGCGCCTATTATGATAAAATAATTATCATTTTGTTCAAGATACCCTTTGATTTTTTCGGTCATTGCTAAATTACGTTTAAAATAGAATTTGTCAAAGTAATCCTGCATATCATCGTTTTCGATTCCTTCCATTGTAAGCGCTTCTAGTGTTTTCATATCCTGGTTTTTCCAACTGGTAATAAGGTTTTCAAATTCCTCTCCCATGGAAGATAGGGATAGTAAGGTTGTGGATAAAAATAAATTACCATCAATACTATCAAACAAATTCATTTGTTCTTCAAATGATTCCAATTCGAAAATTGTTTTATCACCGGCTTGTTCCAAGAAATAATTTTCGGTTCCATTATCTGTGGTATAGCCTAATGACATCATTTTTAAACTAATCAAAGTGTTAGCTATCAACCACGGTTTTAAACGATTCATTTTATCCATGGGTATGCCGTAATTTAGAAAATTGGTTTCTACGGCCTGATAAAGATCTTTTGATAGAATATCTTGTAATGTTTTATTATCTTCAAGATAACCGTATGAACTAATGTTATTCATTTTATCAGAGACTTCTTTGGAAGCGGTGTTAACTTCCAGGACAAGATTAGGCGTATTCGCAAAGGCAGACTCAATTTGCTCCGGAAAAGGATAAAAACTGTTGCTGCCAACATGAACTGATCCCATTATATAAACGGTATTTTGGTTGCCTTTAACAGTAAAAAACATATATTTGTTATCATTTTTGACAAGCGGCGTTTCTTGTTTCAAGGATATTTTAGCATTAGCCCATAAGGGTTCCCAATTTTTTTGGTCTGATTTTACAAGGAATAATGCCTTTTGCGCGATTTCGGTAAATTCTTTGGCTTGTTTATCAAAAACGGATTCTAAAGTCCAAAAACTTAACCGCAAGGCGTATTCGTTGTTTACAACAATGTAATCGACAAATCGGATCGGCAGATTATTTACTT
This sequence comes from Bacillota bacterium, assembly GCA_012728785.1. GTDB lineage: Bacteria > Bacillota > UBA4882 > UBA8346 > UBA8346 > JAAYHS01. The sequence continues at coordinate 2,744 of JAAYEK010000011.1, read as the reverse complement.
TGGTTTGATAAATTACGGTTGAACTTTTTTTATCTATGGAATAGGTGGTGGAGGTTACTGTTATATTTGAGGTTATAAGCATTGTTTCAAATAATTCAACATAATCCTCTAAGGAGGCTTGGTATCGTTCGATTGTTAATTTAACAAAGGCAGTTTGATTTTTTTTCATCCCTAAAAAGGTAGGATTATATTTATTAGTTCGATTTTTCAGCATCTCTTTAAAGGAATCGGGAGCCTTTTTTTCATCTTCGTAAATTTCCCACTCAGCTGGGAAATTAAGAGCAATACCGATTTCTTTATCGAAGAATTTAAAGTCTTTCGGGCTGATCCCTTTCGCATTAACATTGGTAATTAAACAAAATGCAATAAAAATTCCTAATAATAATTTCTTCATAAGATGCTCTCCTTTATTTATTAATCTATCTTATTTGAAATTCCATTTATAGGATTAATATTTAGTAAGTTCAATGAATTTTAAAATTTTCCTCCTATTATTTTCCTTGGTAACTACTTGTTTCTCGACGAAAATAATGAAATAAACCTCCCGCACTCCGGGTCATAAAACCTAGTGCCGAAGTAAAATAAACTGGTTGCCGCAGCATCAGTAACAACTCTCGTCGAACCACCCCGAAATTTTACTGTTCACCCAGCTATAAAACGTAAAATAAAAAGAGGCTTGCGCCTCTTTCAATAATTAGGTAATTAATCAAACAACACACTCACCGAAATATCCTGATGAATGCGGCGGATAGCGTCTCCTAAAAGCGGCGCGACCGAGATGACGTTGAACTTGGGGAGCGTTCTTTCCGGAGTTAACGGGATGGTATTACAAACCACCACTTCTATAATGGCTTCATGTTTTAAACGTTCGATGGCAGGTGGAGAAAAGATGCCATGAGTTGTTAAAAGGTGAATCTCCGGTTTGGCGCCGCGTTCAAGGAGCGCGCCTATGACTTGCATAATACTGCCTGCGGTATCAACCATGTCGTCAATGATAATCGGAGACTTGTCTTTTACCTCGCCGATGAAAAAGGCCATTTCGGCTACATTGGGAGCGGGTCGACGTTTATACATCACACCAAGGGGCAAATCAAGTCTGGCAGCGAGTTTCTCAGCTTTTTTGACGCTTCCGGCGTCCGGGGCGATTACCACACCGTCGGGAAGGTTCTTCTGACGAATATACTGAGCTAACATAGGAAGGGCTGTCATATGATCGACCGGAATGTTAAAAAAGCCTTGGATTGCAGGAGCATGTAAGTCCATGGTGATGACCCGGTCGGCCCCGGCGGTGGTAATAATATCAGCCAACATTCGTGAGGCGATTGGTTCTCGGGGAGCGGCTTTTTTCTCTTGACGGGAATAGCAATAATAGGGGATTACCGCTGTTATTCTTCCGGCTGAAGCCCTTTTTAAGGCATCAATCATGATCAGCATCTCCATGATCTGATCGTTGACGCAATCGGTAAAAGATTGCAATATAAATACATCCGATCCTCGAATACTTTCCTCAAATCTGACAAAAATTTCCCCATTGGCAAAACGGGAAATATTAATACCCCCTAAACGCACTCCTAGATATTCAGCGATTTCTTGACCTAATTGGGGATTGGCAGTTCCGGAAAAAATTTTCATAGGGCCATATTGGGACAAGTGAGGCGCACCTCCATGAAGTAATATTGAACAGTTATTGAAAAATCGGTCCGGTTTTGGTATCATAAAGATTGTTTTGAATTAAAATAGATGAGCGGGTTAATTAAAAACAAAAAAGACCCGCAGGGTCTTTTAAGTTACACTTCTAGACTGCTCTTTGCACCTTATTAGATCGCAGGCAACGCGAGCAAACTTTGACCCGTTTCGGGGTTCCTTCAATAATGGCGCGGACGCTACGGAGGTTGGGCTTCCAATGGCGGTGGGTCTTAATATTTGAATGGCTGACCAAGTTTCCGGTTTGATGTCCTTTGCCGCAGATAGAACAACGATAAGACAAAAAAAACACCTCCAAATTACATACAGATTAAGCAAAACTATTTTACCATAAAGAATTATTGATGACAAGGGTAAAAGTAAATAAAGAAAAATATAGCTTGACAGGATCGAGGAATATTTAAATAATAGTTGTGAACGAAAATAGCTAACTGTCGAAAAGATCCTATGTGGGTCAACAAGCTTGTTTAAAATAGCAGGATTTTATCGAAATGTCTCGAAATTTAAAAGATATTCGTCCTCACATATAGTAGTTATCACTTCTACTTGAAGGATATTTAGATTATAGAGCGAATATTTTTTTGGATAATCCGGATTAAGGAGGAACTGGCGTGCCGACTAAAATCAAAACCTCATCCAAACAACCACTTGGTACAATTAATATTTCACCCAACACAATTGCCATGGTCGCCGGTATTGCGACAATGCATTGTTTCGGGGTGATCGGTATGGCCTCCCGTAACTTACAGGATGGAATTTCTGATTTATTAACCGGCAAGGACAATTTAACAAAAGGTATTGAAGTAATAATCAATGATGAAGATGAACAAGTAGATTTGGATCTTTACATTATTGTTGAATATGGACTTCGTATTCAAGAAGTCGCACGGAATGTCATCGAAAACGTAAGGTATGCCATTGAAAATCAACTTGGTTTGAATAAATTAAAAATTAACGTAATTGTCCAAAGCGTACGTAGTAATAAAAAATGATAGATTTGGGGAGGCAGTATGTTACAACAAGATTGTATTGAGGGGTCT
>JAAYEK010000134.1 GCA_012728785.1 Bacillota bacterium | reverse complement strand
TCCGATTAGTCTTCGGAGGGTAAAAATTAGTCTCGGGAGAGTTCCGATTAGTCTTCGGAGGGTAAAAATTAGTCTCGGGAGAGTTCCGATTAGTCTTCGGAGGGTAAAAATTAGTCTCGGGAGAGTTCCGATTAGTCTTCGGAGGGTAAAAATTAGTCTCGAGAGAGTTCCGATTAGTCTTCGGAGGGTAAAAATTAGTCTCAGGAGAGTTCCGGTTAGTCTCGGGATGGTAAAATTTAGTCTCCGCTGGGTTTGAGTTGCTCTTTGATGAAGTCCCATGATTATCCGCAGGTTTTTCCCCAAAAAAAACGGAGTGTTCCTTACACTCCGCAGCCTTCTTGGTTAGTTTTGTTTGGTAGCCGCTATTTGCTCTTGGGGTGGGGTTATTTTTTTACCCGCTTTTTTGAAGAACTCGGCCATCTCCTCGGCGACTACGTTCAAACCCGGAACTTTATCCTTGTTTTGTTTAACCGCCGCATATACTTCCATGGTCTCGTTTAAGGCATCGCTGTTGATGGCCATTAAGGTTTTGGTTACGCTTTCGCTGAGTTCATTGATCTGGTTGTCGATGGGGGTTAGGTCTTTGGATAACTGATAATCTTTGATAAATTCCTCTTTATCGAAGATGGCGGGTAAGATCTCCGGGTGGTCGACGACAACATGATAGGCTTTGTCGATCAGTGGCGCAAAAGTATTACCGGGTTTGAACAAGGACCGTACTTCTTTTGGCTGTAGTGAAATCAAGAAATCCAGGGCGCTTTTGATCTCGGTGAGTTTGGCAAGTATTTGGTTTTTGGTTTCTTCCGTTAGTGTAGCGGACACAAGATTTTGTGCCATTTTTTTATTAACTCCCTTCATTTTGGATTTTGGTCAAACATTATTCCTGGAAATAAAGTTCTTAACCGGTCTCGAGAAACTTTATTTTCCAGTTCCCGAACGATAAGGCCTTATTGTTCGGGTGAGGCATGCGATATCCGGATGATCAGTATTATTCTGGAAATTACTTTAATTTCCTTCTCAGTTAAGTAATTTTTTGTTACTTTTTTATATATTTTTACATTCGGGCAGGTGGGAGGGGGTTTGGGGGGAGGTATTATATTTGGTTGATCATCATCAATTGATTTAGAATTAAACATACACTTTCGATTTCCTATTGCATGAATAATCGATTTATTAAAAAATCAAGTATTGAAGTGGTTTTATACAATAATATTGTTAGTTATATAACTTTCGCATTTTGGTTTTCATCAGTAAAGTCGATGGTCAAAGATATCGATTCTTGAAAAAGCGTTAAACCATCGATTTTACAACAAAGCATTTTTGTGGCGCAAAAGTAGAATTAGTTATAATGTCTTTACTATTTGGCAGGATATGCCATGTTTTTCTGGAATTATTAGAACTAGACTTGAGGATATAATTTGCTTTTCAGATATTCATCCAGTTTATCATGAAAAAAAATATTTAAAATGGAGATAAAACACAATGGCTAACAAAAACAATACCAAAGAAGAACCCATCGAAAAACAGCTTTGGAAGGCTGCGGACAAACTTAGAAAAAACATCGACGCCGCCGAATATAAACATGTTGTTCTGGGACTTATTTTTTTACGTTACATTTCCGACGCTTTTGAGGAACTTTATAACAAGCTAAAAAGCGGCCAAGGTGAATATGCCGGAGCGGACCCGGAGGACAAGGACGAATATAAAGCGGAGCACGTCTTCTTTGTCCCGGAGATTGCCCGCTGGTCTTATTTGCAATCCAAGGCGAAACTCCCCACCATCGGCAAGGAAATCGATAACGCCATGGAAGCTATTGAAAAGGATAATCCCTCCCTAAAAGATGTGCTGCCTAAGGTTTACGCCCGTGGGAACCTTGACCCAACCAACTTAGGCGGACTGATTGACTTGATTGGCAATGTCGCACTTGGCGAAGCCAAAGACCGGAGCGCCGATGTTCTAGGTCATGTCTTCGAATACTTCTTAGGCGAGTTCGCCCTGGCGGAAGGGAAGAAGGGTGGCCAATTCTATACGCCCCGCAGTGTTGTTGAATTACTTGTAGAAATGTTGGAGCCTTATAAAGGCCGGGTCTTTGACCCCTGCTGTGGCTCGGGCGGGATGTTTGTTCAATCGGAGAAATTTGTTGATAATCATCAGGGTAAGGTCAATGATATTTCCATTTACGGGCAGGAGAGCAACCAGACTACTTGGCGGTTGTGTAAAATGAACCTTGCCATTCGTGGGATTGATAGCACGATGGTCAAGTGGAACAATGAAGGTTCTTTCTTAAACGATGCCCATAAGGATTTGAAAGCTGACTTTGTCATCGCCAATCCGCCTTTTAACGACAGCGACTGGAGCGGCGACTTGCTCCGTAATGATGGTCGTTGGAAGTACGGCGTACCGCCTTCCGGTAACGCCAACTATGCTTGGATTCAGCATTTTTTGTATCATTTGACCCCCAGCGGTATCGCCGGATTTGTTTTGGCAAAGGGATCGCTCACCTCCAAGACTTCCGGGGAAGGGGAGATCCGTAAGGAATTAATTGAAGCCCGGTTGGTGGATTGTATCGTCAACCTGCCCGCCAAGCTGTTTTTAAATACCCAGATCCCGGCCTGCCTTTGGTTTTTAAGCCGGGACAAATCAAACGGCGGCTATCGTAATCGTACTGATGAAATTCTTTTTATCGACGCCCGAAACGAAGGGTATTTGATTAATCGCAGAACCAGAGAGTTAGGGGCGGAGGATATCCAAAAGATCGCTGATACTTATCATAATTGGCGCAATTCGGACGGAAAGTATGAGGATATTAAAGGATTTTGCAATTCCACCAGTATTGAAAAAGTGCGGGAATTGGATTATGTGTTGACCCCCGGCCGGTATGTGGGATTGCCTGATGAAGAAGATGATTTTGATTTTAAGGAGCGTTTTACCAGTTTGCAGGCTGAGTTTGAAGCACAGTTGAAAGAAGAAGAAAGGCTCAACGCGGTGATTTTGGAGAACTTGAAAAAGGTGAAACTGGGATGAGTGAGTGGAAGGAATGTTCTATTGGTGATCTTTTGGATATAAAGCATGGCTTTGCATTTAAAGGGGAAAACATAACTTCAGAACCCACCGAAAATGTATTAGTGACACCAGGTAATTTTCATATTGGTGGTGGATTTAAATACAGCAAGTTTAAATATTATAATGGCAACTATCCTGAAGAGTATGTTCTTCAAGGTGGCGACATTGTAGTAACAATGACCGATTTAAGCAAAGAATCAGACACCTTAGGATATTCTGCAAAAATCCCTTATGACACTGGTGTAAAGTATTTGCATAATCAGCGAATTGGATTACTCAAAATTCAATCAAAAGAAGTTATTCCTGATTTTATTTACTGGTTAATGAGGACTGATGAATACCACGGCTTTATCGTTGGTGGTGCAAGTGGTACCTCAATTATGCATACATCACCATCAAGAATTAAGGAGTATACTTTCTCACTACCCCCTCTACCTGAACAACGTGCAATTGCCTCGGTGCTTTCCAGCCTCGACGTTAAGATAGACCTGCTCCACCGCCAGAACAAAACCCTTGAAGCCATGGCGGAAACGCTTTTTAGGCAGTGGTTTGTGGAGGAAAGGAATGAGTGGTGGGAGGAAAGACCATTAAGCAGTGTAGCTAATTTTTTGAACGGCTTAGCTTGTCAAAAAATTCCACCAAAAAATGAATTAGATAAATTACCTGTCTTAAAAATAAAAGAACTTAGCAATGGAATTTCCGAGTTATCAGATTGGGCAACTTCTGAGGTTAATCACGAATATATAGTTCAAACAGGCGATGTTATTTTTGCGTGGTCTGCATCATTGATGGTAAAGGTTTGGGATGGTGAAAAGTGCGTACTTAATCAACATTTATTCAAGGTTTCTTCGGACAAATTTCCGAAATGGTTTTATTTAGCATGGTGCAAACATCATTTAGCTGAGTTTGTTTCGATTTCTTCAAGCCATGCAACTACTATGGGACATATTAAAAGGGGAGATTTAGATAAAGCAAAAGTGCTGATTCCATCTGATAAGGAACTAATTAATATGTCAGAGCTAATGACACCTTTATTGAATAAACAGATTGAAAATGCCAAGCAGATTCGCGCTCTTGAAAAATTACATGATATTCTCTTACCAAAGTTAATAAGCGGTGAAATAAAAGTGAAAGTATGAAATTATGTCGGAGTAAAAAATGGATAAACTAAAGAGAGTCATAAATCAGTATGGGCGTTGGTCAGACCTGACAATTTACACTGAACGAATTGAGATGTTTCAGGTTGCAGATTTTAGTCAATGCGTTGAGAATGCCAAAGCTTTGTTAGAAACAATAGGCAAAGAAATATGTTCATCTAAAGGTATTTTGCTTGATGGTACATCGAGCATCAACTCTGTATTAAAAAAAGCTTTTTCAGCTATTGGATATTCTGGCGAAACGATGGTTACTCAGATTTCATCATCTCTTGCAACTATAGGTCAACAAATTGGTGAAATCCGAAATGAAATTGGTACTATATCTCACGGGCGTTCATTGGAGGAATTGCGAGAGCGGAATAACAAAATAGATAATTTAACAAAAGAGTTTTTAATTGACTCTACTATAATAATTGCCTGTTTTCTTATTCGCACATTTGAAAATGAAAACCCACGTATTTTAGCACCGGAAGAAACTCAAATATCGTATGAAGATAATGCTGATTTTAATGACTTTTTGGATGATATATATGGAGAATTTAAAATGAGAGATTATTCCTTCCCTGCGAGTGAAATTCTTTACAATGTTGATTACCCGGCATATATTAATGAACTAAAAGCATTTGTTGAGAGTGAGGAAGGGGACAAATGAATAGAATTACCGAATCTGTAATAGAAGAGTTTTCAATAGAACTTCTTGAAAAACAGAGCTACCATTATATTTACGGCCCTGACATCGCCCCAGACAGTGAAACACCCGCTCGGCAATCATTTGAAGATGTTCTTCTACTTGAAAGACTAAGGAAAGCTATTGCCCGTATCAATCCGAAAATTCCTGCCGATGTACGCGAGGATGCCATTAAACAGATCCAACGCATCAACTCGCCGGAACTTATTTCAAATAACGAAACCTTTCACCGAATGCTAACCGAAGGTATCAAAGTTACCTATCAAAAGGACGGACAGAGCCGGGGAGATCTGGTTTGGCTGATTGATTTTAACGACCCGGAGAAAAATGATTTTGTGGTTTGTAACCAATTTACTGTTATCGAAAATAATATCAACAAACGCCCGGATGTTATTCTCTTTGTAAATGGCTTACCTCTTGTTGTCATTGAACTGAAAAACGCGGCGGATGAAAACGCGACTATTCATTCAGCCTTTAAACAGTTACAAACCTATAAACAAGCTATCCCTACCCTTTTTACCTACAATGGTTTTTTGGTCATCTCCGATGGCTTGGAGGCCAAGGCTGGTTCGATTTCGGCTGATTATAGCCGTTTTATGGCTTGGAAAAGCAGTGACGGCAAAGTTGAAGCATCGCCCCTAATCGGCCAGTTGGAAACGCTCATCAAAGGGATGTTAAATAAAACGACTCTCTTAGACCTGATCCGCCATTTTAGTGTCTTTGAAAAAACAAAAAAGGAAGACAAAGAAACCGGTATCATCACCATCCAAACCATCAAGAAACTCGCGGCCTATCATCAATATTACGCGGTCAACCGGGCGGTAGAATCGGCGCTTAGGGCATCGGGTTATCATCAATCATCCCAACCATCGACCGTAAAAGAATCCCCCGAAAATTACGGCGTCCCCGGCGTCAAAGACCAGCCTGTCGGAGACCGGAAAGGCGGCGTGATCTGGCACACCCAGGGCAGCGGTAAATCTCTCTCCATGGTCTTTTTCACCGGCAAAATCGTCTTGACGATGGACAATCCCACCGTAGTGGTGATTACCGACCGTAACGATTTGGATGATCAACTTTTTGATACTTTCGCCGCCTCCCGGCAATTGTTGAGACAAGACCCGATACAGGCCGAGAACCGGGAACAATTAAAAGACCTTTTAAAGGTGGCTTCCGGCGGGATTGTTTTTACTACCATTCAAAAGTTCCAGCCCGAGGAGGGCAATGTTTATGAACAACTTTCCGATCGGGAAAATATTATTGTCATTGCTGATGAAGCCCACCGGACCCAATATGGGTTCAAGGCGAAGAACATCGACGCTAAAGATGAAAACGGTAATGTAATCGGTAAGAAGATTGTTTACGGTTTCGCCAAATACATGCGGGACGCTTTACCTAAAGCTACCTATATCGGGTTTACCGGCACGCCGATTGAAGGAACGGATGTCAATACTCCGGCGGTATTCGGCAACTATGTTGATATCTATGATATTTCCCAAGCCGTAACTGACGGCGCTACGGTGCGTATTTACTACGAAAGCCGCCTCGCCAAAATTGGCCTGAGTAATGAGGGTAAAAAATTAATCAAAGAATTTGATGACGATCTGGAACAGGCCGAACTTACCGAAACTCAAAATGCCAAGGCCAAGTGGACCCAATTGGAGGCATTGATCGGCAGTAAGGATCGGATTAAACACGTGGCCGAAGATATTGTGATCCATTTTGAACGGCGTCAGGAGGCTATCAACGGCAAGGCCATGATTGTCGCCATGTCCCGGCGGATCGCCACCGAACTATATCAAGCAATCATCGACTTGAGGCCGGAGTGGCATAGCGACGACCTAAAAAAGGGTGTCATCAAAGTGGTTATGACTTCGGCTTCCTCCGATGGGCCGGAGATCGCCAAACACCATACCACTAAAGAGCAGCGGAGAGGTCTTGCCGAACGGATGAAAGACCCGGACGACGAATTGAAATTGGTTATCGTCCGTGATATGTGGCTGACCGGTTTTGACGCTCCCTGCCTCAAAACCCTATATATCGACAAGCCCATGAAGGGGCATAATCTGATGCAGGCCATTGCCAGGGTAAACCGGGTTTATGGGCAGGTTAAAGGCGGGCTAATCGTAGACTATCTGGGGATCGCCTCGGATTTAAAAGCAGCCTTGTCCTTCTATTCCACCGCCGGTGGCAAAGGCGATCCGGCAGTCGCCCAGGAGCAAGCGGTCCAATTGATGCTGGCCAAATTGGAAGTGGTCTCGCAGATGTTCCATGGTTTCGCTTATGAAGAATACTTCGAAGCGGACACCGGAAGGAAACTATCCATCATTTTGGCCGCCGAAGAACATATTCTCGGTCTGGAAAACGGTAAGAAGCGGTTTATCGATGAAGTGACCGCCCTATCCCAAGCATTCGCTATCGCCATCCCTCACGAGCAGGCAATGGACGTCAAAGATGAGGTGGCTTTCTTCCAAACGGTCAAATCCCGTTTGGTCAAATTCGAAAGCGCCGGGCCTGGAAAAAGCGACGCCGAAATTGAAACCGCTATTAAACAAGTTATCGATCAAGCCCTTGTCACCGAAAAAGTAATTGACGTTTTCGATGCGGCAGGTATTAAAAAGCCGGATATCTCCATCCTCTCCGAAGAATTCTTGCTTGAAGTCAAGAATATGGAGCATAAAAACATCGCTTTGGAAGTATTGAAAAAACTTCTGAATGATGAAATTAAAGCCCGGGCTAAAAAGAACCTGGTTCAAAGCAAGACCTTAATGGAGATGCTGGAGAATTCCATTAAAAAGTATCATAACAAAATTATTACCGCTGCCGAGGTCATTGAAGAACTGATAAATCTGGGGAAAGAAATCCAAGCCATGGATAAGGAACCCCAGGAGATGGGCTTATCCGACTATGAGTATGCCTTTTATTCTGCTGTCGCCAACAATGAAAGCGCGCAAGAAATAATGGGTAAAGAAAAACTCCGAGAATTGGCGGTGGTTTTGTATCAGAAGGTTAGGGAAAACGCCTCAATCGACTGGACTATCAGAGAAAGCGTCAAAGCGAAACTGAAGGTCATTGTGAAACGGGTCCTACGTCAATATGGTTATCCGCCGGATATGCAAATGCTGGCGACGGAGACGGTGTTGAAACAGGCGGAATTGATAGCGGAAGAGTTAACGCAGGGGAGATGAAGGGAGGTTCTTTACTATTTTCAAACAATGAATAACTAGGTGACTTAGTTTTCTGTAGTAAACCAATAATTTTAATGTTTATCAGTTAAAGTTCTCTATTAATAACCATTATAGATCTTTATTTACCAGTTCTTATTTTATTAGCAAGCTTCTCTATTAATGATTTAACTAGGTTCTTTTCATCTTCATCCAATTGGTCCATTTTTTCAATATACGGCAATAATGATTTATCATTTAGATTAATTTCATTTGCGTTTTTAGGTGTCTCCGAAAGTAGATAATCCATTGAAACATCAAATACCTCGGCGATTTTTTGCAGTGTTTCAGTAGAAGGTATGGACTTCTCGTTTTCATATAACGAAACACGTCGTCCATAGACTCCGATTTTTTCTCCTAAAAAATCTTGACTCCATTTTTTTTGTTTTCTCAAGAACAATATTTTTTCACCTAGAGTCATTCTGTATCCTCCAAAGAACATCATTTAATTATTTAAAACAAGGTTATTAAAATATAAAGAAAAAGTCTTGACATTTTGTAATGCAGACGATACAATTCTTTTAGATAGAATTACAAATGTTTCCTAGAAGAATAATCAATGGAATCAAAAAACCTAAATTTTCCTAATTATTTTATTTTATCATAAAACCCTTTTTACCTCAACGCATGAAAGATCGGTCAGTTTTCACGCTATGGATTAGAAATCCATGGATAGCACAAACCCAAGGCTGTTGCAAAATTGATCAAATCGCTCATCCTTGTCTTTCCATTATAGAAACGGTTTAATGCGGTTGATTCAGGCGGAAGGTTAACCTACACCAATGTCTTTCCACTGACTCCTGACTCCTGTCTCCTGACAACTAACCAAAGGAGGATATCATGCTAAACTACAAAACCGGCATCCAAAAATTCATCCTCGACCGGATCACCCAGATCAATGACGAAATCATCATCAATGACCCGGAGTATAAGGAACTGACTGCCAAATCCCTTGAGTTGAGCAAAAAATATTCAGACAAGTTGACCACTGAGGACAAAGAGGTCATCTACGAACAAGAGGACACCTGGACGGCCCAGCTCTGCCGCCACGAAGAGATCATCTACGCCGAAGCGCTGAAGGACGGGATCTTGTTTGGGTATTTGGTTGCTTTGGTATGGCAGGGAGGGGAAATAAAAGTTTGAAGTGTGAAGGGAGAAGTTTGAAAATTAAAGACTTTATCACCCCTTAACCGCTCCGGCGGCGATCCCTTTGACGATATATTTCTGCATCGCCAGGTAGAAAAGGATGATCGGCGAGGCTGATAAAACCAACGAAGCCATAGCCAAAGAATACTCCCTTTTAAACAGGCTGAAAAAGCCATACTGTGCCAGTTGCAAAGTTGATTGTTTCGGCAGGATAATCAAGGGCAATAGGAAATCATTCCAAATCCAGAGCACATCCAAGATGGCAATAGTTGCAGTGATTGGTTTCAACAAAGGGAAAACAAGTTGAAAAAAGGTTCGTAACGGATTGGCGCCGTCAATGGCCGCCGATTCTTCTATCTCCAGGGGAATGCCTTTGATAAACCCATGATACATGAAGATTGCCAAGGGACAGCCCAAACCAATGTAGATTGGAATAATGCCTAAAATATTTTTTAGGCCATATTCTTTAGCGGTTTGGACCAAGGGGACCATAATAGTTTGAAAGGGAACTACCATTGAGAAGGTGAAGGTCAAGAATAGTACCCAACTGATCCGGGTCCTGGACCGGACCAGGATATAGGCTGCCATGGAGCTGACTATAATTATACTTAAGGTGCTCAAGAAAGTGATGATGAAAGTATTGAATAAGACAACCGGAAAGTTCATTTCTTGCCAGGCGGCGTAGTAATTCCTCAGGTTGAATGATTGGGGCCATGAAACCGGATTCAAAACAATTTCCGCATCGGTCTTGAATGAATTAAGTAAGGTAATTAAAGCCGGAAAGAGAAATAAAATTGCAATAAAAACCATAACTGCTTCCAAAATTATTAGGTTGGATTTACCCTTATGTTTCATAATTCCACTTCCCTTTTTTTCATCAAAAACAGTTGAATGCCGGTTACCAACATAATGATTATGCAAAGAAATACCGCTTTGGCGGTGGCATAACCGAATTGGTTGTTATTGAAGGCGTTAAAATAAATATCCAACACGATTGGGGTGGTGGCATATCCTGGCCCGCCGCTGGTTAAGGCCATGATTACGTCGAAAGTTTTTAAAGAGCCGGAGAGGCTATAGAAAAGGCAGATGGTCAGCGCCGGTAAGAGTAAGGGGAGTGTCACCCGGAAAAGCCGTTGCAGCTCGTTGGCCCCGTCAATGGCGGCGACTTCGGTAATTTCCACCGGAATAGACTGGAGTCCGGCGAGATAGATGATCATTAAATAGCCGCAACCCTGCCAGATGGTTACCATCAAAACAGCGTAAGGCGCCAAATCAGCACTTCCCAACCAGACCGAGATCCCGGTTAGCGCCGGTAAAATCAGCCGGAAGACAAAGGACCAAATGAAGGCGACAATGATTAAACTGAGTACATTGGGAAGGAAGAATATTGACCGCAGGAGATTGCGGGTTTTCATTTTAGTATCCAGAATCAAGGCTAATATTAAAGCCAGGAGATTCGCGAAAATAATATTAAAGAAGGCAAAGAATAGGGTAAATCCGATAACGCCGGGGATAAGAGTGTTTTGATACATATTGGCGCTGAGAATCGATTTCAGCTTCTCCGCGTCGGCTTCGGAAATGTTTTGATCAAGCAGGTAGGCGTTAGCTTTCTTATTAAATTGATAAAATTTCAGGATAAATTCTTGTTCATCTTTTTGAGAGATATGATTCAAGAGATTTTTTTTATAGTTTTTGGCCGGAATAGTCTCCGGTAAATCGTCAAATTCATTGAACAGATATCTTTTTTCAATTCGCGGTATAAATCTTTCATCATGTTGGAACATATCCTGATAGTTCTTAAACCCAATAAATTTAACTGATGTAATGCCTACGGATTTAAGAATCCGTTTTATTCTTCTTCTTTCAGCGGTAGTTATTTGCCGGCTGTCTTTCCCGTCTTTGATCCAAGTGATTAAATGATAGTTTTCGCCGGTTTCATCCAAGGCATAAAACTTCGAGATATAGTCAAAATCTTTTTGACGGTGGAGTTTTTTAATTACATTTTCTTCAAAAACAACTTTACTCATACTAAACGGTATTTCAGGGACAATGCCGTTCCAATCGGTAAAGGAATAGCGAATCCCTTGGAAAAAAGGGGAGATGAAAAAGAGCGTGTAAAGTAAAAGTGCCGGAAGTAAGAACAAACAAAAGTAAAAGGCCTTACTTTTTTTAGAGGCGATCATTTTTGGCTCCTTTCTGAAAAAGGATGAAAATGAGATATTCACCACGAAGGACATGAAGGACACGAAGGGGAACGGAAGTGGATTTTTTCCCCCCACCGCGGGTTAAAACCGCACGGCTGGGTATATAAAAACGTTCTAAATCCCATCCAGGATCGACTACCCTCCGCTATTCGGCTTCGGAGTACCACCGAGCCAGGTAAGAACGGGCTTTGGAATGCTTTTTATACTTAGCCGTGGGTTTTAACCCGCGGTGGACAGAATCAGCTGAAATTTCCCTAGTTATTTTCGAGTTAGATTTTTCTATTCATACTCATTTCTGAACTGATTTTCTCCAGGTATCATCAATATATTTGATAACTTGCCCGGCGTTCTTGCGGCCGAATAAATATTCTTGGGCCCCATTTTTGGTAGCGTCTTCAAAGGCAGCCACCGGATACATACTGAAAGCCCAAGGGTTGGTTTTGCCGGAGTTGAGATAAGCGACCAGATCTTGGAAAGGAGTGTCCATCGACTTAACATCGGCTCCCTTAAAGGTGGGAACCAGTTTACATTTTTCAACCCACATTTGGATGGCCTCCGGAGTTCCCAACCATTCGAGGAAAGCTTTGGCAGCCTTTATTTTTTCCGGACTAGAAACGGCTGAAAGGGCAAAAGTCGAATCAACATCAGCGAAGAGTTTGGTGTCATTGGCAAAATTGGTACAGGGAAAAGGGATAAAACCGCAATTTAACTTGGGATTGGTTCCGATTGCGGCGCCGTAAGACCAAAGTCCTTGGACCATCATAGCGGCTTCGCCTTTAGCAAAAGAAGCTTGCTGTTCATCCCAATCGAATTCGGCGGCCCGGGGATCGGAGTTGGCCTTATAAAAGTTCAAAATTGTGAATAGCTCTTTAACATTGACCGGATCGGCGAATGAACCTTTTCCAGAATTCATTGATTCAATCCAGGGTAAAACTTTGGATCCGGCCAAAGTGGTATGAACCATAGAAAGGAAATGGCCCAAAGACCAGTTGACCTTAAACATGGAAGCGAAGGGAGTCACTTTATTTTTCTTCAGAGTAGCGCAGACATTCTTTAGTTCATTGAAAGTCGCGGGAGGCTTAAGGTTATATTTTTTGAAAATCTTCTTATTGTAGATAATACCAATACCGGCTACGTCCATGGGAAGGGCGTAGGCCTTGCCCTGAAAGGTAACGGAGTTTTTGGTATCAGGGACGACTTTGGCCATCACCGGTTCCTTCGATAAATCCAGTAACCAGCCGGCATTGGCGAATTCAAAGACATTGGCGTAAGACTGTAATTGGATGATATCCGGGGCCTGGCCGCTGGACATTCTGGTCTTTAAGACAGTCATGCTATCATTGGGGACGATCTCCAAATCGATGGTAATGTCCGGATGGGTCTTGGTGAAGGCATCGGTCATTTCTTTGAGTTCTTTGGCAATCTCCTGTTTGTAAAAGAAGAGATTGAGTTTAACTTCATTGGCGGCCATTACATTACAGCTAATCATAATTAAGCTTAAAAACAGGAAGATCCATTTGGACCAGTGACTTTTCATGATAGCCCTCCTCGTATATTTTATTGAACAGGTTTATTAGTGAAATTTTTTAATGATCACCTCCAGTAGTAAAGAAAAGCACGGGTAAAAGTTCTCCAACGTTAAATACCAATATAATATATGAGAAGATGACTACTTTTATTTATAATTGAAAGCATAAGAAAAGAAGTGGGTCAGTCCCACTTCTTCAACAACTTTAGGTGATTATAAAGATAACTTAGCTAAGGCTGAAAACTAGATGCTTCCTATCGTTCTATCACCCAGAGTAGAAGTTGATCAGATCATTTCTAGTTTTCCAGACATTCCAAAATCCTGAGTTAACTATATAATCAGAATGTTTATTAATACGGCTCTTGGTTCCGGTAGTTCTGAAACTGTTGCGCCGTCTGCTGAATATCCTGCTGTTGCGCGGCGGTCAGCGAATACCAGCCTTTCTTGAACATCATATTAAACAAATTTCTGGCCCCTTGGTGGGATTCGTTTAAAATACCCATTACTTCCTGGTGCAACCTTTGATTGCTTGTCTCACGGGCGAAAATATTAAAGTTATCAGTGAGATATTTCTCCGTGGCTAAGATTTCGTTTACAAAATCCCTCTCATTCATCTCCGGTCCTTTAACTTGAGGCAATTGCCCGGTCTGGGGGTTCTTGATGGCATTGGGATTTGGTTGGTTTTGGTTTGGCATCTATGATCCTCCTTCATCAGTTGGTTTTTGGTTAAGTAAGGCTGGGCATGAACCTTAAAGCATGGACATGTATGTAGCGCCCAGGTCCTTTTTTGGTTTGAGGGCTATTGCAAATATCCTTGATTAGGATTAGATTGGACATATTGGAGCAATTTTTCATAATGCTGCTGGTGCATTTGGCCGACACCGTCAATTTGGGTTTGAAGTTCGGGGTCGGTGCAGAAGGATGCGTATTGGCGACATTTTTTCATTGCCAACAACTCCCAGGACATGGCGTCTTTCAAGTAGGACAAGTCTTTGGTGGTGATCACATTAGGGGGTTGCTCCATTCGCTCCGGAGATTCATAGGTTCCGGTATTTTGTTTGTTTTGACTCAAAATTCTGGCCTCCTTTTTGATAGCTTTTATATACTGTACTAATCTCCCCCATTTTATTTTGGATATACGTCATTTAGTAATGTACAATTTACAATTTATAATGTAAAATATCGTCGAGATAATCTTCGGTGTCATTCTTCATTGACACACAGGCGACACCGACGAAGAATGAGAATACTATCTCCCCTTTTAGGGCATCCTTTATCCTAAGGGGGGAGTCTTTTTGGTGCTGAAGAAGCGGGTAATAGCGTTCTTAATTACTTTTGTGTTATTATTGTCAATATCCCAAAGGGGTCTTGCTTTTTCAATTGATGCCAGGGCTGCTATACTAATGGACCCGCTCTCAGGGAAGATACTTTTTGAACAAAATAAGGACCGGCGGTGGCCTCCGGCCAGCGTGACCAAAGTCATGACCATGCTCTTAATCATGGAGGCCATCGAATCCGGCTGGGTCAAATGGTCCGACCCGATCCGCACTTCAGCAGTGGCTGCCGGTATGGGAGGATCGCAGGTCTATTTGAAAGAAGGAGAAGAGTTTTCCCTCTCGGAAATGTTTAAAACCATTGCGGTGGTTTCAGCTAACGATGCCAGTGCGGCTGTGGCTGAACATCTTTATGGTTCCGTCCAGGATTTTATTGGAGCCATGAATCAGCGGGTTCAGAAAATGGACCTCAAAAACACTCACTTCTCCAATGAGACCGGCTTGCCCGATCTGAACCATTATAGTAGCGCATATGATTTGGCTTTAATTTGCCGGGAGTTATTAAAATACCCGGAAGTATTAAAACATACTTCCATTTGGTCGGATACTTTTCGCAGCGGTACGTTTCAGTTAAGGAACACCAACGAATTAATTCGGGTTTATCGCGGAGCGGACGGGTTGAAAACCGGACATACCGAGGAAGCCGGTTATTGTTTGGCCGCCACTGCCGTCAAAGGCGATTTTCGTTTATTAAGCGTCATTTTAGGTGCGGATAGTGATGCTAAACGAGTGGCTGAGACCAAGCGCTTGCTGGATTACGGTTATCGTAATTACCAGTGGAAGGTAGTTGGAAAAGGCGGTAAGGAGCTGGGGAAGGTTTATCTAAAACAAGCCCGACCTGAAATGGCGCCGGTTAAATTGAAGGAAGATTTTGGAGTATCTGTGAAACGGGGACGGGATAAGTTGGTGGAAACCAAACTGGTCCCGTCGACTAAATTGAAATTTCCGATTAAACCCGGGGGCAAGGTCGGTTCCTTAAGAGCGATATATCAAGGAGAAATTCTAGCTGAGACATCCGTTTATACAACGGTGGAAGTAAAGCGGGCCAACTTGATTGTCCGGGGATGGCGCTGGCTTCGAGATTGGATCCGGGGAATTTTCAAGGGTAAAGATGGGCAAAGTATAATTTACTTAAAATTCTTTAATAATGATCATAACGGATTATGAAGCATGAGGTATTCGGGAGGTTCACAGTGATCAAGATGACTAATTATAAAATAGGGGCCGTCTTTTTATGGGCTTTTGGGATAACAATAGTCTTTGCATCAAACGTGAAAGCTATGGGTTTCCTGGAATTCGGTTCCAGAGGAGAACAGGTAAGAGAGGTCCAGAACTATTTATATCAGTTAGACTATTTGGGGGTAAAACCCACCGGTTATTATGGTAAATTAACCAAAGCGGCGGTTATCGCTTTTCAAATTGAGTATAATCTGGCGATTGACGGAATAGTTGGCCCGATGACAATGAACACCCTTCGGGAATTGGCTGGTGGCCCCAACCGTACAGTGGAGTATACGGTAAAGCCTGGTGATGATCTGGAAACCCTCGCCGACCAATATTCTTCCAATGTGGCGGTAATTATGGCCCGGAATAATCTACCGGACAAGCAGCTTGTTGAAGGTCAAAAAATAATCATTCCGGTTGGGAAAAGTCAGGGATTTACTACGAATTCGCGGAGTAGTCCCGGAGGGATTCAAGCCATATCCTGGGCGATTGTGAACCAGCTATGGAGGAACGGTGAGATCGCGCGAATAATTGATGTTGAAACCGGTAAATCTTTTCAAGCCAAACGTCTCTATGGCTATTATCATGCTGATATTGAGCCCTTAACTAAAGAGGATACTAGGATTATGAAAGAGATATATGGCGGTAAATGGAGCTGGGAGCGGCGGGCGGTAGTGGTCCAGGTGCGAAAACTTTTTATTGCCGCCTCAATCAATGGAATGCCCCACGGGGGCCAATCAATTACTGATAATGATTTTAATGGGCAATTTTGCGCACATTTCTTAGGAAGTAGGGTCCATCAAACCGGGCGGATCGATCTGGACCATCAGGCGATGATAAAACACGCTTATGGAGTTTCATTATTTGGCGGTGAACTTCATCAACCGAAGCCTGTTCCGGTAATGACTCAACTGGAAGAGAAGAAGATCAGTCATCCCAAATTTTGAGGTTGTGCTGGATGGCCTCGGTTTTAACCGCTTGTTGAAAAGCTTCGGATCGCTCCGTGAGTTCCAGCTCTTTTTGGGAATGGGCGGCAGCGATCAATTTTTTGATTGTATCGATCTCAAAGTAGAGAAAAGACAGGCAAAAAAAGCTTCGCATCCGGTTGTTGTGGAAATATTGGAGCGCTTCCTCAAGTAAAACTTGTTTTTGAACTTGTTCGGCAAACCATTTTTCAATGCCGATCTCCTTGATCTGTTTTAAATTGTCAATCCATTTCTTACGGGTATTAAATCCGACCCAATCAGCTTGTAGAAATAATCTTTCACAGGGAAAAACCGCACATTCGGCGCAGGTTTCGTAATTGTGTTTTTCAGTACAGCATTTATAAGTGGAGCAAGATTGGCGATTAGTGCCATGGCCGCACCCGGGGCATTTAGATTTGGACTGGGAATGAAAGCGCGGACAAAGGACGCAGGACATACCGCAACAACCTACTAACGGATATTGTTTTGTTTTCAAAATATAACAACCTCCATAGGCCTATTGGTATCTCATTCGATTTTTTGTTGAGTTTTTCCTGCCTTGGGGGAGACGAGAAGGATAATAAAAAACGAATTTCAATCGGGTAAGTTAGGGATATTAGCGCCCTTAATCTAACAGGAAAAGCATATAAAACGGTAAAGCCGTACTGGCTAAGGTTAATAATAGAATCGCCCAAAAACCGATCCGGTTTTTTTCCCTGAAATTTTCAATCGCGAACAAGACGGTATAAAAAGCGATGATTAGCACTATGGTAAAGGCTAGATAGCTCATTTAGCGAATTCTCCTTTTCTAATCTTACCGATTCTCCGGAGGCTGGAATTGGACACCGACCCGGCGCAGATCTACTTTGACATCCACATTAACCTGGGCGTCTTTGAATTTGCCGGGCCAATAATATTTTTCATAATCACCAGAGGTGATAAAGGTACGCCTGACTTTTTTACCGAAACCGAAGACATCGGAGTTATACTCCTGTTGGGCTTTTTTGATCGCCTTCTCAACCCGGTTTTTTATTTCTCCGGCAATCACCCGGCCTAGAAATTTTTCCAGTTTCGGCTGGGTATAATCGATCTGACTTTGAATACTTAACAGATCCGCTTCCAGTTTTAATTGGACACTAAATTGATCAACCTTCTTTTGACGCCGGTATTGAATTTCACCCGGTGCAGTCGCCAGTAGCTTAAAAACAACATAATTGCCTTTTTTCAAAGGGTCTTCGACGGTGAGCATCGCTTCCTTGAACTCGTCATTCAAGAGCAACAGAATTTGAGTTTCATAGATATCGAAAGTTCCGACCATTCGGTCTTTTTTAAAGATCGCCGACCCGATAAATCGAACGTCGTCCTGTTTTTGCGGTTTCTTTTCTGGCGAGGCTCCTTCAGTACCGGATTCGGATCCGCCTCCCCCCGATTGGGCTTGATTTTCGGCCGGAGGTGTTTCTGGCCCCTCTTTTCTCTGGTATTTATCTAAGAGAGGAAGATAGTTTTCTTGAGCAAAAGCCTCATAGTGTTTGAGAAAGTCATTTAAGGTAACGGTCGGATACATTCCGGTCCGCCGTGACAACGCTACTAAGGCGTTAACGTATTCC
Organism: Bacillota bacterium; assembly: GCA_012728785.1. Lineage (GTDB taxonomy): Bacteria > Bacillota > UBA4882 > UBA8346 > UBA8346 > JAAYHS01. Next base: position 29,487 of record JAAYEK010000134.1, on the reverse strand, counting down.
GAAGGTTTATTTTCCAGCTGCGGCTGGACGTGTAATATTTCAGCTGCTGTTCCTTTGCAAACGAAAAGTAGCAAGGTACGGCGCATCTCGCGATAACGGATTAGATTATCAATCCATTTGTTAGCTCCATGGCGGGCTAATTCCTCGCCAATGATCAGGAGCCGGTTCTGGATCAGGGTGATCTCTCGGTTAACCGTGGTATTGATCAGGTTGAAAGCTTCGTAAATCGAGGGAGCATCCATGGATATCAAAAAGACTCCGGGCTTGCCGCCGGCTCCGCCGCCTTCCTCACCGCCTAACTCGGATGGGATTGCGATCATAGTGGTTACGGTCACTCCTTTTTGATCGGGTCCTAAGTCCAACCCGAGAGCTTGAACCAGCCCCAAGCTTTCCAACTCACGCCGATCCCAACAGCCGTTGGCTAGGAAAGTTATCATTATTAACAAACCGATAACGATGACTCGTTTAATCATTAGTGACGCCACCTAAATGTTTTTTAGCAAATGCAATTAGCCACAATAGAAAAGGTATGCCAAAAGCGGCGATTGAGTAGTAATTACTTATTAATGAGGGAGAAGTGGTATAATCGCCCAATTCTACCGTCTCAGTCATCGAAGCTGGGATTAAGCTGATCGTAAAGGTCAAAACGGCGATGGGTAAAGTTAAGGGACGGTAGTTTTTAATCCTAAAAGTCTGGGCAAAACTGGTGACGGCCCCATAGAATAACCCGCTCAGCTGGATCCCAGCCCAGAAAAACCAGAGAAAGACAAAGACCGCCTCTACTCTTTGGACAAACTCGCCATAAGCGACTAACCGAGTTAATTGGAAGACGGGGAAGACCATTTTTTGAGTTTCTACATAATTAAATACTGCGGTAGTTAAGATGGTAACACCGGTATTAATGACCACCGCCACCCCTAGAATATAGAGACCAATTCGGTTTATCTTCTCTCGGCTTCGGATCAAGGGAGCGATTATCCCGAACAAGATAATTTCAGAAAAGAGAGACAGATGTGTAAGGGAATATTTTATGAGCGGAACCGGACCCGGTCCCAAGACTGGGACTAGATGGTCAAAAGTCATCTGGGGCAGGGAAAACAAGAAAATAATAATTAAAGCAATCAACAGATAAGGACCCAATAACCAGGCTACCCGGGAAAGGGTTTCAACCCCCAATAGGGCAGTGTAGACTAACAGAATCAAGAACAAAATGGTAATGACGCTGATGGGAGTTCGGGGGAGTATGGCCAAAATGAAACTTTCCGCGAATTGGCGGAGGTACAAGGAGGTGGTCATCAGAAAAAAAAGGAAGAGCGCCGCTCCTATTAATTTGCCACAAATGCCGCCACTGACCTGGTGAGCAATTTGAATAATATTTTTACCGGGATACTTCTTTAATAAAGCGGAAAGGAAGAAGTAACCCACTAAGCTATAGATCCCCGCGAGAAAAACAATGATCCACCCTGCCGCGTCACCTAGGAGAGCCATATTGCGTGGGAAAGACAAAAAGACCTTGGCGGAAAGGATAATTACTAAAAGCGATAAGGCCTCGTGATGGCCGATCTTTTCTTCACTGCTCATTTTGGTCATCCCTTCCCTTCTCAATACTACTCTGGGGCCGATCCCATCGCCGGGGGTTTTTTTCCTGCCGAATCCAATCCAAAGGCCTTAAAAACAAGGGGCGATATTTCTGTTCATAAGCTCGAGGCCGAATCACCCGATCTTTGTTCCGGGGTTGATAAGGAACAATTGGGGTCATAAACGGAACTCCAAAGCTAGTAATAGTAACGGTATGTAAAATTAATAAAAAGAGTCCAAAGGCAATTCCAAAAAACCCTAGAAAACCGGCTAAGATAATAAATAAGAACCGTAAGATCCGAATCGCAAAGGAGGCGTTGTAGTTGGGGACCACGAAAGACGCTAAGGCGGTGATGGCAATGATGATGATCAGAATTGGACTGACTACGAAGGCGGCGACTGCCGCTTGTCCCAGGATTAAAGCGCCGACAATCCCGATAGTCGGTCCGATGACGCTGGGAATCCGGACTCCGGCTTCACGGATCAGTTCGAAAGCGAACTCCATAAGTAGGATTTCAGCTATGGCCGGAAAGGGGACCATTTCCCGAGCGGCGGTCATCGCCAATAACAGATCGGTGGGGATCATCTCTTGGTGATAATTGATGACTGCAATATAGGAAGCGGGCAACATTAGGGAGATGAAGAGAGCGATTGACCGGATAAATCTTAAAAAGTTTCCGAAAGGCCAGCGTAAATAATAGTCTTCGGCCGAATGGAGGAAGATGGTGAAGGTAGTCGGGATGATCAAAGAAAAGGGGCTATTGGCCATCACCACTCCAACATGGCCTTCGCGGATATAGGCCCCCAAACGGTCAGGACGTTCAGTAGACAACATTTGGGGAATGAGGGATTTGGGATGATCCTCCAAATATTCCTCTAGGGTCCCTGTTTCCGGAATATAATCAACGGTTTCAGAGACGCTTTGAATCCGGTATTTTACTTCTTCCACCAACTTAACATTGGCAATATCCTTGACATACATCACCGCGACCAGCGTCCGGCTCCGCTTGCCGACTCTGAAGATTTCGGTAACCAATTTTGGATCTTTAACATACCGCCGGACACTAGCGGTATTGGCCCGAAAGCTTTCTACAAATGCTTCCTGCGGTCCTCTGACTACCGGTTCATTGTTGGGCCGGTCCACCCCCCGGTGCTCCCATCCTTTGGTTTCGATAATTAAGGCTTGATCCGAACCGTCGATAAGGAGGGCGGAAGAACCATCCAATATCCCGTCCACAACATCACTTAAACTAGCGGTCTTTTGTAACTGATGACCGGGGAGTAACGTTTGATAGGCGAGAGTGACTGGATCTTTACCGTTAACAGCTTCATCGGGACCAAGAATCATCAACGGTTGTAAAATAGCAAAACTTTGGGTATTACGATCGGAAAGGCCATCTATATATATTAAGAGGGCTTTTTGTTTCAAGCTTGGGATCGAAAAGTCCCTAATTACCACATCTTGATTGGTTGGCAACTCAAAAATCTTTTCTAAAAGCCTTTGGTTTGCTTCCAAGTCTCTAAATAATGGTTCCGGCTTTGGTTTTTTTGGCTTTGGCCTATTCCAGGATTTATTCCCCAATGAGAACTGTCTTCCCCTGGCGCCAAACTGAAATACTTTTTTCAAACCGTTCCAAAAATTCATGATTAGCTCCGCTTAGAATAAGTTGACTTTAAATAATAAACACAATAATTTTTACCTGATAGGTTTTAGTATTAGCATTTTTAGTTTTTATCGATCATTTTTTTAGTTGATCGATAAATAATTTTATATTTAACCAACACTATCGATGGATTTTCTAGATGGGTACCTATCCCTTAAGGGGAACTAAATGTAATTCATGTTGTTCGAGGTATTATCTGAACAGGGGGAATACTGGAGTGAAGAAGCTGAAAAGCAGGCCATTATCATTAGGAAGCAAAATTGGAATTATAGCGCCGGCTAGTCCGGTTAAGGATAATAATGAGATCGAAGCTAGTGTTGGGCTATTACAAAAGTTAGGCTACCAAACGGTTTTGGGAGAGACCGCTCGACCCTGGGAGGGATATTTAGCAGGCAGTGATTTGGAACGCAGAGCGGATTTGGAACGATTTTGGTGGGATGATTCAATTGAGGCCATCTGGTGTTTGCGGGGCGGTTATGGAAGCGCCCGGTTGTTGCCTGATTTATACCTAGGGTTAATCGCGAGAAATCCGAAGATCCTGATTGGATTTAGCGATATAACCGGAATTGAATTGGGCCTTTGGCAGCGGACCAAACTGGTGTCTTTTCATGGTCCGGTTTTAACGACTTTAAAAAGTGATTTTTCGGTTAACCAGGCTATCAAGATCCTTTCCGGAGAAGGGGTGGCGGAGCCATTACCTTGGCCGGAGGTTAATCGGAATTATCTGGTTTTTAAAAAGGGAAAAGTTCGCGGCCCGCTCTTGGGGGGTAATTTAGCGCTAGTTAGTTCTTTATTAGGAACCGATTATTTCCCCAACTTGAAAGGGGCAATTCTGTTTTTAGAGGAGACAGAAGAACCCGCTTATCGGATTGACCGAATGTTGACTCAGCTATTATTGTCCGGAGCGTTAGACTCGGTGGTTGGGATAATCATCGGCCGTTGTAATCCGGGTGAAGGCAAACCGGAGGCTGATTTAATCAAGGTTGTTAATGAAAGGTTGTTTAAGTTGAAATGCCCAATGGCCTATGGGTTTCCTATTGGACATATCTCGGAGCAATGGACGTTACCCCAGGGAATCTCAGCGGTGGTGGACTTTGATGTTGGGGAGTTGATGTTAGCGGAGAGTCCGTTTCGGGATATTTAAACCTAACCTTGAGATAATTCTTATTGAAACGTTTAAAATTGTTTCCAGTAATAAATAGGTTCTGTGGTGTTACCTTCCTTAAGTGCTACATATTTCATTGAAGCTTTTTTCAATATCAAAAGGATTATTTAACTTTGTCGCGAAATTAACTGCATTGAACTTGGTAAACCCTATTAGGAACGAATTGACGAAAATTGCGTTTAGAAATAACGGAAGTGAGTTTGATTTTGGAAGGAGCGTTTTAGGATTGAAAAAAGTTCTTTGTCTGCTATTGACCTTATGTTTGTTAACCTGTAGCGCATTTGTGGTTTTTGCCGAAGCGGAAAAACCCCAAAATGAAGTGATGTTACTTGGCAATGACGGAGGATACGGTTGGGCGAAATTTCATTTAGCCAATGGCTTTAGTATTACCGGGGTATATGAGGATGAATTAGCCAAACTGGGACTGCGTTATGATCCATCGGAACGTTTTGGAATTAAGGCCGGTCAAGTATATGACCCCGATACTGAAGAAACGTTCACTTACGGAGGTATTAATTTTATAATACCTTTTGGGAACAGCCTGAATATTGCCGGTTTTTATGACATTAATTATAAGTACAAGGATTGGGATCGCTATGAGGCGGCTTTAAAGATTCAAATGGCGAAGAACCACTACATCTACGCCGGGATTCGCGGCGATGCCGGTGTTGTTCCGGAACTGAAGTATAACGAAGATAATCTAGAGGAACCTCATATGTTTCTCCGGGGTGATTTTAACTGGTCTTGGAAAAAATTCTCGATTAGCTTAGACCCGCTTCTGTATGTTAAAGGTTATTATTATCACGATTACACTTTTAAATATCATATTAACGAAAAAGCCAATGTTGTTTTGAACGTTAGTAACTATGATGATAACCCTAACAATCCTGGAGATTCGGAAATTAACTACCGGGGCGGTTTTGAGTTTAAGTTCTAGTTTTTTTGGATTGGTGAGGAGGTTTGGGATGCGCCGTGCATTGTTGATAGTTTTGCTGCTGGTCGTATTGGTCGGAATAGCGTGGCTGATCTTTGACGATTTCCAACTACGCGGAGAAATTCAAAGACTCAACCGAGAGTTACGGCCAAAAGAAGCTAAAATTGCTGTCTTCTTTATTAAATCCACTCCCACTAATTTTTATCTAAAACCCGTCTTAGTACCGGTTGGCCAAGACGAGGCTCAACATTTGCAAGCCTTGAAAGCATTATTCGCTGGTCCACCCCCTGGTTCCGAATTAACTCCGGTCTTTGCTCCGGAGACTAAGCTTTTAGATTATAAACTCGAAAACGGGTTAGCGACTGTTAATCTAAACCGGGAAGCGACTCGGTTAAATGTAGGCGCCCAAGGAGAGTATCTGGCGGTTGCGTCCATCGTCAATACTTTGACTAAATTGCCGGAGGTATTCCAGGTGAAAATATTAATTGAAGGTAACGAAGTGGAGTCTTTAGCAGGACATGTAGACTTAACCGGTGTTTTTGAGTATGATAACCGGGTAGTGACCTTGGAATAATTTATTAAGCTAAGGCGAAACTGGGTGACTGAGCTCATTGCAATGTTAATCCATTTAGCTGCTTTAGTTGGCCGGATATAAATGATTACCAAAACCCCCTTTCATAGTTTGGAGAGGGGTTTTTTTATTTTCTGATCTGAAAACAGTTATTAAAATGTCCCTTTTTTAATATGTTTACTGACGGAGGGCATTAATAATGGTCGTAATTCTTTTTAGGAAAAAAATAATATTGGTGGTATTAGCCTTAGTACCGCTGCTAACCTGGTTTGTTTGGCAAAAAGCAAATCAACCTGTAGTAACCGATACTTACCGTTTGAGGCCGGAATTCCCACCCTTAGTTTTTTTGCCCGGTTCAGACCAAGGACCGAAAGTTCATGCCGCCGCCAGTATCCTAATTGAATCCAAGAGTGGGGCGATTCTTTTTGCCCGAAATGCGGAACAACGTAGAGCACCCGCTAGTACTACCAAGATTATGACTGGGATTGTTGCTTTGGAAAGGGGCGATCTCCGCAAAATCGTAACGGTTAGCAGAAGAGCGGCCCAGACTGGAGGGTCGACGATTCACTTAAAAACGGGGGATCGGCTAAGTCTGAAAGAATTGTTGGAAGGGATGATGCTTCGTTCGGGAAATGACGGAAGTATGGCTGTTGCCGAGGGAGTAGCCGGCACCATTGAAGCTTTTATTGAATTTATGAATTTAAAAGCGAAAGAGATCGGGGCCATTAATACTAATTTTCGTAACCCTCACGGATTAAGGGCGCCATCTCATTATACTACCGCTTTGGATTTGGCTCTAATGGCCAGGTACGGGCTGGCTAACCGACGGTTCGCTAATTTGGTCAAGCAGAAAACAGCTTTAGTTGAATGGGTCGAGCGCCGGAAGGCTATTGAGGTTAGGAATACTAACCGGTTGTTGTGGTATTTGGAAGGGGCCGATGGTGTTAAAACCGGGACCACTAATGAAGCGGGACATTGTTTGGTCGCTTCAGCCACTCGAGACAACAAACAACTGATTGCAGTGGTTTTAAACTCGGGGGATCGTTGGGGAGACTGCCAGCGTTTATTGGAGTATGGTTTTCGAGAATTCGATATTATCAAAATCGCAACTACCCACAGAAGTGTAGCTAAAGTTAGAGTCAAAAACGGCCGGCCTAAGGATATAAACTTATACCCGCGTTCTGATTTGTATGCGGTTGCCCATAAAGATAAAATGGATTTAATAATTCCCAAAGTTACTATTTTTGATAACCCGACGGTAGCGCCGATTAACCCCGGTCAAAAATTAGGAATAATAGGCTACTATTATCAGGAACGGCTGGTTAATGAAGTTGATTTGATCAATCTAAAGCCGGTCCGTCAAAGATGGTGGTTTCAATGAAGTTATCACCCAAAGTTGAAAGATTGCCAATTGTTCCCGGAATAGCTGCGACTTTTGTAGGAACGGTGGTTGGCGCCGGTTTCGCTTCCGGGAAAGAAATATTCCGATTCTTTACTATACAGGGTTTACAAGGTTGTTTGGGAGTGTTTTGTTCGATTTTAATATTAGGATTCTTTGGGGAGCGAGTATTTCGGATCGGCCTCGCCATTCGGCCAAAATCATATAAAGAATTTTTTGAGGTTTGCCTGGGACCGGCTTTATCCCGAATCGCCGATTTAATCGTTTCGGTCTTTTTCGTCATCTTGATTGGGGTAATGTTCGCGGGATGTGGCGCAATATTTGAGGAACTAGGATTTGGTTATTGGATCGGGATTGCGCTAAGCGCATTAATAGTAATGATGATTTTATTTAAAGAACTTTCCGGATTAATTACTGCAAACTTAATTATTGTGCCTTTGATGTTTTGCGGTGCGTTAACGGTTTCGCTTTTTGCTATTCAAAACCGGTGCGCTGTATCTTTGTGGAAAAGCGCTGATTTTAATTGGCTACTAGCGGCGGTTCAATATTCTTCCTATAATTTGGTTTTGGCAGTCCCGGTTTTACTTTCTTTATGTCGGAGATATCCTTCGGCATCTCATTTGAAATTAGGGGGATGGCTGGGAAGTCTTACTCTTGGGGCAATGGCGGGACTGATTTACTGGTCACTCATTTTTCATTTCCCGCATTTACGGGGGAGCCAGCTACCGATGGTGGATTTGGCCCGATTGGGCGGTGATTGTCTCTATTGGATGTATGCTTTAATACTTTGGTGTGAAATGTTAACCACGTTACTGGCAAATACTTATGGTGTAGCCCAACGGTTAGCGGCATCAACCGGATTAAAATTCCGATCTTATGTAATAATTTTAACCATAATTGGGATTTTAATCGGCCAGATTGGCTTTGGCAAGTTAGTAACTAAGTTTTATCCGCTATTCGGTTATTTTTGCCTGGCAGTCCTTTTGTTATTGATAAAGAAAATTCCCGCTGCAAAAAAATAATTTAAATTTCTAAAACAATTAAATTACAAATCTGTAAAATTCGTTACCTTTTTTACCCGTTATCACCGGACAAGTTTTCTTTGTTCTGAATTTATGATGGTTTTTAAAGAAGAACTAAGGAAAATCAGTGGGAAATCCTTTGAAAAAACGACATAGTAATCGAAAGGGAAATGATATACTGATTCTCGTGAGTGTCAAAAAGGAGGGTGGTTGTTGAGAAGGTGGCCATTGAACTTTCTACTGCGGTAAGAAAAAATTTTAGTAGTAGTTACATTTCTCCCACAGTTCTTCGGCAGTCTTCCCGGAAGAGAAAAACCAACTGGTATATTAATTTATTAAAAATTTTGTTTGAAACCGGTATCATATTTTTATTAAGTAGATTTTCCTTGTTAGGTATAATTTATCCTGCCGGTATCGGGTATTGCCTTGTTAATCGCGAACAAAAAGTACCGGCTCGGATTATGTTATGGGTCAGCTTATTATTGGGAAGCTTGACTGTTAGAGGTTTTTGGGAGAGTATCGGAATTACAGGTGTAGTTGCTTTATTTACATTGTTACAACAGATGATCGCGGGTGGTCAAAAAAAATCGTCAAAAATATCGGTCTTCATAATCTGGGCCCTATTAAGTACAGCCTTAGGCGTTTTGCTTGAACCTAGTCTCAATAATATCCTAAAAGTGGCGCTAGAATTAACTATCAGTTTTTTACTGGCTGGAATTTTTCAAGTTGGTCTGGACTTTATCAGTAACCCGTTTAGAAAATCAAAAAAAGCGGTAGTAGCTTTAGCAGTAATTTTATTATTATCAGTGGGCGGAACTGATCAGCTAATGATCGATGCTTGGCCCCTAACGGATCTGGTAGCCAGTATGGTTCTGATATTTGTCGCGTACTTAGGTGGAGGAGGAGTTGGAGCAGCCATGGGAGTTTCATTAGGTATGGTTATCGGAATAGCAACCGGCGGTTTAACGGCGATGATCACCCTGTATAGCCTGATAGGATTTTGGGGAGGGTTCCTAAAAAATTTAGGCAAATGGGGGACAACCATAGGGATAGGGTTAGGTTGTTACTTTATATTTCAATATTTGCAGCCCGAAGTAGCGTTAATTGACCAAATCCTTCCCTGGTCATTCGGATTAGGTGCTTTGATTGTAACACCCAAAAGCTGTTTGACACGGATTACTAATTATTTTCCTAGTGATAATAGGCCGGTTGATCCGGTATTGGAAAACAACAGTGTCCGCTAATTAATCTTAACCCGTTTAAATGATTTATCCTCTATTTTCACCGAAATAGCCAAGTCCTTTAATGAAGAGCCCGAACTAGAACCGATAGTTCAAAAAATGGACCTTTATACAATGCTCGACCAAGTTTGCACCAAGAACTGCCAGCAATGTAACGGTTATGAGACTTGTTGGGGAGAAAATTTTTATTCAACTTACCGGGAATTATTTGATTTACTGGCTTTAGCCGAGCTTTATGGTGAAGTTAATACCAAACATATAAAAGGCCGTTTAGCCAAGAATTGTTTTCAACAATTCAAACTCTTGACCACAGTTAATCATTTGTTTGAAAGATGTCAATCTGATTATTACTGGCGGCGCAAATTAGATGAGAGTAAGTCCTTTCTCGCCAACCAATTACAGGGGATGGCCCAAATTATTAATAAATTAGCGGTAGAAGTCACCGCCGACCCTGAATTTCGAGCTGAGATTGAAAGCCGATTAATGACTTGTTTGAACCGAGCAGGTATTAATATTAAAGAAATTTCTGTCCTTGGTTTGGGAGAGCAGAGAGTGGAGATCAGGGTTAAACAAAAAAGTTGCAATCGGAAACGGGAATGCCAATATTTGATGACACCATTAATGTGCCAATTGTTAGGTGAGGATTACGCAGTTTGGGAGCGGAATTGTCAACTGGAGAACAGTGAGTGCAGTTATTGTTTGACGCCGGTATATCCGTATGAGGTCAGGACGGTTGTTTGCAAACTACCAAAAGATGGGAATGATGCCTCGGGTGATGATCATGCTCTTAATGAGTTGAAAGACGGTCACTTTGTAGCTATTTTAAGTGATGGAATGGGGAACGGAAATAAGGCGGCCGTTCAAAGCAGCGCTACGGTTTCCATTTTGGAAAAACTATTGGAAAGTGGAGTCGATCGAGATTTTGCGGTGCGGATGATTAATTCAGTTTTATTACTGCGCTCCCCGGAAGAATCCTTCGCAACTGTTGATCTGACATTAATGGATCTTTACACCGGAAAGACTGAATTCATTAAAATCGGCGCAGCCACTACTTATATAAAAAGAGGGCGAGAGGTTTGGAGTTTAAAATCTACGTCTCTTCCAGCAGGAATCCTGAATTCGGTTGATCTAGAGCGGACTGTTGTTCAATTACAACCGGGTGATTTGATTATCATGGTTACCGATGGCGTAGTAGACAGTAAAATCGAGGTGGGAAAAGAAGATTGGATGATTAGGGCCCTCCGTCAAGTCGAAGTTGTTGGTCCGGAGGCGTTGGGTGAATATTTGTTGAATTTAGCACGAATCAACCAAGAAGGGATCTGTAAGGACGATATGACTGTAATTGTACTCCATTTTTTAGAAAAAGAGTTATTTTAAATAAGTTACTTAAGATCACAATCCCAATCCAAATTCCTTTTATTTTTAATTCCGGTTTAGGCCGGGATTTTTTTTGGAGATACTAAAACAATTAGAATTTTGTAACAAGGATTTTTTTTTAGAGAAGCGAAGATCCAGTTTTGAGGTGTTTGATTTGCTGCAAAAAGTTAAGGCTGCCATTAGAAACCATGACTTACTGGCCAAAGGCGACCGGGTAATAGTGGGTTTTTCCGGTGGAATTGATTCTCTATGCTTGCTTCATATTTTACATCAATTAGTGGAATATGAGTTGGAATTATGGGTGGTTTATATCAACCATTCACTCCGGCCGGCCGAAAATATCCGTGAAGTCGAGCTTCTACATAAAATTGGCAATCATTGGGGATTAAAAACCAAAGAAGTTACTCTGGATATTCCTGGACGGTTAAGGGAAAAACCGCAATCATTGCAACTTTTAGCCCGGGAAGAACGTTATAAAATATTTATAAGCCTTAGGGAGGAGATTGACGCTGCAAAGGTAGCCCTTGGTCACCATCGGGATGATCAAGCCGAAACCATTCTTTACCGGGTGATTCGTGGTACCGGGATTGATGGTTTAGCTGGGATGCCGATTATCCGAGATAATATTTTTATCAGACCGCTTTTGGAAGTATCGCGGGAGGAGATCCGTGAATATGCTTTAAGGCATAATCTTTCATGGTTGGAAGATTCGTCAAACCGGAAATCGGTATATGTCCGTAATAAAATACGATTGCAATTAATTCCGGAGCTAGAAACAGCATACAATCCTAATCTTAGTTCCGCCTTAATCCGTTTGGGACGTTTAGCCCGGGAACAGCAGGAATTAATGGAGGCACTTTTAGAGGAAAAATGGGAAAGACTAACGATAATCCGGGAGGAACAATTAGGAATCGTTATTGAGGAATTTTTGCGCATCCCGGCTTATCTCCAATATTATCTTCTGAAACGAGTTTTACGGGAAATCCAACCCCAGCAACAGTTGGAGTCGGTGACCTTACTGAAACTGCGTGATAAGATTATTAACGAAAACCATCATTTTAAAACGGTCCAACTATCAAAAAAAATTTTAGCTCATAAGCTGGAAGGAGCAATTTTTTTTGAAAAAAAAGAGCGATTGATTCCAACTCTGGCGGAACGATTTCGGTTGAATGTTCCGGGAGTGACCGTAATTCCTGAACTTGATTTAGAGATTAGGGTTGAAAAAGATAATTATATTCCAAACTGGAACGAAGTCGGTAAACATGAAGCTTATTTGGATATTACTCGGCTCAAATTACCGTTTTATCTCAGATTTTGGCGTTATGGCGACAAGTTCCATCCTTTAGGGGCGCCTGGTTGTCAAAAACTGCATGATTTTTTTATTAACCGGAAAGTACCGCGGGAAAAACGGACCGGTATCCCCCTTTTAGTTACCGCTGATGACCAGATTGCTTGGGTCTTAGGTTATCGGCTGAATGAATTATATAAAATTACCGACCGTTCCATCGATTTTTGGCATATTTCATTTGGTCCGATTCGGTCTGATTAACAATAGGTAAGTAGTTAAGTAGTTAAGTTGTATTCAAATTTTGACTATGGTATAATATTTGACATGGCTAAATGCCGAAGGGAGGTTTACATGCTTAAGATTATCCGCGAAATTATGATCTATTTTTTGGTGGCGATTATCGCATTATTTTTAGTAGTTAATTTTATGAAGAGCCCAAACCAAGTTGAAGACATAAGTTTTAACGAGTTCATCGTCAGGGTTGAAGAAGGTAAAATTACCGAAGCCACCATTAATAATAATGATGGAACAATTCAAGGCAAGCAGAATGAAGAGACCTATAAGAAGTTTCGCACCGAAGGGCCGATCAATCATCCTGAGTTATATTACCAACAATTAAAGGATCAAGGGGTTAAAGTTTCTTTCGCCACTAGCGGTAATAGTTGGTGGGCGATGCTCCTTCCCAACTTGGGATTCATTATTATGATCGTTATTCTATGGTTTTTTCTAATCAATCAGATGCAAAATACCGGCAACAAAGCGCTTTCCTTTGGAAAAAGTCGCGCTAGGCTTCATGCAGAGGATAAAACCAAAACTACCTTTGATGATGTGGCCGGAGAAGACGAAGCAAAAGAAGAATTGGTGGAGATTGTTGAGTTCTTACGTCAACCCCGACGTTTTACCGAGTTGGGCGCTCGAATCCCCAAAGGGGTATTATTGATCGGTCCTCCGGGCACCGGTAAAACGCTTTTAGCCAAAGCCGTAGCCGGTGAGGCGGGAACTCCGTTTTTTAGTATTAGTGGTTCGGATTTTGTGGAGATGTTTGTCGGAGTCGGAGCCTCACGGGTAAGAGACCTATTTGAACAGGCTAAAAAGAATGCTCCTTGTATTGTCTTTGTTGATGAGATCGATGCTGTGGGAAGACAGCGGGGCGCTGGTTTGGGCGGTGGTCATGATGAACGGGAACAAACCTTAAACCAGTTACTGGTAGAAATGGATGGTTTTGAACCTAACTCGGGTATTATCATTCTGGCAGCTACTAACCGACCTGATGTTTTGGATCCGGCGCTGCTCCGTCCGGGAAGGTTTGATCGTCAAGTTACCTTGGATATCCCCGATATTAAAGGTAGAGAAGATATTCTAAAAGTACATTCTAAGGGTAAGCCATTAGCCTCGGAAGTAGAACTTAAAGTATTAGCCCGTCAAACTTCGATGTTTACCGGGGCTGATTTGGCTAATGTATTGAATGAGGCAGCTTTACTTGCGGCTAGGCGGGGTAAAAAGAAAATTTTTATGAAAGACTGTGAAGATGCAATTGAACGGGTCATCGCCGGACCGGAAAAGAAGAGCCGGGTCATGAGCCTTAAGGAAAAGGAGTTAACCGCCTTTCATGAAGCGGGTCACGCTTTGGTCGGACATTTTATGCCGACAGTCGACCCGATTCATAAGATTTCGATTATTCCGAGAGGCCAAGCAGGCGGTTATACTTTAGCGTTACCGCTTGAAGATAAACATTACAGCACTAGAACGGAATTATTAGAAAACGTGGTGTTCATGTTGGGAGGTCGGGCCGCAGAAGTCGTTGCTCTAGGCGAGATCAGTACCGGGGCCCGTAACGATCTGGAACGGTCCACTAAAACCGTGCGCCGGATGATCACGGAATATGGGATGAGCGACAATTTGGGTTATATGACTTTCGGCCATGGACATGAGGAACAAGTTTTCCTGGGCAGGGATATTTCCCGCGATAAGAATTATAGCGAAGAGATTGCGGCAGCCATTGATCGGGAGATCAAACTGATTATGGATGAATCATTTGAAAAATCCAAACAAATTGTGATCGAACACCGGGAATTACTTGATAAGATTGCCAATGCTTTGCTGGAGAAGGAAACTATTGAAGGGGAAGCCTTTGTAGAATTGATTGGAAAAAAACCCAAATCAGAAGAGAAAGAAGAAACGGTAAAAGCCGAGGCTTAAAAGGCCCGGATGGACGAAATGAGCCAATAACCCGATTTAATAAATTATTAGAGGCTGTAACAAAACTTTACATTTTGCAACAGCCTCTTTTTTTAGATCAAAATATCCAGACTGATATCTAAGGCATTAACCGAATGAGTAATAGCGCCGCTGGAAATGATATCAACTCCGGCGGCGGACACTGCTTTAATAGAGGACTCATCGATGTTTCCGGAAGCCTCGACAATCGCCCTCCCATTAATTAACCGGACCATGACGGCCATTTGCGCTGGGGTCATATTGTCGAGCATGATAATGTCTACCTTTGCTGCAAGGGCTTCCTTGACTTGGGTTTCATTCTCGACCTCAATTTCGATCTTCATTGTATGGGGAATCCCCTCCCTGGCTCTTTTTACTGCTTCTAAAATCGATCCACAAGCCTTGATATGATTATCTTTTATCAACACTGCGTCCGCCAGATTAAAACGATGGTTGTGACCTCCGCCTTGGAGTACTGCATATTTCTCCAAAATTCGTAAACCAGGAGTGGTCTTTCTGGTATCTACCACCTTGACCGGGAACTCTTCCACCAGCTTTACCAAGCCGGCGGTTTTAGTTGCAATTCCGGAAAGGTGTTGCAAAAAGTTGAGCGCTACTCTTTCTCCTGCCAAGATTGATTTAATCGGACCGGTAACCTTGGCGATTTCAGCCCCGGAGGAGACGACGACACCATCCGTAACAAAGGCGGTAAAGTTTATACCGGGATCGAGTAGCTGAAAAACCTCGACCGCGATCGGCAGACCGGCAATGACACCCGATGATTTGGCTCGAAAAACAGCGTTGGTATTAAAATCTTCTTTAAAAATAGAATCCGAAGTGAGATCGCCGATTCCCAGGTCTTCCTCTAAGGCCTGTTTGACAATTTCTTTGATTAATATAGGGTTCATTCTTTGACCTCCATGTTTTCGCCACAAAACTCAATATGTTTACGCCAACTGGCTTTGGGTTTGGAGTAATCGGACCGATAATGACCACCGCGGCTTTCGGTTCTGACAAGAGCGGATTTAGCTATCAGTTTGGCGATTAAGTACATATTTTGTAGTTCAAAATAGTCTGGTTTTAATTGGAATTTAGGATTGGCAAGCGGTTCAAGATCTAGTAAATCATAAGCTTCGGAGAGGCCACCTTGATCCCGGATGATTCCCAAATGGTGACCTGTAATCTGATGGAGCTTGGTCAAGTCAGATTCAACGGATTCGAATAAAGTATAGAGCTTTGGATAACAAATCTCGAATTCTTGATGGGGTTCGGGAATAGTGAGGGATAGTTTTTGGAGATGATCGGCGATTCTACCTCCGAAAACCAGTCCTTCCAATAATGAATTGCTGGCCAACCGGTTAGCGCCATGAACTCCGGTATTTGATACTTCGCCGGCTGCATATAAACAGGGGATATTGGTTCTACCGAACAAATCGGTGGCAACACCTCCCATGGCATAATGCGCGGCTGGAGCCACCGGAATTGGTTCGGTGGTAATATCCAACCCATAGGAGGCGCATTCATTATAGATGTTAGGAAAACGTCTCTTGATAGTTGGGACGCCGATTCGCGCTAAATCAAGATAAACACAGTCGTTGCCGGTTTTTTCAATTTCAGCAAAAATAGCCCGAGCTACAATGTCTCGGGGGGCCAATTCGGCCAGTGGGTGATATTTAGACATAAATGGGACACCCTTATGATTGAGAAGGATTGCGCCTTCACCTCGGACTGATTCGGAAATTAGAAATGGGGGAGCCGGAGGCAGGTAAAGAGCGGTAGGATGAAATTGAATAAATTCTAGATCTCTTAATACCGCTCCGGCATAATAAGCCAAGGTGATCCCATCACCGGTAGCTATTTTAGGATTAGTAGTCTTGCCGTAAATCTGTCCCAAACCGCCGGAACATAAAATTACTGCAGCAGCAAGGAAAGAATGATATTGATCATTATGAATGGTTATTACTCCACAACAGTTTCCTTGTTGTTTAATTAAAGCCAAGGCAAAATGGTCTTCATAAATTCTGATATTGGCTGTTTGCACTTTTGAGATTAAACTATAGGTTACTTCGCGGCCAGTGGCATCGCCGTCGGCATGAAGGATCCTACGCCGACTGTGAGCCGCTTCGCGGGTTAAAGCCAACTGATTTGTTTCGGAGCGGTCAAAGGGGACCCCTAAGTCAATTAAATGTTTAACCCGGTTGGGACCCTCATGGACAAGTGTTAAAACTGAATCCGAGACGCATAAACCGGCCCCGGCCATAATGGTGTCCTGGTAATGAAGTTCGGGGGAATCGTGGTTACCGATTGCCGCAGCAATACCACCCTGAGCATAGGTGGTATTGCTTTCGGAAAGCTTTGATTTGGTAATCAAGATTACCGGACCAGATTTGCTCAATTCCAGCGCAGTATATAAACCCGCGATTCCGCTGCCAATGACTAAATATGGAGCCCTATCCTTAAGGGAAGGGGGGCTGGCCGGAAAATTAGTTTGCATGAGCGCCACCTTTTTAAAGGAATTCCAGCATCCGGTTTAAAGCTTGTTCAGCTTTGATCCTAATTTCAGAGGGTACTTGAACAACTGGTTGCATGGTTTGAAGGGATTTAAGGACTTTAGCGACGGTGGTCTGTTTCATATTCGGACAGACCAATCCTTTAGTTAATAAGTAGAAAGTTTTAGCGGGATTTTCTTTTTGAAGTCCGTAGATAACTCCCATTTCAGTACCGATAATATATTTTTTCCGGGCAGAATTATTAACATAACTAATAATCTGTGAAGTGCTGCCCACAAAATCCGCTAACTTTGTTACTTCAGGGCGGCATTCGGGATGGACCAGAACCGGGGCATCCGGGTGAAGCTCTTTAATAGCGGTGACTGACTCCGGTTCTACGTGATGGTGGGTGATACAATAACCGGGCCATAGATGGATGATTTTGTCGGGAACTTGTTTAGCTACATAGCTGCCTAAATTCTGGTCGGGTAGAAAAATAATTTCCGATTCGGGAATGTTTTTAACCAGTTTTACAGCGTTGGCCGAGGTACAGCAATAATCGCTGACTGCTTTAACAGCAGCGGAGGTATTTACATAGGCAACCACAACGGCTTTAGGGTAACGTTTTCGCCATTTGAGGACTTCGTCGGCATCAGCCATGTCCGCCATAGGACAACCGGCGTTTTCCGCCGGGAAAAGGATTGTTTTTTCCGGCGCCAAGATAGCGGCGCTTTCGGCCATAAAATGGACCCCGCAAAAGACAATGACTTCAGCTTGAGAGTCGGCCGCCGCCCGGCTCAAGGCCAATGAATCACCGACAATATCGGCTAGCGCTTGGACTTCATCGTTTTGATAATTATGCGCTAGGATCAGCGCTTTTTTTTGAATGCGAAGTTGATTGATCTCATTTATATAATCAGCGGTTTTCATCAAGATCACCCTTATTTCTAACCATTCCGGTATTAATTTATCCTTATTTTACTTTTGGTTTAGAGTTTTGTCAATCTTTTCGGGATTAACAATAAGTGATCTTCACAAGGGCAGTTAAATGGGGTAAAATTGGGTGAGAAAAGGAGGTACGATGAATTCTACCAAATTAACATTGAAGAAGATGATTTTCTTTGGCTATCATGGGGTTTATGCTGAAGAAAGAAAATTAGGACAACAGATCGAGGTTGATGTTGAGTTGGTCTCCGACTTAACTGAGGCCGGCTTAAAGGACGATCTAGAGCTGACCGTCAATTATGTGGATGTTTATGAAGCCGTTCGAAAGATAGTGGAGACTGAACAATTTTCCCTAATTGAGGGAATGGCATTAGCCATTTTAAACCGTTTGGGAAAAAAATACACCCTGAAGAGCATTACGGTTCGAGTTAGAAAACCACAACCTCCGGTTGGTGGGGTCGTTGAAGCGGCCGAATTTGAAATTAGCAAGGAATTTTAATGGTTTTGACTACAATTTAGCAGTTGATGGTTTAGCTATAACAAAATGATAATAGTTCCGACAGGTGACATTCGATGGCGAAAATTTATTTCCGGTACTCGGCGATGAATGCCGGGAAAACCACCCAATTGTTGCAAGTTAAATATAACTATGAGGAACGGGGCCAAAAGGTATTATTACTCAAACCGGCTATTGACAACAGGTGCGGCGCGGTAAAGATTAAATCCCGCGTCGGACTTGAGAGTGACGCGATGATTATTAATCAAGACACAAATCTAATAGGCCTAGTAACGGATGAAGAGGTAAATTGTATACTTATTGATGAAGCTCAATTTCTCTCTAAGGAACAAGTGCTCCAGATTTGTCGGATCGTGGATGATTACAATATTCCGGTAATTGCCTACGGTTTGAGGACTGACTTCAAGGGAGAATTATTCCCCGGGAGTGAGGCCTTGCTTTCGTTTGCCGACAGTATTGAGGAGTTAAAGACAATATGTTGGTGCGGTAAAAAAGCGACCATGAATACCCGGCTGGTAAATGGCAAGCCGGTTTATGAAGGCGAACAGATTCAAATTGGAGGGAATGAAAGTTATATCTCACTCTGCCGCAAGCATTGGCGGGAGGGAAAAATAAGACCATGAAAACGGCAACCCGATGGCTGCCGTTTTTTTATAAATCATTAATTGTAAACCAAGAAAATAGATCGAGTTGACATTTATTGTTGGGACAGCTATACTTTCGATGGTGGTGACTAAATGGTGGAAAGAATTATTAAAGTACTAAAGGAACATTTGGGGAATTATGTCTCAGGCGAAACCCTGGCTAAAATTTCCGGTATCACTAGGGCTGGCATCTGGAAACAAATTAACCAACTACGGGAAATGGGTTATGAGATAAGTTCTTCCCCGCGGAAGGGGTATTGTTTAACTAAGACCCCGGAGCTAAACCCGTTTGAAATTTTAGAAGGGTTAAAGACGAAGCGGTTCGGGAGGGAGATTCATTTTCAACCGGAAACCGACTCCACCAACCGTTGGGCTAAAAGACTGGCTGTAGAAGGCGCGGTTGAAGGAGGTTTATGTTTAGCTGAATCTCAAACTCAAGGCCGTGGCCGTTTAGGCCGAAGTTGGTTTTCCACGCCGGGTAAAGGGCTTTGTTTTAGTTTAGTCTTAAGGCCAAAGATAAACCCTTCTGAACTGGCTGGAATGACAATTTTGACTGCGGTTTCCATGGCTCAGGCGATTTATAATGTTACGAAGATCCAAGTTCAAGTAAAATGGCCTAATGACTTGGTCTTTGACGGCCGGAAATTAGCCGGGATTTTGGCTGAGGTCAATGGAGAAGCAGACATGATTAATTATTTGATCATCGGTTTAGGGTTAAATGTCAACCAAAGGGCGGAGGAATTTCCGGATGAATTAAAACCGTTAGTTGCTTCACTGCAGATGATTAAAGGTTCGGATCTATCCCGAAGAATGATTTTACAAGAGTTTCTAAGAATTTTTGAAATAAATTACGATCGTTTACCTAATGGCAGTCTTTTAGAAATTGTGGCTTATGCTAAGAAAAATTCAGCTACTTTAGGCAAGACGGTTCGGATTAATCAGGGCTATCATCGGACTTTGAGCGGAGAAGCGGTGGATTTGGATGACGACGGCAGTCTTTGGCTCAAAGAACCGTCAGGGTCGATGATCCGGGTATACGCCGGAGAGATAATCCAAAATACGGAGGAAGAATGAGCCGGATGAAAAAATTAACGGTAGGAGAGGAAATATTTGATCTGGTTCTAACCTCATTAATGGTGGCTGTGGTGGTAATCAGCGCCCGGTTGAGCCTGGCGATTGGACCCGTTCCGATTACTATGCAAACGCTGGCTGTGGTCTTAACCGGTTTATTACTGGGACCGAGAGTAGGTTTGTTGGTCCCTTCATTATACTTATTAATGGGATTGATTGGATTCCCCGTTTTTTCGGGAGGAGGGGGAATTGGATACCTGATGAAACCAACTTTCGGATTTCTATTAGGGTTTATTCCCGGTTCTTATTTGGCCGGTTTTCTTTATCGTCTCAAATGGTTTAAACGGGATTATATTAGTGTTCTAATCGCTTCATTCACCGGCATATTTGTAATTTATCTTTTTGGATTGGGATATATCCCATTGGCCGCTGTTTTTTTCGGCTCCGAATTGGTGGTAATGGCCGCCATCTTACCGGGATTACCGTTTATGATTATTGGTGAATGGATCAAAATAATTAGTTTAGCGTTGCTCGTTCCAATACTAACCCGTGAATTGGAAAAGATACGTCAACCTTTTACCAATAGATAATAATTTATAACGGTTTAAAACTTGCGCCAACATTCCACCGTCCAACTTCGATCAGTGGTATCTAAGTTTTCAAAAGCGGAGAATTTTACCGCCCAATCTTCATTGAGGTTGTAAGCGGAAGAAAGGCCGAGATTAGCGGATTTAGTATCCCAAACATCGATTCCAAAGGTCAAATTGGGGATTGGATAATAATCAAAACCTAAACCGACTTCATCGCGGTATAAACCAAAACGGCTAAGGGAGCTACGGGATTTAACACCAACTTGAAATGAGGTTAAATTAGCTTCTCCGATATCTTCAACACCTAACAATAACATATTCTTTATATTTAAATTGACATCCATTCGATAATCAACAATCAGCCCCGTTTCGTCTTGATGGCCCACGCCAATATTGTTATTAATGCTAAATTCATTCAATGACGCGACATATTCGGAAATTTTGCCTGCTGCTTCGGCAGCGGCTTTAAGATTATGCCTGACTTCGGAGGGTTCCCTATCATCGGAGGTCAATCCTTCAATGGCTTTATTAATATTATCAACCGCCTTATTAATGGTATGCAATGTTTGGCGGGCATCTTGGACCAATAATTCAACTTCAGGCCCGTTGGTGGCCATCATTGCAGTAAATTTATCGAGACTGGTTGTGATTTTCTCTACATTAGCCATGACTTTTTTTAATTCGGCAGCGGTTTCGCCGTTAGCCTCAAGTTCGGTCAAGAAACGATTGGCGGTACTACCGGCCTGAGTCAATTCAGAAAGAGCCAGATCCAAATTTTGAATTAATTGCCGGACTTCAGGACCGCCCGTTAAATTTTCCAGATTAGTGGTGATCTGATTGATGCTGGCAATTGAATTTTTCAAACTGCCGATCTGTTCCTCATCGGTTAATTCCTTAATTGAATCGGCAATCTCTTTAATGGATTCAAGGGCTCCATTAGCGGTATCAAACAACTGATCCATGGAGTAGGGGCTTTGGCCTTTGATCCGGTTACCATCAATAACGGATTCTCCCGGTTTCGTAATTACCAACTCCAAATACTTATCGCCTACGAGTCCTGCGGCTGCGATAACTGCTTTGGTATTTTGAGGAATCTCAAATTGGGGTTGAATTCTCATAGTAACAATGACCTGGTAGTTTTCAAAATAGACCCGGTTAATCCTGCCAATATCGACCCCGTTAAACTTTACCGGCGCCCCTGGCCGCAAACCTTCGATTCGTTCGAAAACGGCTTCGACTTCATAACCTCTTTGAAAAAGTTTTGTGCCGTTCAACCAGTAAAAGACTGCGAATAGTACACCTAAAGCGATTAAAGTAAAAAGCCCTACTTTTGTTTCAGGACTATGGATCTGCATCAATATCCTCCTAATCAAAATAGGCTAAATAGCCGATTTAAAATTCTTAAGAAATTCTTTCATTAACGGATGCTCAGCCTGTTTCAAGTCGGCCCGTTCTTTTACTTCCACGAGATCCGTTTCATAGAGTAGGCCGACCCGGTCGGCAACTTTTAAAGCGCTGATAATATCATGAGTGACTACAATAGACGTAATTTCGAGACGGTCTTGGAGTTCACAGATCAAGTCATTAATGGTATCGGCGATAATTGGATCTAAACCGGTGGTTGGTTCATCATAAAGAAGGATTGGCGGTTCGAAAGCAATTGCCCTAGCGATAGCGGTCCTTTTTTTCATACCTCCGCTTAAATCAGCCGGCATTTTATCAGCCACGCTGTGGTCAAGCCCAACAATGGAAAGCACTTCTAACACACGGTTCTTTATGAGTGGTTCGGACATCTTCTCCCGGCGTAAACCGAAGGCGATATTATCAAAGACAGTCATTGAATCAAATAAAGCTGCCGATTGAAAGACCATTCCCATTTTACGACGTAGTACTTGCCAGTCTTTTTTCGATAAGATACTGGTATTGACACCGTCAATTTCAATCCAGCCGGCGGTAGGTTTGACCAACCCCATGATTAAGCGAAGTAAAGTACTTTTACCGCAACCACTGGGTCCCATAATCACAAAAGTTTCCCCTTTTTTAAATTCCAAATTAAGATCGGTCAAAATAACTTGACCGTCAATTTGATAATGAAGATTAACTAAAGAAATAACCGACATTGTCCGCACCTATCTAAAAAATATTTCGCTTTACAAATTATATAACATCATTGATAGAAAATAGTTGATGATAAAAATAATTATCGTGGCAACCACAACTGCTTCGGTGGTGGCCTTGCCGACGCCTACTGCCCCGTTTTCGGTGTATAGTCCCTTATAAGTTCCGACTCCGGCAATGATTAGTCCGAAAAAGAGAGCTTTGATTAAACCGCCGATAAAATCCCAGAAAGTCACGAAAGTTAAAACACCGTCTGCAAAATTAGTCGGCGGGATACTAGCATAAATAGTGGCTACAACCACTCCTCCGATAATACCGATTAGATTGGCATAAGTAACTAATACCGGAAGCATAAATCCGGCGGCTACAATTCTTGGCGCTACTAAATAATCGATGGGGTCGGTTGACATGGTTTCCAAGGCTTCAATTTGTTCGGTAACCTTCATGGAACCAATTTCCGCAGCGATCGATGAACCAACCCGTCCAGCTACTACCACACCGGTTAATACGGGAGATAATTCACGGGCAAAAGCCAAAGTTAGCGCCTGGCCTAATTGGGAAGACAAACCGAAGGTTGAGAAAATCTTAGCGAGTTGTAAAGAAAAAACCATTCCGGTAAATAACGAAAATATCGAAACGATCGGAAGGGAACGAATCCCGATTTGTTCCATTTGGATGATGGTATTTTTCCAAAAGATTGTCTTAAAAAAAATCGCTTTAAAGCTTTTGAGATAAATTTGAATCAATTCTCCCAAGCGAAATAATCCAGTTGTAATATTCCTACCAAAATAAGCTAGAGGATCAGAGAATTTGACTTTTCTGGGCAAAGACATTTATTATTCCTTTCATCATTTAACATAAAGTACAT
Organism: Bacillota bacterium; assembly: GCA_012728785.1. GTDB lineage: Bacteria > Bacillota > UBA4882 > UBA8346 > UBA8346 > JAAYHS01. Next base: position 5,789 of record JAAYEK010000134.1, on the reverse strand, counting down.
TGACGTTACTTCTGCAATTCCTAAATAATTCCTGCTGAAATCCGGGGTATATTTAATGCCAAAAATGGCAAACTTGATTAATAGGAGAATAATCCAAAAAAATGTTTTTTGAATATCTTTGTTTAGATTTAAGACGGAGGAAATGATTAAGCTTATTAACGATGGAACCAAAAACCAACTTATTAGACGCGCTTTATTCGGTAAATCAGTTAAAACTAGAATGCGCGCTCTACTATTACTGGCCCATGATGAAGCTAAAGAAGGGGGCTGGTTACTGGAAACTGCCCTTAAACTCGAAACTTTCTTTAGAAAACAATAAATGGTTTTTTATTTTAAATCATAAAGATTGAATAAACACCATAAAATAAGCCATGGCCCCAGGCCGTGGCTTTCTAATAAACTTTAATCCGGCAAATCTGTTATAAGCAGGTTGTTTACCGGATCTAGGAAAAAAATCTAACCCTTAAATAACTGCTTTTTTTCTACGCCAGATTAAAATCATCGTTTTCCCTGTTTTTTTTAGATAAGGGTTTAAGATAGTTTCTAAAATTTTAATCAACCAGCAACCCCCTTTCCGGGCGGGAAATCAATTTATTATATGAAAAGACGATAGTCAGTGTGCGTTATTCCGCGAAGTTCGCCGATAATTTAACATAACGGAAGGAAACTTATGAAAGTCGTCGAAAAGAAATGATGATTAGACTTTATTTAAAATAGTAAGGTTCGAAACAGTATTGATTGCTAATTGATCAGGAACATTCTATTTATCAGGAAGTTCAACGAAGTAGCTTTCACTAAGGGAGGTAAATCAAATGTTGCCGAAAGATTTAAAGTACACTTCTGAACATGAATGGGTAAAAATTGAGGACGGCAAAGTAATTGTGGGAATAACGGATTATGCCCAAAAAGAATTGGGAGATATAGTATTCGTTGATCTTCCTGGAGCGGGTGAAAAAGTAAAAATTAAAGAAACAATGGCTACTATTGAGTCGGTAAAAGCGGTTTCCGAGATCTTTGCTCCAATATCCGGCGAAGTGATCGAGGTAAACGATACCTTGGAACACAGCCCGGAATTGGTTAACCAAGATCCTTACGGAAAAGGTTGGATTACGGTAATCGAACCTGAGGAGATGGAAGAATTGGAGGGGCTTTTAAAACCGGACGTGTATGCTAAGTTGATTGGGGAAAAATAATGGATTGGAGAGTGTTGGCCTACCAAGTGTCTGATCCGGCTTGGAACATGGCGGTTGATGAGGCTATTTTTACAAATTATTTGAATGGGGAAAGCCCGCCAACACTTCGATTTTATGGATGGGCTCCCGCTACGGTGTCGATTGGTTACTTCCAAGCTGTGGACCGAGAAATTGATACCGACAATCTAGATTCTAAAGGGTATGGCTTGGTTAGGAGGAATACTGGTGGCCGGGCCGTTCTTCATGATCAAGAGCTTACTTATTCGGTGATCTCCGGAGTTAAAGATGGTCTGCCGGGAAACTTAAAGGATTCATATCTATATATTTCGCGAGTCTTTGTTGATGCTCTTCAAGTTTTTAATGTGGATGTGGAATTAGACCAAGGAGCCGATAAACGTGGATTTACAGGAGCTTGTTTTGATGCTCCCTCCTGGTGTGAACTTACCGTTAAGGGGCGAAAGTTAGTCGGGAGCGCCCAATATCGTCAAAAAGGTTCTTTTTTGCAGCATGGTTCAATTCTTCTCCAATTTTCAGCGCTGGATCTGGAATCGGTATTAAAGATTCCCGATGGTTTGAGAGGGTCCTATGCTGAAAAACTGAGAGCTAAGGTCTGCTCATTGGAGGAATTAGGAGTAATAATGGGTCCAACTGAGTTGGCATCCCAAATCATTGAAAGCTTCGGCAGATTGTATGGAATAACTTTTAAGACTGAGGGATTAACCGTGAAGGAAGCCAAATTGGCCGAAACTTTGGCCCAACATAAATATTCTAGTGTTGAATGGAACTTTAAACGTGGTAGTACTAGGGATGAATTGAGATTATATAGGATTCAGACAAGGAATAGGTGATCTCGTGAAATATTACATCGGTGATATTGTTAAAATGCGTAAGGTCCACCCTTGTGGCGGAACCGATTGGGAGGTCCTCCGGGTAGGAATGGATTTTCGAATTAAATGTTTAAAGTGCGGACGGGTGTTGATGTTGCCTCGTCCGAAGTTTGAAAAAGCAGTTAAAACAATTGTCAAATCAATGTTTCCGGAGACGGTTAATGAATGAATTATTGGAGAAACATTGGGCCGTTTTTAGTTATTACAGTTTAAGCTTTTTGCGGTCCTTTAATAGACTTTAGATCCTACGTAAAAAGCCACTTGTATTTTGCTATAGGAAAATGGTATAATGCAACAGTGACTTCCCTGTCCCGGTTTGGCCGGGACCGTATAGTCCAAAGGGAGGAGGTGATTCGGGTGCGCGATTACGAGGTCATGTATATTCTAAGTACAGAGCTGGACGAGGAAGGTATTGACACTGCAGTCGCCCGATTTGAGGATGTCGTTAAAAACGATGGTGGAGAAATTGTTAAAACCGAGCGTTGGGGTAAACGAAAACTCGCTTACGAAGTTAACGACAAAACCGAAGGCTTCTATGTGTTGATGTATTTCAAAGCCCCCAGCAGCGCAGCTCAAGAACTAGAACGTCTTTTAAAACTTAGTGATGATATTTTGCGTCATTTACTGATCAAAAAAGAAGAATAGGTCTACTTTATTAAGTAGATATAACGAAGGAGATCGTTATGAACCATATTGTCTTAATTGGTAGGTTAACGAGAGATCCCGAACTTCGTTATACTCCTAACGGAGTGGCGGTAGCTAATTTCGGTTTGGCGGTAGACCGCCCAACCACTAATCAACAAGGAGAACGGGAGACGGATTTCATCCGAATCGTCGTCTGGCAAAAACAGGCTGAACATTGTGCCAATTATCTTAAAAAGGGAAGATTGGTCGGTGTTGAAGGACGGTTGCAAATTCGTAGTTATGAAGCTCAGGATGGGCAAAAACGGCGCGTGACTGAGGTCATAGCTAGTTATGTCCAATTCTTAGATCGTAGCCGGGAAGACACTTCAAGCAGTTCTAGTCCTTCAAAACCAGCGAGTGACGATGATTTGGGCGGTATTAATCTTGACGATCTTCCATTTTAAGTTATCGACGGAGGTGAGTTATATTGGCAAGATATGAAAAAGATAGAGATCGGGAGGGTTCCCGTAGGGGAGGACGCAGACCTCGAAAGAAAATTTGTTCGTTTTGTGTTGATAAAGTAGAGTCAATTGATTATAAAGAAACGGCCAAGATGAAAAGGTTTGTTACCGAACGGGGAAAAATTTTACCGCGCCGAATTTCCGGTAATTGCGCCATTCATCAACGGCAGCTTACCAGTGCAATCAAACGCGCTAGACAAGTTGCTTTACTACCATATACCAGCGAATAAGAGGCCGAAAGCCTCTTTTTCATTTTGGCACGATTCATTATCAGAGTTTGTTTCGTAATTCTAAATGAGACAGAATACTTCTTGAATATACGCGCAGGAAAAATTGACTTAATAGAGAATAGGATGGGTTGAAGGAGGAGGAACCATTTAATGTCTTCTAACAACTCGGATCTTAATATCGTTAAGAGTGTCAGAATTATCGAATGGCTAAAGGCTGAATTGTTGACCGGAATCGGCATCCTTTTTAAGGCGATGATTAAGAACAGCGAAGATGCTATTCTGGACGCTTTAGCCAATATAATAATGGGCTGTTATTTTTTGGGTAAACGTTTAGGGTTTTCATATACTAAAATTGACGCTGAAATCGAAAAGCGATTGGATTCTACCGAAATGCAGGAGCATGAGATTGAACAATGGTATGGTGATGTTTCCAACCTTCAACAATATGTGAAGGAACGAAACCGTATTTAGGAGTCAGATTACAGGAGACAGAAGTTCTGGTTGGAATAGTTATAAATTGTACATTGTAAATTGGATGAAAGTTGGTGGGAGTATGAAGGTTATTTTGAAACAAGACATACGCGCTTTGGGTAAACGAGGAGATATCAAAGAGGTAGCCGATGGGTATGCCCGTAATTATTTGTTGCCAAAAGGCTTGGCAATTGAAGCCACTTCCGGGAATTTGAAGATTCTTACTGATCAGAAAGAGATGACCGCCCAAAAAGAACTCCGGGAAATGGAAGAAGCCCGGGAATTAGCTGGCCGCCTTAATGGTTTAGAGATTGTTTTTAAGGTGAAGACCGGTGAAGGCGGACGTTTATTCGGTTCAATCACTGGAAAGGATCTGGCCGATCAAATTTTTCAAAAGACCAAGATTGAGTTGGATAAAAGAAAGCTTGAAATCGAGGACTCCATCAAAAATCTGGGGAAACATCAAGTCAAGGTCCATCTTTATAAAGGAATTACAGCTGAGATCCAGGTAAACGTGGTTGCTGAATAATTGATTTAACTTAAGCACTTTCTAAGTAGGAGTTTTTAATGAAGAATTTATTACAAAAACTTTCAGTCCGGCCTAAACAAAACGAATCAACCGTTCCGCTACACGACCGATTACTTGATGAAGAACAATTATTAAGGCAGGTAGCGGCTGTTTTTGCGTTGCTATCTAATTTATACGGTTCGGATAAGCTGGTTTTAAAGGCCGGAAAACTGGAAGCATTGAAATTAATGCGTTCCGAATCTTTGGAAGATCGGGTATTAGCTTTGCAAAGAATTGTCTTTGAAGATCCGACTATTGAAAATCCGCCTCATCGTAAGGATCTCCCGGAAGCCCTCAACGAAATCGAGGAAGAAATCGCCGACTTGATCGCTCGCCGGACTGTCGAAGATAAAATTGAAAAGAAAATTGCCGAACGAATGCAACAACGGCATGAAGAATATTTAAAAGAAATTAAGTTTCAAATTCTTCAAGAGGCGGCTGGTCCCGATAATCCTAACACCTTAAAGAAACTGGCTGATCTTGAAAAAATGGATGAAATCACTCTCGCGAAGTCGGTTATGGAAACCTTGAAACCATCAAATTTAGGAGAGGTTGTCGGCCAAGAAAGGGCGGTTAAAGCTCTGTTGGGTAAGATCGCTTCCCCTTTTCCCCAACATGTAATTCTTTATGGCCCTCCGGGGGTTGGTAAAACTACTGTAGCCCGACTGGTTTTGGAAGAGGCTAAGAAGCTCCAATTCACACCTTTTAAAGAGGAAGCATCTTTCGTTGAGGTGGACGGAACCACATTGCGTTGGGACCCTAGGGAAGTGACCAATCCATTGCTGGGTTCGGTCCATGATCCGATTTATCAAGGGGCCAGACGGGATCTTGCTGAAGGAGGGGTCCCTGAACCAAAGCTAGGTTTGGTGACCGAAGCTCATGGTGGTGTTCTCTTTATCGATGAAATCGGTGAAATGGATCCGATGCTTCAAAATAAGCTTTTGAAGGTACTTGAAGATAAAAGGGTTTCTTTTGATTCGGCCTATTATGATCCGAATGATCCTAATGTACCGAAGTATATCAAGAAATTATTCTCCGACGGAGCGCCAGCTGATTTCGTCTTAATCGCCGCCACCACTAGGGACCCGATGGAGATAAGTCCGGCGATCCGTTCCCGGTGCGCCGAGGTTTACTTTGAGCCTTTGGACCAAGATGACATTAAGGAAATCGTAATTAGCGCTGCCGGACGGTTGAAGGTGAAGTTTGACCCGAAGATCCCCGAGTTGGTTAGTAAGTATACGGTTGAGGGACGGAAGGCGGCCGGAATTTTAGCTGATGCTTTTGGTTTAGCTTTA
>JAAYEK010000133.1 GCA_012728785.1 Bacillota bacterium | reverse complement strand
CAATGCAAAGGGGGATCAAATACTTTTTAAAGCTTTAACTACAGGTAAAGTTGAATTGGAATGTCATATTGCTCATGCGTATTTCATTAAAGGAAAATTTAATGTTGAGGTTATCAACTAGAACGTTATAAGTAAATAATATAATTTCTTGTGGAATTGAGGTGTTTATTAATGGCTACCAGTTATGTTGTAGATGGAGCAACTCTGAAATGTAGCAAAGGCGGGACGTGTAAACTAAAAGTCACTCCGGGGCGGAATACTTTTATCCAAGGCAAACCCCAAGCTAATGTTAATGACTATACCACTAAAAACATTCCTAAATTTAATTTTTGCAGTATACCTAGACATCACCAATGCAGGCTGTCCCTGCAAGGCCCGTGGAAGAGCGGAAAAAATGATGTAATTATTGAAGACGCGTCGGCCCTGATGCATAAGTCCAAAATAAAATGCGCTAAGGGTGGGGTAATCAGTATTCTAAAGCATAATCAATGTTTAGAATCGGATGGGGCGTTGGTGTTGCCGGTAAAGGAGCCGAAAATAGAAGTGATTGAACAGAATAATAATGAAAAAGTTAAAGGCAATTTTATCCCAATAAAATATTGTATTGATTATATCCCTTATAAGGAAGAAAAAGGTAGTAGGAGGCCAAAAATTTTTATGGAGCCGGAGTATTTGACAATTCATTCTACTGCAAATTTAAATTCCACTGCAAAAGACGAAAGAGCATGGCTGACAAATCCAAAAAACAAGATATGTGCTTCTTTTCATATTGTTGTTGACCAAAATGAAGCTATTGAAGTGATTCCATTAAATGAAGTAGCGTGGCATGCTGGGGATGGTAGAAATGGGTTAGGCAACCAAAAGAGCATAGGAATTGAGATTGCAGAAAGTGGTGATAGAGGAAAAACATTGAACAATGCTATTCTACTTGTAGCTTATATGTTAAAAGAGAGGAAATGGGGTATTGGCAAATTAAGGAGACATAAAGATTGGTCTGGAAAAAATTGCCCTAGAATCTTAATTGATAAAACTTGTAGAAAATCTCCGGAACATACTTGGGAATGGTTTATAAAAGAAGTACAAAGTAAGTTGAGTTGAAAATTGGATAAAAGAAGATGAGGTGAAAGAGATGAAAAAATTTTTATTTTTCCATTTGTTATTATTAGTTATTACAAATTTTGCTTTTGCAGGAGACATTTCAAAATACGAATTCATGGGTTTTTCTAAAGATTTAAGATATTGCGCTTTTGAAACTTACGGTATTCAAGATGGAAGCGGATTCCCCTATTCCGAGATTTACATTATTAATGTCGATAAAAATGCATATCAGACAAAACCTTATCAATATTGTAATGATGAAGATACCAATATTGATAAAACTCGAAAAGTAGTACTTAAGATGGCTGTACCATTCTTGAAAAAATACGGTATTGAAAAATCTCAACAAGGAACATTGCTTTTCAATAAACCAAAGAATTTACATTCATGTAATTTCAAGATCAAAAATAAAAAATGTTCCTTAAAACTCTTGGAAAGAGAATTGGATGATCCAACAACGGATTTTGTGAATGAAAAAATATTTGAACTGCAATTAATTGTAGATGGTAAAATAACAATTTTACAAAAAGACTCTAAGCTTCCGGAATCAAGAGGGTGCCCATATAAGTACCGTTTGTTATCCGCATATTATCACACAAATAAGATTGCGATTTTTGTTGAATATGATGATTACGGATTTGAAGGCCCTAATGTGAGGCAATTATTAGTAACAGGAATAATTGACTGTTGAAAATAAAGCCAAGGATTCATTGTATATGGAGAAAATTAAATGAACGGGACAGTGATAAACCACAACAAACTGAATCAACTAATCATTGCCAATCAGGAGCGCTACCTCAAGCGGCAGGCGGCTATGGGGCCGGAAGGGAAGACATGCCCAATCTGTCATGGAGAGAACAGGGAATGCCGGTATTTTGAGTTGCAAGAAAGACCGGGACTTCCAACCGGCTCCCCTGAGGAGAGCCTTAATACGGTACAAGATAGGGAAGATTACCGGACTACTCGGTTGAAAACCGTTAAAGAAGGCCTTTTAGGACGGATGGTAACCGTTTCCGACTTTGACGGTGAATATACGGTGGATTTGGGCAAGAGCTTAATTGTCGCCGGGCGCTATCTTAATCTTGAACAACCTTTAGAAGAGATACCCTTGCTGAAGGAAATTATGAACCGGCTTATTCCGGGTGATCCGGAAAGACAACCGGTGTCGAGGGTTTGTTTTTCTTCATTGGTTTTAAAGAGCGAAGAGATCCCGAATTTGATGAATTTGAATGAAGCGAGCCGGCAAATGATTAACGATACCATCCGAGAAAAAATGGTCCAAGAAAACATCCATTCATCCTGGGAATGGTTACCGGTCCTACTCCGTGGCAAAGAGATCAGCCATCTTCCGGAGGGGAAAAAATACTTCAATGCTGTCGAACTGCTTGATAAAGAGACTTTTTGCAGATGTCTGGAACTAGTATACCAGCACTTTTCCAGTGTAGAAGATGAATTTTTAGCCCGGATGAATCCCACTAACATCAACCAATGCCGGTATCCTTGCGAAGATTACCATCAGAGCCGGGCAAAGATCAAAAAAACGCTTAAACAAGCCCAAGCGGCTATCCTAGCCAAACTTAATACCATTAAGGAAGGTCAAGTTGATGAATGATTTTTACCTAATAATTGAAGATCCGGAATCTTCGGCTAAAATCTACCTAGGTGAGATCAGCTTAGACCCGGAAGAACGGACCGCCATGTTACTGGCAGATACCCACCGGATACCGAAGCAACCGTTGCTCATCCCGCTTATTTACCGTAATCCGGAAATGTCCGACTTTCTCAACTTGAAATTCCCCCTGATCTCGGATAAGCTCAAAAACATCCTCGACGAGTATGTCACCTCACGAATATTTTACCGGCCGGTCTTTTTAGAATATCAAGGAAGTTATGAACCCTATTACTACCTGGTGCCACCTTGCTATGAAGGGATCGACTTTTCGCATAGCGACTGTATAAAGGATGATGACCTTCCGGGTAGGGTCAAGATTGGCGAGGGAGGATTTAATCTTCGACCCAGCATGGCTGGGAAGGATGACATCTTTCGCCTGTCAGGGCTCAACCCGCGGCAGATCATAATAACTCACCGGTTAAAACAGCTCCTTACCGACAACGGAGTTATCGGAGTCAGGTATACCCCTACTTATCGATATCAGGATGGGGAGAAGCAGATAGGGAGCCAGCTGAAAGCCACCCTAGCCAACGAAAGCAAGATAACTAATGGAATAGATGAAACAGAACTGTTACGTCAAAAGGCGCAACGGATCCGGGAAGCCCAAGCACAAGCCGGCCGGGCAAGAGTTGGGAAACGTTAATGGAATGGTTGCGAAATTATGGGAGCTAATCCCCAAATTACTAATATAAGTATTGATGCTTAGTTCAGAATGGTTATGGACATTAGATAAGGCAACTTTTTTAAACCATAGTCACCCCGAAAAACCTGAGATTCTATTTTGGAGTCGACTGGCTAGATGAAAAATTGCAAAGAGAAGGAGTAATTCCAAGATGAGAAAAGCAGAAACTTCCAACTCGTTAGGTTTATATTTAATTTTTTTTGGTTTGTTAGAATTAGGTTTAGCCTGCTTTTTTTCAATATTTATTTGGATTAGTTTGTTAGAATATGATTTCATTTTACCTACAGTAATTAATCTTTCTTTGTTAGGAATTACCTTGGTTTATGGTATTGGACAATTTTTTTATCGAAAGAAGGCAAGGGTATATCTATTTGGATTAATGATGAGAATCTTTTTTATTGGCTCAGTTTTTATTTTATATCAAATTGGATTTGCACCATTTGTCCCAGATACGAGTAACTATATTTGGCTGATTATATCGATTATAGTTTATATTATCTCAGCAATTTATTGGTACAAAAAAGAAGCCAGTGTTTGGGAATTAACTTTAGAAGGTCTACAAAAATGTGGAAAGTTGAATGTGAAAAAAGGATATTTTAAAATTTGCGAAGGTTTTTATTCTGAAATTGTTGGACAAGTATTTTGAAGGTGTTTTTATGGTTCTTTTTCTGAGGTTTGGACTATTTTTCATGAGCTATGTGGCAGGAATGGCTTTTGGTAAGTTTTTGTTATATACAATCGAAATCCGTAAACTCGAAAAGAAACTGGGAATCGAGTTCCTAACGGAGTTTGGCGAGATTAAAGATAAAAAGAGAGTAAAGCTAAACCGGAAACTAAAGAAACCGTTAGAGCCTTAATAAGGGCTATCATTTAGCGAAAGAGAGGTCTTCAGATGACGCAATCAAATGAAATAAAAACGACCCCTTATCCTTTACCAGTCCATGGGGTTATCAAAATGTCAATTGTCCAAACACTGCCATTTATTTTGATGGGATTATCTTTCCTAGCCTCAGCCTTTCTCTTCTCATTGTGGTGGAACCTGATCCCGATTATTTTGGGATTGTTCTTTTTAATCATAGGTTGTTCCATGACGTTTACCGATGCAAATTCTTTTACTGTTACTGAAGCTTATTTTGAACGCAAGACCTGTTTTAAAACGCAACGTTTCCCTTGGGCGGAGATAGCTGAGGTTAAAATGTATGATTTAGGAATAATCAAGCGAATCGACTTAATGGGTGCGAAAAAACCCAGCCTCTGTAGGCAAATTTTGAACCCGGGCGCTCCGGTATCTTCAGTTCCGGTTAATTATGTTAAAAATATCGATGCCGAGCGGTTAGTGATGACAATCCAACAGATTTTATCAGAGCGAGCAACATTGGGTAAGGAGGAGTTAACCCAAGATGAAGAGCCTTTAAAAACAGAGGTAAAACCGGTAAAAGTAAGATTCCTACCGGTTCTAGTGGGGTGCTTAATTCTTGCTGGCGGAGGTTTTGCATTTATTATAGCCGGTAGAGAGATATTTGATTTTGATTTCGAGACTACCTTAATGTTATTGGCTTTTATCATTCAACCATTACTCAGTTTCATAATTGGAATTATTTTAGGCCTCTGGGTAGGACATTGGCCGTCATTTGAAATAGGGATGATTGTGGTGATTTCTTTTATTAGAAATATAGACAAACTTATCAGAGGGGAAATTGACGCCAGCGGCTGGGGCTGGGGCTGGCTGGGTTTAATCATAAGTATTGCGGTTGTATCAGGATGTCTTGCCGGTGGCGCCTCTGTGGGGAGAAGGCTAAAGAAACCTGATCGATTTGGGCGGTCGGACGCTGAAATGTAACTGTGCCAAGTGTTTAACATACCGATAAACCGGATAAAGAAAGTATGAAAGGTGGTTCTGAGTGGTACAGCCTATCGGACCAACGACGGAACAAGTTGAGAAGTCATATCCCAAAACAATCGTTTATAACAAGCTTAATAAATTAATCATCGCTCGCCGCCGGGAAATGGAAAACAATTTTCAAAAGGACTGTCCATTTTGCCAGGGAGAGGATCCGGGGTGCAACTATTTCAGTCCTTTTTTAGCAGAAACTGCTATAATCGAATCTTCATCTCAGAGGACGGCCGATTCCCAGTGGGTAGCGGAGGCCCAGACTTTTTTGGAAAAAATAAGAGGAGCTATGGCCGGACAAGTCATCACCATCAAAGCCGGTCTGATCGAGTATGATTTTGACCTAGGTGCAAATCTTAGTTTAGCCAAACGGTATCTTAATTTGTACGCTGCTTATCCGGAACTTCCTTTTTTAAGCGACCTCGGAAACAGGCTAGGTTTTTATCCCAGACCGTTCGGGGAGAATTCAGACCAGGACATCCAGTCTTGGATACCGTTTCCCTCACTTTTGATCCGGTCGGCTCAGTTTGACTTCGGAGAACTCACGAAAAAATCCTGTGCTGAGCTTACCAACTGGTATCGGGCGGTGTTGAATGACCAAAGCGAGACCGGACAATTGTACCTTGGGCTTCAGCTTATTCCGATCGATCCCGACGATGACCCCTGGGGGAATATCATCCCCGGAAACACTGGAGAAAAGACGCCTTATTTTGCGGAAATTGTAGATATTCGGTCCTATCTGAGATTGGAAAAGTACATTTTTCAACGCCTCTCTGATATTGAAGAGAGAATTTTGAGCCGGCAAGCAATGAACAAACCGGGCGAATCTGAGTATCCATGCTCTAACTTAGAACAGCTCCATAAAGAACTGCGCCACGAATTTACTGAAATAGTGGAGACGGTCAAGTTTAGAATTAACGAATGGAGATGAATGAATGGCATATTATCTCATAGAAGAAGACCCCGATTCGGAATTTCAAATCAGTCTAGGCACAGTTCCTTTGGGACGTGAAGAGCGTAAAGCAATGCTGTTGGGGGAGATGAAGTTTATTCCGGGAGAACCTTTGACAATTCCATTGGCCTACCCTCCCGGTGAAAACATGTCGGATTTCATGAATCATAAGTATCCGATAATATCGCCGAGGTTCAAGGATCTTTTGGAAGAAGCCGCCACTGATCGTTTGTTTTATAGAGAGATATATTTGGAAGATGATACATATCAATACCCCTATTATTACTTGGCAGCGCCCAAATACGACTGTATCGATTATAAAAATAGCAGCTGTATAAAAGATGAGAGAATGCCCGGAGGTATCCGAATTAAAAAAGGTTTTTATATTCGTAACGCTGCCGTGCCAAAAGCGGATATTTTTCGAGCGCAAGGTTTATCCAACCGGAGATTGATAATTTCGGAACGTCTTAAGAAATTGATGGAAGCAAACAACCTTAAAGGAATTCAATATATTGAGACTACTAAGGTTAGCGATATGGAAGAAACTATAGAAGGTTTAGGAGGGACCCAAAATGAGTCAATCAAATTCGGAGTATATCGGCTATGAGAAAATTGTCAAAAAAGCGCTGGGCGGTAAGGAACTGGTAGATAAACGCAGGAGTGTCAAGGATCGGAATAAACAGTTATATTTTAAACTGGTCAGCTTAGAGATTATTCGGAAAATCAATGATCATGTCCGCATCAAGTTTTCGGGAAAAATTCAAAGCGACCAGAAAGATGAATTTATCAAGATGGCCGACTCCGAAACAACTATTGAATTTGATTACCAAGACGACCAAGGAAATGAAAAAGCGTTATTTCGGGGAATTGTCGCCAATATTGAAGTCAAGCTTAATGCCCAGGATATCTTGGAAATTGAAGGAGTATCCCATACTTACCTGTTGGATCAAGAACTTAAAAGCCGCTCTTTCCCGGATAATACCGTGAAATATAGCCAATTAATCGAGAATATCTTGGCTGAATATAAAGGGGCCGGTTATGGAGACATCGTAACGAATGGCACTCCATTAAGCGAATTTATTCTCCAGTACCGGGAGACGGATTGGGAATTTCTGAAGCGTTTAGCGTCTCATTTCAAAACCGGTTTAGTGGCGACTGCGGAGATTAATAAACCCCATTTTTATTTCGGGATTCCGGACCAAAATTTGATAACCTTAACGGACAGTATGCCAAACAGTGAAATCGGTTCCGAGGATAACGAACGAATTCTTCAGCTGAAAAGGACAACTATTGATTGCCGGTGTATAGACGGCAAATATATCGGTAAGTATGGAAAAAAAGAAATCCTTAGCTACGAATTGAGGACCTATCGGGTCTTAAATATCGGAGACACGATACAAATTAGAAAATGGACCAAATCAATCCCGCTGAAAAAGAATACCGCCCCAGACACATTCAGCGACATCCAAGAGTTAACCTTTTATGTTTATGAATCGAAAGCCGTCATGGAGAAGAGCCGTTTCAGTTTTTATTATCAGTTGGTCTTTGAAGAGGAACTAAGCATGGATCTGCTTAGTAATCAACAGATAACCGGACTATCATTGGAAGGGACGGTGATTGGCAGAGAAAAGGATTATATCCGCGTTCACCTTCAAATTGATAAAGACTATGAAAAGGAACATAAAGTAAAAAATAACGCTATTCAAAAAGGAGCGCTTTTTCCCTATGTCACCCCGTATACGGCCGAAGGGAACACCGGTTGGTACTGTATGCCGGAAGAGGGTGACATGGTAAATCTTTACTTTCCCAGCCATAATGAAACCAGTGGAATTATCTCGAGTTCCATTCGGAGACAAACCCAAGATAGCGATAAGATCACCGATCCGGCAGTTAAATATTTTCGGCATAAGAACACGGAGGTTCGTTTCAGTGAGAACCACATCTTGATCACTCTCAATCAATACGATGAGAAAAACAAAACAGATGTGGCGCTAGTCTCGATAGAGCTTGATGAAGCCGCAGGGCTGAAAATATTCGGCCAGAAAGATGTGAAAATCACCGCCGGGAACGATATTGTTATCCAATCAACCAACGGCGCAGTCAAAATTTCCGCCGGTTCATTAATAGACATGACCTGTCAAAACAGCGGCATCTCCATGAATGGAACTACCCAACTAAAAGGAAAAGAAATCAAGCATAACTAAGCGACCGGGAATATGTATGGGAGGTATCAATGTGAGCAGTTACGCCGATATAAAAATTATTTTGAAGATGGGTGGCGAAACCATTGAGTTCGATAATAACAGACTGACTGCTTTTCAAATTGTCAAAACATTTAACGATCACTTTAAAATCAGCTTTAAAGGCGAAGTAACGGCAAACCAAGATAAATATTACGAAATGGCCGTTTATGAAGTTCATGTGGAAGTTTATTTTAACCCGGCAAACACCCTCATCTTTAATGGAGTACTTACCCGGATTACCGTTCATCCCAATCCTGAAGAAAGAACAGTCCAGGTGGAGATTGAAGGGGCTTCTTATACCCATTATTTGGATGTGAATTTGTTTAATCGGGCTTTTCAAGATCAGGCCATGACTTATCAAACATTGGTGGATACGATTACCAAAACTTATTATAAGGCTTTGGGAGAAGAGTTGGCCAACGCCGACAAGCCGATTGAAACCTTTACTCTGCAGTATCAGGAGACCGACTGGCAGTTTTTAAAGCGAATGGCGTCCCGTTTGCATATCGGTTTGGTACCGGAAGTCACCCGTGAAAACATTAAATTTTATTTTGGAATGCCGGAATTGAAAGAAAGAGGCGTATTAAAAGAAATTGCCCCCTTTTACGGCATCCGCAAAAGGCTCCGGGACTATCGGGAACTGATCGCAAGCGGGATTTCGGATGTGGTGGAAGACGACTTTCTATCGTTTGATTTTAAGACCGATGAACTCTTTAATATCGGCGACTATGTTTACTTGGATTCCGATAACAAAAACGCCAAGTTGTATGTTTACCAAGCAACCATGACTCTGGAAGGAAGTCTTTTCAGATGTTACTGCGCGGTATCGCCTTTATACGGACTGAAGCAAAAGAAAACCTATAACCCTAGGATTACCGGGTTGTCGTTGGAAGGCAAAATAGTCGCAGTCGGTGGCGCAGACAGCTCCAAAGATTACGTTAAAGTATTATTGCCCATGGGTGTTTCCACTGATAAAGAGAAGGCCTGTTGGTTTAGGTATGCTACTCCATACACTGCTGCAGGTAACACCGGTTGGTACTGGATGCCGGAAGTAAATGACTCCGTCTTGCTTTATTTCCCCACCTGCAAAGAAGAAGAGGCGATGGTAACCACTTCGGTCCGGCGTCAGGAAAGTGAGAGCGAACGTTTGCAAGATCCGAATGCGGCCTATCTCCGGACCGGTTTTGAAAAAGAATTATTGTTTAAAGAAGGCCAAATAACCCTAACCGGTAAAGACCAAGGGCTTCATATTTATCTTGATCAAAAACAAGGGATAACCATTGAAAGCCCTTCCGAGCTTGGGCTTCAAGCTGATAACAATTTGATGCTGCAGGCTGGAAGGAACTTGGTAATCTCCGCCCAAGGCGACCAAAGCGCCATTCAATTGAAACATAAGGATGGTAAAGGGAATAACCTCATTTTGAATGCGGATGGCGGTATTGGGTTTAAGGGGAAGGTGGAGAAGGAGAGCGGGAAGTTGTCTAGAGATGATGGATGTGAT
>JAAYEK010000132.1 GCA_012728785.1 Bacillota bacterium | reverse complement strand
TAGGTAGATGACTAAGTAAACGATTAGAAAATCTTAAAATGAATTGGCATTTTCAAATTCTATTTCAATAATTGTACTATTTCCTTAAAATTTTTCGCAGTAGCGACACTTAATGCAGTATGTCCAGCGGAACTCTTTGTGGTTTTGATGGCGCCATTTTTCAAGAGAGACTTGACGATCTCCACGTGGCCGTAATAGGATGCAAGTATCAACGGAGTGGATCCGTTTTTACTCTGATAGTTGGGATTGGCCTTATTATCCAAAAGGAGATCAACTATTTCAGTTTGACCGTAGATCGTAGCGACGGATAATACTGAATCGCCATCCTTGTCGCGGTAGTTAACATCAGCGCCTTTTATGATTAGCGAGAGGGCGGTTTGGGAATGTCCCTTTTGGGCGGCCAGGAAAAGAGGGGTCCATTCCATTTTTGTAGTAGTGATATTCGGATCAGCCCCGTTCTCTAATAAAGATTGAACAATCTCCGTAGCACCTTTTTGGGCTGCCCAAGCTAGGGGAGACCATCCGGTGTTGTCCTTGAGATTGACCGTAGCGCCTTTATCGAGTAAAAGTTTTACCGTTTCAACCCGCCCAGATTTTACTGCCATCAACAAAGGGGTTTGTTTTTCACTATTGATAGTATTGATATCCGCCCCCTGGTTTAAAAGTGAGCTAATTGCTTGAATATCGCCTTTTTTTACTGTTTCATATAAGGCCCAGTTAAGGTTGAATCCATTATTTTTAAGGAAAGAAAGCAATTGGGGATTACCGTTCCGCGCGGCTAGAGTCAAGACGGTGTCGCCATTTTTATCCTTAATAGCCAAATTCGCTCCATTTTCTACTAAAACCCGGACTGTATCCGTCTTGCCATTAGCCGCGGCTAAGAGTAGCGGCGTTTGTCCATCATTGGTTTTAGCGTTAATATTGGCCCCTTTATCTAAAATCATTTGGACCGTTTTGATATGGCCGCGTTCGGCTTCGAAATGAAGGATGGTCCAATTATGGGAATCGATCTCATTAATGTCGGTGTTAGCGTTTAATAATAGTTCTACAGTGTCTTGAAAGCCACCGGTGGACGCCGCAAGTAGAGGCGTTAGTCCATCTTTACCTTTGATTTTCAGATCGGCGCCTTTATCTAATAATACTGTTAAAGTTTCGGTTTGGCCGTTTTTGGCGGCCCAGAGTAGCGCGGTATAACCGTCGGCATCCATTTCATTGATACCGGTCGGATAATACTCCATTAATAACCGGACGGTCTGGGCGTCACCTTTACGGGCTGCGTAAAGAATGCTCAAGTAAAAACTGCTGCCGTGTTCTTGAAGGAATTTGACCATCTTGGAGTCATTGTCTCTCAAAGCATACATTATCGGTGTGTAACCTTCGTTGGTCTTGAGGTTGACATCAGCCCCACTGTTAATTAATAATTCGGTAATTTCGGGGTGTTGATATTTCACCGCGTAAAGTAAGGCAGTCCAACCGAAAGTATCCCTTAGATCAACATTGGCGCCGTTTGAGATTAATAATTTAGCCACCTTATAGTGGTTTTTTGCGGCGGCGTGCATTAAAGCGGTGACGTTATTCTCATCCGCTGCGTTAACCTCGGCTCCCTTCGAGATTAGTTTAGTAATGGCTTTTGTCTGACCTTTCTCAGCGGCGCTGATTAATTGATGGTTGAAGTCGTTGGCATAAGTGAACAGAGGATAGAAGCAGATTAGAGGAATTAAGAATACCGATATTAATCTAGTTATGTAAGGTTTCATTTGAATCATCCTTTATCATTATTTTGATTTGGAAGTGAGTACTAAGAACTTATCAAATTATAACATTTTTTCATATTATGTTATCGGAAAAAAATTACAAAGTATTTAAGTAAATGTATCAAGCCGAAGGTCAAACCTAAAACGTATGTCGCTCAATCGTAAGCTTTCCAATTGCTCCGTTGATCTTAATTGAATCGAGGGCCTTCAGGATCATCTCCCCAGATGGGTTCTGTTTCCAATATAAAATTGTAGCGCTGTAAGGCACTCCTTCTTCGGTTAAACCTCTAAGGCCTGCGGCTCCTGTTGTTCCAGCATCATTAATTACGTGTTTTGATTCGGCGGTTAACCGATATTGATGGTCATGACCGTGAAGAATCAACGGTACTTGGCCAATTAACTTTTTGGCTAATTTAAGGTTGTGGACGGCAATCATATTTGGAAACTTTACTAGTTCGCCTACTGTTTGGTAGAGAGTATCCGCTGCTTTCAAATATTCCTCCTCCGGCGCGAGATCCGAGTTGTAACTCAATGAAGCCGGATCAGCCAGGCCGGTGAGTTGTAAACCGCTAACTTTAATACTCCCTTGTTCCAAGACTTTCACTGAGGGGACTTTTTTCAGCTTGTCGATTATCAACGGGGAATCATGGTTCCCCGGGATGAAAATATAGGGGATTTTGATTTTAGAGATTTCTTTAATTATCTCCGCTTCAAGCGGGGTTCCGTAATCGGTTAAATCTCCAGTATCGATTATAAACTCAATTTTAAAATTGTTGACTAGTTCCGCAATGAACTCAAAGGCTGCTGGGTTATTGTGAATATCGGAAACATGGAGCACCGAGAGATCAAACTGTAAATCGCCGATATTTTTGATTTGAGCAGCTTGTTTGAAAAGCCTAGGTAGATCACGGGATATTTTTTTGAGATTATCACCGATAATTTCAATATTATCCAAGCCCATGGTGACCAAATTCATAGCCCAGGGAGCCGACGCTAAAACACCCTGGTATTGAGGGCTTTGGGCTGCGTTAGAGTCATAGGTTATAACTGTTGTCACGATCAAGACTAAGATCATCATTAAAGAACCTAACATTCCATAGCTAAAATGTTTTGTAAAGGGTTCAATCCGCATAATTCTTAAGGTTATAAAGCCCCCAAACAAACCGGTGATTGCAACCAATAAGAAGAGTTTGAGAATCGTCCGCAAGGTTTCCTGTTGTAAGGTTGTTAGCCATTCTTCCTTAACTGGAAGGGAATTGAATTGTTTTTCAAGTTTGGTAAAATCAATAGCATCTAAGGTGAAGATGAATTGCCAAGGAGCATGATGAGTTTTTAAAAAAAGTTTTCCCACTGGGGGAACATTGATAATAGTTCCTCCAGATAGGCTGAAACATGTCTTTAAAGTAAAAGATAAAGAATCGTATTGAAAAGAAAGACGGGCGAATAATTGGATAAATAACATCGACCCTAAAATGGCCATTATTACAAGGGCCAAAACCCGTTTATTAGCTGAAATTCCGTTATTAAACGGCATAGGTTTTACTCCCTCGAGTCTTTTTCTTATTATAACATATTAATAAGAAACAACCGGGAGTGATTAAAATCCTAAAATGGCATAATTTACTTCACTTAATAATATTAATATAAAAAACCTCTTCAGAGGTGATTCTAAATGCCATATTGTCAGGAATGCGGTAGTCGTTTTGAAGATGAATCCGGCGTTTGTAAGAGTTGCGGCGTAGAATTAACAGTTAACGGTGCGGGGGAATCCGGTACTTCATTGCCGGATGAAGAACCTGAGAAACCGGAATTATCGGCGGAAACCATGAAGCCAAACAATAATCCGGTTTTTGAAAAAATCATGGATGATTTTATGCATCAGGAAGGCTTAAGTTTGGGTTCTCGCCGGAACCAGGTCGAATCCCATTTGGGAAGGGGGTTAATCAAACCGGTCACGATTGAAAATTGCATGGACGGTTACCATTTTAAGTATGATGAGCCGCCACGTCAAATTAACAAACCAGAACCTCAAAACGAAAATGTGGTCGAATTCAGAGTCAGTGGAGAACCGGAAGCGGGTATCGCCAATCAAGAAACTGAAGAAGTGAGAAAAGAAACAGGCGAAGCCGATGCGAAGATTATTGAAGAAGAGACTGTTTCTCTTGAAACCGATTTGGGAAATGGGGAACAGACCGTTTCAGAGCTAGGATCAGAGGTCGAGCTGGAAGAAAACGGTTCCGAAGTAGTGAGCGGTTCAGAGAATTTAGGTGCTAATCAATCAGATCTTCTTCAGGATGAAGCTGAGAATTTAACGGAAAATAATACTGATTCCGAAGTGGTCGAAGAAGAAACGGAACTTAGTGTGGACACTTCACCGGAAGTTATCTGGGAAGGATATCGTACTTGGTATGGCCTAACGTTAAATGAGTTTTATCGCTTGACGAATTGTTCCGCAGTTGCTCTTAAAGAAGACGGTTCAAAGTTTACCGAGGTAGATTGGGGGTTGGTCTCCACAATTCATATCAAACAAAATTGGCTGGCAAAGTTATTGAATGTTGGAAATTTGGAGCTTATCGGGCTGAACTCGGGACCTCTTTTGATTTTGGAAGGGATTAATAACCCGGAAAAGATTAGGAAAAGACTTGTAAAAATACTGGATTATAAAGTATAATTATCTAAATCAATTAATCCCCGGGAGGAACTTTATTGCGACCAATATTTGTTAGCGCTTGCCTCTTAGGGATGGCCTGCCGTTATGATAGTAACAGTAAACCATTG
>JAAYEK010000131.1 GCA_012728785.1 Bacillota bacterium | reverse complement strand
CCGCCGGCTTCGGGCGATTTCTTTTATAAAGAAGACTCCTTATGCGGTTATACTCAACAATCTTTTGCAAAAATATTTCCCGAAGCAGCCAAGATGACCCGGGGCGAGTTTTTGAAATTTTTCATGAATAAAGGTTGTTTCCTAGACGATCTATGCCATATACCCGTTAATAAGTTGAGTAATACTGAAAAAATGAAGCATTGTAAACAAGCCGTGCCGTTACTAGCTTCACGAATCAAAGGATATCAACCGGATGTAATAATAATCATGTTGCTAAAGATCGTGGCATATGTAAAAGACGCTATTAACATATCGAAACTACCCGATATTGATTATTGGGCGGTTCCCTATGGGGGATATGGCAATCAAAACCGTTACATCGAAGAGCTTTCACTCATTTTAGGCCGGTTAGTAAAGGATGGAATTATCCCACCTTGACTTTTGGTCAACCCTCCAACTAGCTTCCTCCCTCAAGGGAGGAACGAAGGCAGATCGGGTATGAACCTGTAAAGCTTTGCGCGGGAAATATGTTGGACTAGGGCTGATTTATGGTTTTCTTGGTCCAAGAAGATCGGGAATTCGCTACCCGTTTGCTTTCACTATTCGCCAAAGTATTCGGGAAGCACTATCTATGGTATTAAAAATATGCTTTAAAGAACTAATGGAAGACCCGCGTCCCTCTACAACAACTCAATCTATATTAGAATGGAGAATAAAAATGCATCCAGTCCTCAACGCCGATATACTCAAAGAACAATATGTCATATATGGTAGTTATTATTATATGCATGTCTCTTCTGAGATTACCTTACCTTGAAATCATTATAAGGTTGACCTGGAATATAATAACAACCAAGATAAAGAAAAAGAAGTTCATGATGGGAAAGGCAGATTTATAGAATGGCTTTCAATTTAAGAGAAGAGAAATAAAAGGTTTTAACAGGAGGTATTTTTCATGGCTAACGTCACTCATAAACGAACGGGCGAACTTTTACGTGTTTTATTTGAGCTCCTAATCAAAAAACCCGACGGCCTACCTGCAAGAGAAGGGGTTGAGCAAGTAAGATCCAAAATACAACTCACCGAATATGAAAAAGGTTACTTTGACTCAGGGAAACAAAGATTTGATCAAATCATCCGCTTTGCTACGGTAGATTGCACCAAAGCGGGCTGGCTGGTAAAACAGAAGGGAACGTGGTTCATTACCGAGCTGGGTATTGAGGCCTATAAAAAATTTACCGATCCGGAGACGTTTCATAGAGAAGCTGCCAGGCTTTATCGAATATGGAAACGTGGAAACGCGCAAGTGGAAACGGATACTGCCGAAATCGACGATAGTGAAACTGAAAACAATGTGGTTGTAACCTTTGAGAACGCCGAAGAGCAGGCATGGATGGAGATTGAGGAGTTTATCAAAAATAAGAATCCCTATGAATTTCAAGATATGGTTGGCGATCTTTTGACTGCCATGGGATACTATGTTGCTTGGATTTCCCCACCGGGCAAAGATGGCGGGTTGGATCTATTGGCTTGGAATGATCCCTTGGGGACCAAGCCACCCCGAATTAAAGTTCAAGTCAAACGATACTCCGAACAAAAAATAAACGTTGACACTTTGCGTTCGTTCATAGCCATCCTGGGCGATGATGATATCGGCATTATAGTATCGACCTCCGGATTTACCAAGGATGCCCAAGTAGAGGCCCGGACCCAAGAGAAGAGAAAAGTTACACTGATAGATATTGGACGGTTCTTCGATTTATGGGTTAAGTTTTATGATAAATTATCGGACTCGGCAAGAAGTAAGATGCCGTTGAAACAGATCTGGTTTTTGTCGCCGGATAAGTAGCTTTTTGGTTAATAATGAATAACTCCGCACTTCCAAAAATCCTTCGACGGTTACGTCCATAACTACCATACCTTCAACCTCACCAACATCCATGGCAGGAACTCCTTCACCATGATCGAGATCGACTACTTCGCCAAACTAGGTTCAATGCTAGGTTTTTCGACCTTCACCGAAGATACCATAAATAGTCAAAGCAGACCTATGGATCTAGGAGATCCCTAACCCATGCCAATCCTACCTGATTTACTGCAACCCAATCTAAAAGTAATCTTCTGCGGAACCGCGGTCAGTAACGAATCCGCTGGCTTGGGCTATTATTACGCCAGTTCCAATAATCAATTCTGGAGCATTCTCCATAAAACCGGCTTAACTCCTTGCCAATTATCACCTCAAGAATATCCAAAACTACTCGAATACGGAATCGGCTTGACCGACCTTGTCAAAGAACATTCCGGAAATGACAACGATCTTGCCGAAGAAACCTTTGATCTACCTGAATTCCGCCACAAGATATGGGAGTACCAACCTAAAGTCGTCGCCTTTAACGGCAAAAAAGCAGCCGAAGCATTTTTTAATCATACGGTCAATTACGGCCTCCAACCGGACAAAGTCGGAACTTCGGCAGTATTCGTTCTACCATCCACCTCCGGCTCGGCCAGAAGGTATTGGGATGAAACATTTTGGGAAGCGCTTGGAGAGTTTTTGAAAACAAATTAGCTACCAATAATACCTTCAACAAAAAGAACGTACCCCAAAGTATAGTGGTCGTTCCAAGCGTGAGCCAGCCGAAAAGGCGGCTTTTTTGTTTGGGAGAAGACCATCGCTTCACCCCACCAGTAACTCTAAGCGCTTAACGAAACCTGCTTGCCGCTCCCCTGGGGTAATAGGAGACAGTAAAAGTCACGAGCAAAGACGTTAGGCAAAAAGATAAAAGCATAAGCGAGACTCCATGGATGGAGTCTCCGCCGTATCTTTATAGGATATAAAACAGCGGTCGGCAACGTAAGCCTTAACCTAGTTGCCAGGCGAAAGGCCATGGATGGCGAAAACGTTCAAGAACCGGGATGAATTGCAGGAGGACGGGAACCACGCGGTTCCAGCCCATTTTGGTTACTTTTGTGGGGTCAAAAGTATACCCGCCGCCGGAACCGTGGATCCACAGAAATAATATACAAGTACCATAATAAAAAAACAATGTTGAAGCAGGGAAAAGCATTTGTGATAAGTTTCTATTTATTCATATTAGCAACAACTAAAAAAGTATCGAAAAACATTGCTACGACCAATTATCAATCGCGGGGTGAGGCGATTTTAGGCAATCCGTGTTTTCGCCCACAACCCATAACTATTTACTAATTTCTAGTTAAGCCTGGTCCTCCATCCATAACGGTAACCTCTGGAATCTGGCATTGTCCTGTAACAAACCCAAAACACCTCTAAACGGGATCACATCCCGGCCGAAAAATACTTCGACCTAATCCTAACCCGGAATCAAAAACTGACCCAATCCAGCCAAAACTAAAAACCCGAACTCCATTCCTGTTCTCCATTACGATTACAGGAACTATATCAATACGCCGAAGTCAACGGATTCACTACTTAAAAACCTGGTGATGCTTTAGGGCTTCGTTCACAGTTTTCTTAATTCGGGTTATGCTTTAGGGCTTCGTTCCCGGTTCTGCCGTTATTCTGTCCGGATAATTCCGAAACGCTGTCCAGATGTGGCCGGAATACCCATCTACAACAGCTCAATCTATATTAGAATGGAGAATGAAAATGCATCAAGTCCTCAACGCCGATATACTCAAAGAACAATATGTCGTATATGGTAGTTTTTATTATATGCATGTCTCTTCTGAGATTACCTTACCTTGTCGCAATTGCCTTGAGATCATCGACCGTGAAAGATTCAAAGACCCGGAAGTTCCTGAGGCTTTATTTATTATGATGAACCCCGGTAGTTCAGCACCGCTAGACGATAAGTCTGAGTTGCCGGAATATTGGATTGATAAGATAGAGGAGACAGGGGAAGTCCCCATTGAATGGGTTTTGGCCAACCCTCCAACTTGCTTCCTCCCTGGTAGGGAGGAACGAAGGCGGATCAGGCATGTT
>JAAYEK010000130.1 GCA_012728785.1 Bacillota bacterium | reverse complement strand
CCCCGTTTTCCAGATGTCAACGCGATTAAACAGTTTTAACACAATTTCCACATTTTTTTTACAATTTACACGGACAAAGATTGTTAGCGCAACTCAAATGACAGAAAGGCACATTTGGATTATATTCCACGATTGACGTTTGATGACAGTTGAAGTTTCATAGTGCTCTCTTTTCAAAAAAAATAACCGCCGAGCAAGGCTTTCAATCTTGTCCGGCAGTTTATTTTAATAGCAGCAATAATTTTTAACGCAAACCGTAAGTTTGATTAACATCCATAGTAAACATGATGCCATTACCAGGATCATCGATTTTTAAGTTTTCTCTAATTACAGCAACAATGGCATCAACCCGTTCGTTTTTAGCGATGATCATCACAATTTCTTTTTCCGGTTCAATCGGCATTGAAAATAACATATTAGTTTCATGAATTCCTGAACCCCTAGCGTTAATAATTGTAGCCCCACGAGCGCCTACCGAATTTGCCGAGTCAACCACCACTTCAGCGTTGCCTTTATCTACAACTGTAAAAATTACTTTATACATAGTATTTTCTAAACCCCCGCTTTCGTTAAGGTTATTGTAACTACTATTTCGGGACCCGATAACATTAATAACCGGAATAGAGAAAGCTATTCCATGTTTAGGTTTTTCAAAACCAAATTTTCGGTTGAGTTCTTCAATAGCTTGATTAGCTAGTGTTTTTTCGGCAATCATCAATATAATCTCTTTACGAACATCTGAGAGATCCAGAATCTCCAATAAATGATTATTGATAGTTCCTTTGCCTAAAAATATTGTGCCGCCGGATACTCCGGTTTGTTTGGCAACTTTGACTACCTTACTGCCTAATCCATAATTGACAACCACCATTATTAACTCGATATATTTTAGAACCGAATTATTGTTCATTAGGCCCTAATCCTCCTTTGGTGGATTTCCATTTGAAAATAAATCCCAAAAGTTGAAGAGCGATCAAAGGCATTAAGGCTACCATTGCAATCACTCCAAATCCATCAACTAATACATTTGCTCCTTCAATAGCTTCGGCGGCGCCTTGGGCAAAGGCTAAAATGAAAGTCGCGGTCATCGGACCGGAAGCGACTCCACCTGCATCAAAGGCTATTCCGACGAATAATTTCGGCACAAAGTAAGCCATGATTATAGAAATTATATAACCTGGCAGAAGAAAATGCCATAGTTGAATTTCAGGTACAACGATTCGTAGCATCGACAAAGCCACCGCGAAACCAATACCGATCGAGAGGGCGAAGATCACCACTTTCCTTTGAAGATAGCCGCTGGTTACGGTTTCGATCTGATTGGTCAAGACGTAAACCGCCGGTTCGGCCAGAACGACCACTAACCCCAGGATAAATCCGACTAAGATCACGATCCATTGATGTTCTAAAGAGGCAAGCTTATATCCGACTATGCTTCCAACATCCATAAAACCTGCATTGACGCCAGTCAAAAATAAGACTAACCCGATAAAAGTATAGACAAGACCTTTAATAATCTTGGTAAATGACTTTTTGGAAATCTTGAATGAGACGATTTGAAAAATGAAGAATATTACTACTATCGGGAATAAAGCCAAAAAAATTTCTCCCGCGATAATAGGCAGTTCTTTGATAAACGGTTCAACCATCGAAGTTGACTGAGATATGGTCTGCTCCAAGCTGCCGGTAATTTTATCCGTTTTTGATAAAATACTCATTATAATAACTGCTAAGATAGCGCCGGAAGAGGCGATGCCGACGAGTCCAAAACTGTCTTCTTCGGAAGCTTTACCGCCTTTTTTTAAAGAAGAAACACCTAAGGCAAGAGCTAATATAAAGGGGACAGTCATAGCGCCGGTAGTGGCGCCGGAAGCGTCAAAAGCGACCGCTAAAAACTCGGCGGAGGTAAAGATGGCTAATCCAAAGATAATCAAATAGATGACGCTTAGTAGTTTGTGTAAGGATTTGTTTAAAACGATTCGAAATAAGCCGATAGTAATCATCACCGCTATTCCAACGGAAACAACAATTAAAATACTTAGTTTGGAGACAGCGCCGGATGTAACCGAAGCCACTTGCTCCGCCAGTACATGCAAATCAGGTTCGGCGATGGAAATAACAAAACCAAGGACTAAACCACCGACTCCTACAATCCATGCTTTATTGCTTTTGGCGAGAGAGGTTCCCATTAAAGTACCGATTGGGGTTACGCCAATATCTACACCAAATAAGAATATCGATAACCCAAGTATTATTGAGGCAGCCCCTAGGAGAAACCTAAATAAAAGTAGTGGTTCAAGGGGCGTAACCGTGAAATGCAATACCAAAACGATTAGGGTAATCGGAAGCACCGCAAAGAAAACTTCTTTAAATTTATCCGTTAAAACATTCAAACAGTGTTCGCTCCTTTCGTTTTTGTCTTTATTAAGGGATTTTGGATTGTGGCTCTACAAGATAACTATAAAGACCACATGTATTGCGGAAAACAATGACCAGTAAAATCCCAGAGGTTTTTGGAGAAATTTGCCGATTATATAAAGGAGAAATTCCGTATAAACAAAGCATATCATAAGTTCTATTATTTTTCCAAATAAAATGATTTCTCTTATATTATTGTTGATATTGTTGGATTTAATCAAGGTGGCAAGCGGATGAAGTTGAACATGATCAAAATTTCCCATCAAAGGACCAATTGAAGGTTGACAATTTTCACAGTTTTCTATATAATCAAATTAGCTAATCGGGATTTTTTAGCTAAAATGAGGAGTGATTTATATGGAAGTTACCTCAACGGAGATCCAAAATAATTTCGGTACTTATTTAAAATTAGCTCAGGTTGAAGATGTTTATATCACTCGAAACGGTAAACAAATAGCGGTTCTTCAATACCGGGTGGAAGATCATGACGGTTCTTCCGGTGTTGCCGAGAGCAACGCGGCTTATCAAGGAGGAAACCAGCGAATGACGGTGGAAGAGTTCCGGAAACTTTCGGACTCCAGCGAGAACCGTTATGAATTGATTGATGGCGAAGTCTTTCAACTAGCTTCACCATCTTATGAACATCAGAGGGTTTTAGTAGCGATCTTATCACGGTTTCATCAATGGTCACAAGAGAAGAGATGTAAACCCGTTACAGCGCCCTTTGATGTTACTTTGTTTAAGGATGAAAGGGAAAACATTGTTCAACCGGATATTGTAGTGGTATGTGATCCGGAAAAAGTCAATGACCGGGGCCGCTATCAAGGCATCCCCACACTAGTCGTTGAGGTGCTTTCGGAATCTACTCAAAACAAAGATATGTTGAAGAAATTGAATTTATATATGGCCGGTGGGATCGGAGAGTATTGGATTGTTAACCCCTGGAACCGGGAAGTGTATATTTACTCTTTTGCATCTGGAGAAATCCAAAATTATCGCGTTTATAAAGGTTCGGAAACTGCCGGTTCCGAAGTGTTGGAGAACCTTTGCATTTCCTTAGAACAGGTATTTTCAAAAGAATAAGCGAACAAACATCTAAAAAAGGGTTGAAAGTTGGGAGACTGATAGCTGGAGTTCTCGTAAGGAACCGGGTCTGACAATTTTAATTCTTTAGCCCGTTTATCGAGAACATCCAGCAATTAATCATCGGCTTTTTTGGTCTATTTCCTTTCAATCTCCGCTAGATAAAAATATTATATCCAACCACGACATTTAACCGCATGCGCAACCCGGTTAATTGCGATAATATAGGCTGCATCGCGCATATAAACTTTTTGTTTCCGGGCAACCTCACTGACACCATGGTAAGCGGAAGTCATTTTGGCATCTAGCTTCTCTAGTACTTCTGGTTTCTCCCAGTAAAAATTCATATTGGATTGAACTTGTTCGAAATAACTGCAGGTAACGCCACCGGCATTGGTTAGAAAATCGGGAACCAGGAAAATACCACGTTCTTTAATAACCTGATCCGCCTCTATTGCGGTAGGACCATTAGCCGCTTCCACAAGAGCTTTAACTTGTTTGCTAATTTTTGTGACATTGTCTTGGGTAATCTGGTTTTCGAGGGCGGCTGGGATTAGAATATCCACATCTTGCTCGATCCAGGCTCCGCCCGGTAACACCTCATAACCTAAATCTTGGGCTTTGTTCTTATCAATGCTGCCAAAAGAGTCGGTAATCCCAATTAAGACTTGGACATCGACTCCGTCTTTTTTGCGGTAGGTATAGGCGGTCTTATCATTATTATTCCAACAAGAGATAGCAATGACTTTACCACCGAGTTCATGATATTTTTTAACGGCATATTGGGCTACATTACCGAAACCTTGAACCGAGGCGGTGGTGTTTTCGGGTTTAATCCCTAATTCTTTAAGCGCCTCGCGTAATACATAAATCACGCCGAAACCGGTAGCTTCGGTTCTACCCAATGATCCGCCCATTCCTACCGGTTTACCGGTGATAAAACCGGGATATCGTCCGCCGTGAATGGTTTCGAATTCATCCAGCATCCATAGCATATGCTTGGCGTTGGTCATTACGTCCGGAGCCGGCACATCTAAACAGGGGCCGACATTTCGGGCGAGTTGTCTAACCCAGCCGCGGCAAAGTCGTTCTTGTTCACGTTCGGTGAGACTGCGAGGATCGCAGATTACTCCGCCTTTAGCTCCGCCCAATGGGATATCAACCACTGAACATTTCCAAGTCATCCACAATGATAGGGCACGAACGGTATCGGCGGTTTCCTCCGGGTGAAAACGGATGCCCCCTTTGGCTGGACCTCTGGCATCATTGTGTTGAACCCGAAAACCTTTGAATACATTTACCGAGCCGTCATCCATTTTTACCGGAATGGTGAAATGATATTCCCGCATCGGTTGGCGCAGATACTCTTTCAGGGGCTGTTCTAATCCGATCATGTCAGCCACTTTGTCAAACTGTTCTTGGGCTGTTTGATAAGGATTATAAGTAAGACTTTTCATTAAAATTCCTCCTATTTTATTTAGGTCGTTTCATAAATCTGATCAGTATAATTTTGGCAATATATAGCTTAATTCAAATTATATATATAATGTCAAAATAATTAATTTGGGAATTATGAAACTCACTTCGATTTATTATGCAAAAAATTCGACAAAAAAGAATAGATTCCTACAATCTTTAGTTTAAAAATGAATTAACAGAGAAAGACATTGAACCAGATTTTAAAAATTTGGATCGAAACCAACAAATTTCATAGAAAGGATTTTGGGACCAGACGCCGAAATGAGTTCGAAGATTTGTTTGATTAGATTCACGGGATGGAAAAGGAGGCGGAGACTGAATGCAAATCAGGATCTTTTTAGGGGTCATTATAGCATTAAGTATCTGGAATGTATCATACGCCTCCGAGACGCGCCAAAATGGAATTATTGTTGGTGAGGGTGTAAATTTTCGGGCTGAACCGGACACCGGGGGCGAGGTTATCGCCGTTTTAAAACAGGGCTCAGCTATTACTATTATGGGACAAGCAGACAGTTGGTATATGGCTCAATTAACCGATGGCCGGAACGGATGGGTTTTCCAACAATTTGTCAAAGTAGGACCATCGGTATCTGATCAAATAATCACTTATGCTAAAAGTTTGATCGGAACTAAATATGTTTATGGCGGTCAATCTACTCAAGGATTCGATTGTTCCGGATTTACCATGTATGTTTTTGCCAGATTCGGGATTGGTTTACCCCACCAGGCAGATTTACAAATAAAAAAGGGCGATGAGGTTCCGGATAAGAGTGATTTGATTCCGGGAGACCTGGTTTTTTTTAAGACTGAGGGATCTGTAAAAATTAATCATGTTGGAATTTATCTTGGCGACGGCCGGTTTGTTCATGCTTCGTCCGGATCCGGTTTCGTAAGAATTAGCATCCTTGATAACGGATATTACAATCAATTTTATGTTGGAGGACGTAGGTTAATAAAGGATAACGAATATGAATCCGGATGAATTTTAAATCTCAATCCGTCAAGTCTGTAACGATTCTAATTTTTTAATAACCGGAAGCAAGTTAAAAAAGGCCATTGAAATAAGGCTTTTTTTATTTTCCTTCTCTTAGTTTAGAAAATAAGATGGAATGAGATTTCTCTGGATTAGGAGGAGTTTGAAAGTCTTTGTAGAAAATATGTACAATAATTGTAGCAAATTTGTAATATCGGTGATATAATGAAACTGGAAATTCGGGGAGTGGAAAACTTAAGTTTTCGCGAACGCCAAGTGGTCGTCTTAAAGGAGATGGGCGAAAGTACCGAAAATATCTCTAAGAAGTTAAAGTTGACTCCTAGCACTGTGGCGACGCTTTTTAATCGCGCAAAAACTAAGGGATATGAAGTAGTGATTATTATACCCGGGACCGCTCTTGGAATTGCCGGAGCGGATGATAATGAGGGTGAGTAAGATGAGCAATCAGGCTAATTTATTAAAAGATCCATCCTGGGCTCCCACCGGGCCGCAAAGCCAGAGTAAAGAGAAAGTAATTAATACAAAGGTCAGGACTAGGCTACGTTTTAAACCGCGTAGTATTTGGCCTTTTTTAACTTGGGGATTGGTTCTTTTCATTGGATTTAGAATCCTCTTTTTGCCCTTATTTGAAGGGATGTATCATTTGGTCGTTAAAAATCAGGAATTGAATTCATTAAAATCCGAGCATCAAAGAATGTCGGAACAACTTGCTGAGATGAAACAAGCTAGGGATCGAATGAAAACAATCGCTTGGGTTGAAGAGCAATCTCATAAAGCCGGTTTTATCAAAATAAACGAATCACCAATGTTAGTGATTGATACATCAGGGGAAAAACTTTCGGAAATATCTAAAAAACGAAATGGAGAAATCGGGGATTAAACCTGCGACATAATAGGAAAAGTATCGGGTTGGGTTTTCAGTTCCCCTTTATCTTTATAAAAGAAGGCAATGATGGTATTGCCTTTTTTTTGTTCTATCGGTATAATTTATTGGCGGAACTTTTGACCGGATATTTAACCAGTCATAAGTTTAAAGTTCTAAGTCTAAAAGTCTAAAGTCTGTTGTTTCTATGTTCGAAACTTGAGTTCAAGGATCTTTCAAAGTTTATTTAACTTTCAACCCTTGACCTTTGACTTTTAACTAAGATTTATTAAGGAGACCAAAAATGGATATTGTCAAAGTAATTGCCGCTGAATTAGGCATATCTCCTAAGCAAGTAGGAAACACTGTTAACTTGTTGGATGAAGGAAACACCATTCCCTTTATCGCCCGTTACCGAAAAGAAGTCACCGGAGAGTTGGACGAAGAGCAAATTCGGAATATTGACGAACGTTTGACTTATTTGCGCAACTTGGAGACTAGAAAAGCGGAAGTCCTCAAATCCATTGAGGAACAAGGAAAATTAACTCCGGAATTGGCCCAGGCGATTACCGGAGCCACTAAACTTCAAGAAGTCGAGGACCTTTACCGGCCCTATAAACAAAAGAAACGGACCCGGGCGATGATCGCCAAGGAACGAGGCTTGGAACCCTTGGCCGATTTGATTTGGGACCAAGCGGTCGAAACAGGTTCGTTTGAGGATTTGGTGGCCCCATTCATCAATGCCGACCTCGGAGTAGAAACAACCGCCGACGCTTTGGCCGGGGCGCGAGATATTATCGCTGAAAGAGTCTCCGACGATCCGGACTATCGAAAAGTGCTGCGTGAGTTTCTCTGGGATCAGGCTGTGATCGCTTCGGAGGCCAAGAAAGTTAAGGCCAACAAGAAGAAGGATGCTGAAGAAGCGGAACTGGACGAATACCGGATGTATGCCGAGTACAAGGAACCGCTGAAAAAAATCCCACCTCACCGGATTCTGGCTTTAAATCGGGGCGAGAAAGAAGAAGCTTTAAAGGTAAGCGTTGAAACGGAACATGAAGTTGCGCTCCAGAAATTAAATTATATGATTATTACCAATAAAAAATCGATCTTCACTTCCGAGTTGGAAGAGGCGATCTCCGACGGCTATAAACGTCTGTTCTTCCCTTCATTAGAGAGGGAGTTACGGTCTGCCATCACTGAAACTGCCGAAGAACACGCTATCAAAATTTTCGGCCTTAATTTGCGAAATTTGATCTTGCAAGCTCCAGTTAAGGATTTACGGGTAATGGGTATTGATCCCGGCTACCGCACCGGCTGTAAAGTGGCGGTGGTTGACGGAACCGGCAAGCTTTTGGATACGGCAACGATTTACCCTCATCCGCCGGTTAATAAATGGGACGAAACCCTAGCGATTTTAGGCAAGTTGGTCCAAAAACATAATGTCAATTTAATTACGATTGGTAACGGTACCGCATCCAGGGAGTCTGAAACTCTGGTGGCGGAGTTAATTCACCTACTCGGCGCTGAAAAGACTTCATACTGTATTGTCAGTGAAGCGGGAGCTTCGGTATATTCCGCTTCTAAACTGGCTAAAGAAGAATTTCCGGATCTGGATGTTTCGATAAGGGGTGCGGTCTCCATTGCCCGTAGGATTCAAGATCCGTTGGCGGAATTGGTAAAAATTGATCCGAAATCGATTGGAGTCGGGCTTTATCAGCATGATGTCAACCAAAAGCAGCTCTCAGAGGCTCTTGGCGGAGTAGTTGAGTCCTGCGTGAACTATGTTGGAGTGGATTTGAATACCGCTTCCCCAGCACTACTCCAATATGTGGCCGGCCTTCAACCGGCTGTCGCCAAAAACATAGTGGCCTTCCGGGAGGAAAATGGCAAGTTTAAAGATAGGAAACAATTATTAAAAGTAAAACGATTAGGAGAACAAGCTTTTGTACAGGCAGCCGGATTTTTGAAGATTGCCGACGGCGATGAACCACTTGACAATACCTGGGTTCATCCCGAATCTTACGAAGCTGCCCGGCAGTTGCTGGCAAAGTTGGGTTTTGAGACTGAGGATATATTGGACAAGGAAAAATTAGCTGATATCAGGGTCAAATTACAGCAGATTAATCTTGACCAAACAGCTGATGAACTTGGAATCGGCAGACCAACTTTAAAGGATATCATCGACGCCTTGGCCAAACCCGGTCGCGATCCTCGTGAGGATATGCCCAAACCGATCTTCCGTAACGACGTCCTGAAGATGGAAGATTTAAAACCAGGGATGATGCTCACCGGAACGGTCCGAAATGTGGTTGACTTCGGCGCTTTTGTGGATATCGGGGTCAAGCAGGACGGATTGGTGCATGTTTCGCAGCTTAGTGATAAGTTTGTCAAGGAACCGACTGAGGTGGTGGCGGTCGGGGATATTGTCGAGGTTAGAGTGGTTGAGGTTGATCTGGTACGGAAACGGATTGCGCTATCGATGAAGAAGGAAGATAGCGGTGAAGCTCCTCCAAAACAAGCTTCGGGGGATAAGAATAAGAAACCGGTTAAAAAGGATTCACCCAAAAAAGAAGTGTTAAATGAGAACTTGACCAATACCGCGTTACGGGACAGTTTGATTAAGGCCGGGTTTAAAGTTAAATAGTTTTATCATATTTAGGAACTCATGATGTGTTTATTCGCCAGAAAATCCTCCGCTATTGGCTGCTGGAGGATTTTTTACAGTTTTAAATTCTTTCCTTTGTTACCTGACAAGGTTTTTTGTTTACCAGAGCAATAATGCCGCTTATACTCAGACGGCGTCATTCCGGTATATTGCCTGAAAGTACGGTTAAAACTAGTTTTGGAGTTGAAACCGGCCTCGGTTGCCAATGCTATAATCGTCAGATACTCTTTATCAGCATCAAGAAGCAAGCGTTTTATCTCTTCGATCCGTAGCCGGTTGATATAATCGTAAAAATTAGTCTTCAGGCAGTCATTGATGAACTGAGATGCGGTATTCCGCGGGACGCCAAGCCTTTTCGCCAGGTCATCCAGGTTTAATTCAGGGTTGGTATAAAGCTTCTCCTCAATCTAAATCACATTCAAAACTATGGGTGTTTAAAAACAAATAGGTACCAATCTATCCGATGGCACTTCCTAATTATTTAACCATAGGCTAAGCTGTTGGTATAATCATTCCGATCCCCGATGTTCTTAGAAAACAGCCGAATAGATTAAAAGCAAACTATTCTTTACTCTCATTTATTTTAAATCTTACTATGCCAATAGGTTGAGGGGTGGTAAGTATGTTTAAAAGGCCGATTGTAATTATTTCAATCGTTTCAATTTTTTTCTACTAATAATAGCCGGATGGTTTTTGATAGCCAAAGATCGGATTACTCAACTTAATACGGTCAATGTCTGTTACAACGGTTCGCCAATACTGATTGACACTATATTTGATAAAGGAGTCGTATATGTTCCAGTGGAACAGATCTGTTACTATATGAAGTGCGGCTTTGAAAAAGAAAGTCTCAAAAAGACGGTCAACTTCATTAAAAATGGCCAGGTACCGGATAAAACAAAAAATAGCGATATCCGGACTATAAAAATTTTCATCAAAGTTAAAGACAGCGGCTATAAGAGCATGATTGACGGATTACATTTATCTATCAAACCGGTTGTTTATGATAATCAATTATATATTGACTTAAAACATCTGGCTCAATCCTTTAAGATGGACACTAGATGGGGATTTTTAAAAAATTTAGTGAGAGTCGAAGATTATCCCGCCAAATTTATGGGTCCGTCAAGAACTCACCGGATTGCGTTCGGAAGTTAGGACCTTAGCCAATCAAAACGGGGTTGAACATCATTAGACATGGAATTTCAGCATTGCAAATATTTATGTCCATTGAGAGGCAAACGATTTCGACTTATAAAAAAAGTAAGGGTTTGTCTCCCTTACTCGTTGATATCATTGAATTAATGGATTGTCAAAAGTATCTACCAAGTCGTTTTTTCTCTCTTGCTAGTATCTTCTTGGCTTCTAGGGCATTTGATTTGACTGTCCGGTCTTGGCTGTTCTCATAACCGGAAGCTATCTTCAACCAATATAAACCGGCTTCCGGGTATCCTGCACTTAGATAATTGACTCCGGCTTTAAAAGCATTAAAACAAAGGAATGTTTCAAAGGGGTATCTGGAAGTCGTTAACCACGGGTGGTTCGGACCGGTATTTTCAAGGTAACGGTACAGGTCGGCCAGTAAATTGGCTGCAAAAAGCTGCTCTTCTGTCCCGGGAACATCCTCGGCGGTGAAAAAACCAAATAAATTAGGGCAAATCCCCAAACGGGAACTGGTAGTAACGTATATTTTGAATGCTTCTTTCCAGCTCTTTTCATCTTTAATAATAGTTCCGTACTTTTCCAAGACATAGGAGTATGCCTGATCGGGTCCGAGTAACAAAGGCACATTTATCTTAACCTGATCCCACCAGATAGGAAGCTTTAATTGGTAGCCATCAATCGAAAGGTGTTTTACTTCTTTACCCAGGGTTTTATCGGTTGGTTGAAGGCACTCTGGTATTTGTCGTTCCGATTGATACCGGCCTTCAGCTTTTTGCTTGGACTGAACATGAATCATCTGTAATTGAGTGCGCTTTTTGTCAAATTGATAAAGAAACTCCTGGGTGGAAGTTTCAAAGCTTGGGTAAACGGAATTGAGCCGTAGGGTAATTTGGTGTTTGGCCTCATTTTTATCAACGATAACATAGTTATTAATTCCGAGCAGTTCTCCCCGCTCATTAAGGCCGTAAATCGCCGATTCGCTAACGTAGTTATTCAATTTTCCTTCGCCCGGAATGCTAAATAACCACTGGCCAAGGATAGCTTGTTCCAAACTCCGAAGTCGTTGAGTGGCGTTGGCGATTTTGGCTGGGGAAATACCACCCCAAGAAGGGAAACCGTTTATCGTGTCGGGTTTGGTCAATTGCTTGACTTCCTTACCAGCGATATCGGTTATGAAGATGTCTCCGGAGCTACTACTCCGATTAGAGTGAAAGGCAATCCAATTACCATCGGGAGACCAGGACGGAGAAGCATCAATCTTTTCATGCTTAGTAAGTCGAGTCTCCTGATTCGTCTCTGTATCAAAGAGATAAATCTCCTCATTGCGGTCCCGAACGGAGGTGTATGCGCATTTTGACCCGGATTCGGACCAGACGGGGAAATAACATTGTTTATCTTTTGTATGAGGAAGAATCGGTATGGTTCGCCAGATATATTTTACAGAGGATGAGTCAACATCACTCCAGTAATCGTTTAGAGTATCATAAATGTTAAGTCCACCTAAGTCTTGATCTTCGTCTAAGGCGGTTTTAGAATTATTAGTGGGAGGCTTTACTAAATCCGGTTTTTCTTTTGGATTCTCTTTTAACTTGATATTATCCAAATCTATCTCATTAGAAACCATCCATAAGCCCCCGCCAGGTTCGGGGGAGAAAGATAATCCATTTTCAATCCAACGGGGATTATGTTTGATAGTTTTAGGGTCATTAGTGACTCGCTTCAAATCGGAGCCATTAGCGTTAACAATATAAATTTCGCCGTGACTGTCACGGTTGGAGACGAACGCTATTTTAGTCCCGTCACTAGAGATGGAAGGTTGGGTATCGATAGCCGGATGTTTGGTAATCCGCACCACATTGCTACCATCCGAATCCATCCGATAAATCTCGCTATTGCCGTCCCGATCCGAGATAAAAACGATTTTTCGCCCGTCTTTGGAGATTGAAGGGAAACCATCATTGGCGGGGTGGTTGGTCAAGCGGATCAGATTTGTTCCATCCCCATTAATCATATAAATTTCCATGTTTCCGTCCCGTGAAGAATGAAAGACGATCTTTCCTTGAGGAGCTTGGGTTTGATTACTAGCATCGCTCTCAAAGGAGCAACAGTAAGCGGTTAAGGCTATCATCATAAATAAAAAGTACTT
The DNA here is from genome assembly GCA_012728785.1 of Bacillota bacterium. Taxonomy (GTDB): domain Bacteria; phylum Bacillota; class UBA4882; order UBA8346; family UBA8346; genus JAAYHS01. The sequence goes on along the minus strand of JAAYEK010000130.1, from coordinate 33,926 downwards.
TTTCATTAACAAGGCGCCTCCTTGCAAATTTTAATCCTTACCATCATGGAAAAAAACGCATTTCACGATTTTTAGAGGGTAAGAGCCAGATTCCAAAGCATGCACCAGTATCTCCTTTGGCACAATATTCTGTCACCTTATCGATAGTTATTTAACGTGGGAAACAAATTAAAGCGCCAACACTTTAGGTTTTTCGAAAACTAGGCGATCATAATATTTAAACGGTTTAATATTTTTTATCTCTAGGATCATATTTGGTCCGATATCCCAGATTAGTCTCAGGCCTTAAGGCGTTGGGATAATTCCAGTCAGTCTTGACATCAACGGAAAGTTCTTTAATCTGTTTGAAAACTTCATAGGGATTTTTAATCGCCAGAAACCGGTCGTAAATCCTCATTTCCCTTGAGGCCATATTTCCAGTAAAGGCAGAGACGGTACCGACTCCGAAGATATTCTCAATTGGATTGACCGTCACTGTCAGGTCGGCGATTTTATCATAGTCAACCGCTTTAAAGTCCGTTCCCCAAAATCCACTCCGCATCATCAGCCGCTTATTGGTATAGGCATAACAAGTGTTACTATAGACCAGAAACAGCCGGAGCAGATTCAGGATACTGCCCCAACAGGGGAACATGTGGATAATAAAAAAAACAGTTATAAAAGTTGACATTTCGCCCATCAGCTGGTTTTTGCTAAAAACGCCAAAAAAACTTAGACCTAGGATTCCCCAGATTAGCCCCATGATTAAAGAGGGGATTCCGGAAAGGATAAACGGGATTAATACCGGTTTACCGGTCCATAGGATCTGTTCATCGCTGTCCCGAACCGCTTCAAATTGAGGAAGATTATTTGTTTCAGTTAACATTTGGATCACCTCATCGATTCAAATTATTGCTTGTTTTTCTTTCTTTTAATTATACAGTGAATTCTCTACTTTGAATATCCTTAAAAATAACATAAAATAATTTTTAATCAACTTAAATAAGAAAGCCTATTTAAGGCTCTTTGATTTGAAATAATGGTCCAATTTCGATCTAATTTTAAAAATTGCGGGAGTGATTGACAAAAAGTATTTAGTATAGTAAAATTTTTTAGTAGGTAGGATGGTTTGATAGGTAGGAATTTTGATTTTTTTTCTGGTAGAATGGTAGGATTTTTTAAGCCACGCTAATTTTTTTATTAGCTTGTCTATTAATTAGCACTCCTACCGGAGGGCTTTTTTGTTTTTATAGAAGAAATGAAGGAGGCTTCTTTTGTTACAAAAAAAAGTAATTATTACATTTATTTTAATTTCATTAGTGGGTATTATCATTGCCGTGGTAGCTTTTTCCCCCAAATCCACTTCTACGGTCAGGTTGAATCTGGCCCACTTTTTCCCAGCTACCCATCCGGTGGAAAAAATTTTGATTCCCAAATGGATTGAAGCAGTAGAGGAAGCCACCGGAGGCCAGGTAAAGGTGACCAGTTACCCCGGAGAAACGCTTGCTAAAGCGTCGGATATGTATAGCGGTGTTGTTTCCGGCATCGCCGATATTGGAATCTCGTGTTTTTCTTATACCCGGGGCCGTTTCCCCGTGCTGGAAGTCTTCGAACTCCCCGGTATTACTTATCTTAACTCAAAGGTATCAAGTAAAGTCGCTTGGGAAGGGATCAACAGGTTGAATCCGGAAGAGGTACAGGATACTCACCTACTGATGACCTTTACCACCGGACCGGGACATCTCTTGACCAGAGTTCCTATTCGCAATCTTGAGGATCTTAAAGGGGTAGAGATTCGAGCTACCGGACTAAGCGCTAAGACTCTTCAGGTTTTAGGAGCAGTGCCGGTTGCCATGGCACAACCGGAAACATATGAAGCTCTATCAAGAGGCATTGTTAAGGGTAACCTTTCCCCGTCTGAAGTACTGCAAGGCTGGAGACACGCGGAAGTTACCAGTTATACAACTATCACGCCTTTCCTTTATAATACGTTGTTTTTTATGACTGTTAATTTAGATACCTGGAATTCACTTTCTCCAAATCTACAAAAAGCAATCAGTGAAGCAAACCAACGGGTCTTTGAGGAAGTGGCTATAGGGCTATGGGATGACCAAAATAATACAGCCCTTAATTGGGCGGTTAGCGAAAAAGGTATGCAAAAGATTGATCTTTCCCCAGCGGAAACTCAGCGCTGGATCGACCAAGTAGTATCCATTCAGAATGAGTATACTGCGAAGATGGACGCTATGGGGCTTGATGGAAAAGCGATTCTTAACACCGTAAAAGAACTGGCTGATAAGTATAATCTAGAGTATGGTGATAATATACCTCAATAATCCGGGTGGTCAAAGTAAACTTATTGCGATAAATTAATTAGGAGTGAAAAATTTTGGAAAAATTCGAAAATTTGATTGCTAAATCTTGCCGGTTAATGGATAAGGTGGCTGGACTTTGCGTAGCGGGGACTGTATTTTTAATAGTTATCAATGTATTGATGCGGACCATTTTTAACCGGCCTTTCTTAGGAACTTATGAATATGTCGGATTTTCAACCACTTTAATTGTCGGGTTTTCTTTGGCATATTGCGCAATAATGGAGGGCCATGTCACGGTGGATTTACTTACTAATCAATTACCTAACGGAGTTAGAGATGTTGTAGTTAGTCTGGCAGAAGTGGTCTCCTTTAGTTTCGTGACCATAGTCACCTGGCAGTTGGTTAAATATGCTGGTAATATCCAGCTAACCGGAGAGGTTTCCCCCACGACCGAAGTCCCACTTTATCCTTTCATTTATCTAGTAGCATTGGGATTTTTAGCTTTGTCGCTGGTCGTCTTAGGGAAAACAGTGAAATATATCAGAAAAGTGGTTGAAATATGAGTCCGATTACTGTTGGAATTATCGCGGTCATTATCTTCTTTATTTTACTTTTTTTTCGGGTGCCGATCGCGGTGGCAATGGGAATAGTCGGGGTAGCCGGATTTGCTGTTTTAACTTCTCCGAATGCCGCTTATCAGATGGTAGTATCGGAGATCTACTCGACTTTCTCGTCCTATACTTTAAGTGTGATTCCGATGTTTGTTTGGATGGGTTTTCTCGCTTATTATTCCGGTATCGGCACCGGTCTTTATGATTTAGTTTATAAGTTGATGGGCCATCTTCCTGGGGGATTGGCTATCGCTACTCAAGGGACCTGCGCGTTATTTGGGGCGATCTGTGGTTCCAATACTGCAACTGCGGCCACGATTGGAGCGATTGCCCTTCCGGAGATGCGTAAGTATAATTATAATGACTCGCTGTCCACCGCCAGTGTTGCAGCAGGAGGTGCCCTGGGGGTCTTAATTCCACCCAGCGTCATTTTTATCGTTTATGGGATCGCCACTGAACAATCCATCGGCCGGCTTTTTGTGGCCGGTATTTTGCCGGGACTGTTATTAACCGCTATTTATATGATAACCATTTATATTTTAGTAGTCCGCCATCCCGAACTAGGCCCTCCGGGGGCTAAGTCATCTTGGAGAGAAAGAATTGCTGCTTTGCGTGGGGGATTATTTGAGGTTTTAGCCATTTTCACTTTATCTCTATGGGGACTTTTCGCCGGCTGGTTTACCCCGACTGAAGCTGGAGCCATAGGTTCCGCCGGGGTTTTGCTTATTGCCTTGTTTGAGAAGCGAATGACCTGGGATAAATTTTTCAAATCACTGGCAGACACAACTCGAACTTCAGCTATGATCATGTTACTGGTTGCCGGAGCGGTTATTTTCAGCCGGTTTATTGCAGTCAGCCGCTTGCCTTTTGCGATGGCATCCTGGGCCGGTTCTTTAACGCTGCCTCCATTTTTCGTGATGATCATTATTCTGATGATCTACTTTATTTTAGGGTGTTTTATAGATGCCTTAGCTTTGATTTTATTGACAATACCCATTTTTTATCCGGTTGTTGTGAATATTTTGGGCTATGATCCCATCTGGTTCGGGGTAGTATCCGTGCTGGTGGTGGCGATGGGTGTAATTACCCCGCCGGTCGGGATGAATGTTTTTATTATCAAAGGAGTGGCCAAGGATATTCCCCTGGAGACAATTTTTAAAGGTATTTGGCCCTTTGTAATCGCCTTAACGGTTTGTATCTTATTGATTATTATTTTTCCACAGATAGCAACTTTCTTACCTTCGCTGATGTATGGAAATTGATGATATTTACTTAATACCATTTGATAAATAGAAGCCCGATATACTCCTTCAAAGCTAAACTCGTAGCATTCAAGGCCTCGGCCGAGGGAACCAATTGGCGGAAACTAAATCGAAACGAAAGGTTGGTATGATAATCAGCCGGATAAGGGGTTATATCAACATTTATTTTTTCAAACTGACATACCGCCCGGGGTAAATGAAAAGCCGAGGTTATTAAGATCGGTCTTTGAAAACCATGTCTGGTCAATTTTTTCTTAACATTTTCAGCGTTTTCGGTGGTATTTAAACTGTGATCCTCGATTAAGATCTGATCATTAGGCACTCCTACATCCAGCAAGATTTGTCTAGCAATCAGGGCTTCACAGCCGGTAGTTTGGTAAACCTGACCGCCGGATAGGATAATCGGCAGCTGAGACTGATGGTATAATTGCATACAAGTTAAGAGACGGTTGGCGGCGATGGATGATAAATGTCCTTTGCCGCTTAAATTGGGGGTATCAAGTGTTGCTCCTCCACCCAATACAACGAGGACATCACCGTTGATTTCCGTCGGCATCCGGTATTTATTTTCCAACGGGCGTATTAAGAGATCACTGATGAAAGATATTGACGAGAGATACAATAAAATAGTTGCCCCGATGAAAATAAAAGCAATAGGACGTTGCTTCTTAAATAATTTAAAAGAAGATAGGGCAAAAACAAGAATAAAAATTCCAGGCGGTAAAAAGAAAGCGCTATAGAGAAATTTGATGAAGTAAAGCATTTGGAATCACCTTAAGCTTGTTTTGACTTTATTAATTATAAACAAAAAAACCCGGAGATTAGATCCGGGTTTTTAATCTGGACTTACTTTAATGCGTTTTCTTTGGCGGGAACGAATTCCCAAAGGGCAACATCAACCCGACGGTTGTATGCCCAAGCCGATTCGTTTTGACCTTCTACTGCCGGATATTCTTCGCCATAAGCAAAAACAGTGATCCGGCTAGCGGAGATGCCTTTACCAACCAAGTAATTCTTAACAGCTTCAGCCCTTTGCCGGGAAAGGTCATAATTGTATTCTTCGGTGCCTCGGTCATCAGAGTGGCCGCCTAAAATGATCTTAAGTTTGGCGTTCTTTTTAAGGACCTTGATATTTTCATCTAAGAACTCAAATTGATCTTTTCTAACATTCCCATCATCAAAATCAAAATAGATCGATTTCAATTCTTTGTTGGGATCATCTTTGGCAACCGGTTTTTCTTCTTTGGTTTCTTCTTTTTTCGGTTCTTCCTTCTTAGGCTCTTCTTTAATGACAGTTCCTGCCGCAACGATGGTGAAACCGTTAGTCAATACGGTTGGTTTTTCTTTTTTAGAGATAGACCCAATATTGCCGACTACCAGATCCCATTCGCCTAGCGCTTTACCCTTTAAATCAAGGGTGCAAGTGAGTTCAGTTTTGGTAATTTGAAGATTAGTACCAACGATCTCTTCTTCGCCAGATTTGATTAGTTTAACATAGGCTGATTTGTGAAACTTGGCGCCTGTAATAACTATATCTACAGTTTCATTATTATGTCCCTTGTCAGGGGATACTAAGGAAATCTGGGGTGCGGGACAAGCTGAAGTAAATACGCTAAAGCTAAGTAAAAGGACTAACGCTACGACTGATACTAACATCAATTTTTTTTGCATTTCAAAACCTCCATAATTTCTTAATTAATCGGCTGGCTTGGCAGACATCCCTCCCCATAATATGTTATCTTTAATTATCCCAAAAGGAAAAATTAAGGTCAAGCACTGAATAACTTTCCTATCCGGTTTTAGGTCGAATTAACCGGATAAGCCTAAATTATATTCTAAATTGTTCAATTATCTTTAACATAATAAATAACGTAAGTTTTCTGGAAAAGTTCCAATATAGTATCCATAATTTAGAAAATCGAGTATTTTTCAATTTGTTCAATTTGATAGTTTAGGAATAAAAAAGTCTCATTCACATTTCGAACTATTTATTTGTCTAAGCTTGCTAGGCCCAATTCACCTTCCAAGTGGTCGACAAATTGTTTCGCGGTCCTCCCGGAACAGCCGTTTTGCTGCCGTTCCCATTGGATGGCCCGGGCTGTAATCGTCTCCCAGGAAAGGCTGATCCTTCTATGTTCGCATAATTGTCCGATAATCGTCAAATATTCCTCTTGGTCCGGAGTAGAGTAGGTCAAGGTAATCCCAAACCGGTCGGAAAGGGAGAGCTTTTCCTGGACTACATCATTGCCATGGAGTTCTTCCTCGCGGTCCGAAAAAGTCTCTTTAATAAGATGCTTGCGGTTGGAGGTGGCATAAATCAATACATTGGCCGGTCGCGTTTCCAGACCGCCTTCTAAAACCGCTTTCAAATGTTTGTATTGGGTTTCCCCGGCTTCAAAAGATAAATCGTCCACATAGAGAATAAACTTCAGTCCCCTATCGCGCAGCATCTCGATGATTACTGGAAAATCGCTCAAATCTTCCTTGTTAATTTCAATCAAACGTAAACCTTCACCGGCGAACCTGTTGTTCAAGGCCTTGATCGAAGAAGACTTGCCGGTCCCCCGGTCGCCGTAAAGCAGAATATTATTAGCAGGCAGGCCTTTAATAAATTGAAGGGTGTTTTGAACCAGAGTATTTTTTTGGTAATCATAACCGATTAAATCTTTAAATGTAATTGGGTCCGGATTGGCAATGGGTCTAAACCGATGTTGAGTAGAGACCCAAGCAAAAGTGGAATATTGACCAAAAAGACCGGCGCCGCGCTTGGCATAAAATTCAGCCAGCCATTGAAGGCAGGAATCAGTTTTGTTTCGGTATAGACTATCAAAACCCGGGTTGAGGCTGGCCTCGAGGCCAGGCTCAATTCGAACAGGGAACCCAGAGAATGGTTCCCAGTGTAATAAGATGGCCAATAGTTTTAGATCTTGTTCTACAGCATAAATAACATTGGCAGGTATTCTTTGATATTCTCCCCGCTCACACCGGAGAGCAAAATGGTTTGCATCGTTTTCAATAAGTTCCCATAAAAAAGAAGCCCAAGCGTTTAAACTCTTGGGGTACTTTTCAAGGATTGAACCTAGCCATCCGGAGAGGGGAGGATTAAACGGCTCTTTGATAATGATTCGTAATAATTCGTTGATCACTGGATGCTGCTTGAGAGAACGATAAATTAATAAACGGTCAAATAGCTGAACAATTTTCTCCGGTTCCAGTTGCGCTTTCACATATATTCACCCCAATATGTAATGATTTCGAGGCGTTTCTGAAAATACCTGCAAATTGGAAAAAATTTTTGGCAACTGTCCTTAGCACGGTTTGTTTAAATAACCGTGTTCCGGAGAGTTATTAATTATAATTTGGGCAGTTTCCATTGGGTCATCTACTATCTGAAAAAGTTTCAAGTCATTTTGGTCAATGGTTGCCGCTTCGACCATTATTGGCCGCTTCCATGATCCCGGGACCACCACCGGAGATCACTGCCACCCCGGCGCTGACTAATTGCTCAGCTATAGAAACGGTGGCCTGATAAAAGATGTTGGATGCGGTGAAACGGGCTGAACCAAAGATGGCGGCGGCCGGCCCGATTTTGGAGAGGGCATCGAAACCCTCGCCTATTTCACCTTGAATTCTTAATATCCGCCAAGGATCTTCAGAGGTAAAGTCAGAGGTTGGGGGGCTTTGGTTATCCATATGTTCGTCGACTACTATTCTCCGTATATTTCTCCTTATTTTGCAAAGGCTGATGATGGAGGTGAAAAAATGTCTCCTAAAAAAGGCAAGAACAATCCTACACCGGCCGAAGACGGCAGGGAAAAGCTCAAATGGGAAACTGCCAGGGAACTTGGACTTGATGATGATCTGGCCGAAGGCGGCGATGAGCTTACCGTGAGGGAAGCCGGGAAGATTGGCGGTAACATGGTTAAAAAACTGGTGAAAAAAGGGGAGCAAGAGATCGCCGAAGCGGAGAAAGGGTTTAAGGAAGGTACGGAGTAAAGACGAAACGCAGCTAAAAAGCTGCGTTTTTAATGTAAATGAAACGCTGATGTTCTTTCCTAAATGGGCCAAAAGGTCCATTTTTTATTCTGTCAAATTTTACTGTAGTTAACCCGGTTTTGATTCTTTTTTAAGGCAGGATTTAAGGACCGAAGTTTCGAATTAAGCATCATTAATAAAAGCTTTTCTACCGATAAATAAAGTGGCCCTCTCAAAGCTTTGCTAGACAACCGAAAGGTTAACAGTTGGGTCTTCAAATATTGAGAAAAAGTGCTTTGCCGTCCTATTTTGGGGAACTTATGGTAAAAAAATTCGTATTAATCATTTAAATCAAACAGGAAGTGAACCTTTTGAACTGGATAAAGCTCCGGATAATATTTTTAAATCTAATAATAATATTTGCAATGTCGGCCGCTTCGCTATCTTTGGCCCAAGAAAAATTTTTTGAGCTGGAGAAAGTTAAGCCGGGGATGAATGGAAAAGGTTACTCGGTGTTTTCCGGGACCAAGATCGATAATTTTGACGTTCAAGTATTAGCTGTGGTTGAAGGAGATGTAGGCCGGGATAAATTGATACTGGTTAAACTATCCGGGAAGCATTTGGAGCAAAGCGGCGGATTAGCGGCGGGAATGAGTGGGAGTCCGGTTTATATTAGAGGCAAATTGCTCGGCGCTATTAGTTATGGGTTTGAAAATGCCGATTCTTACTTGGCCTTGGTAACTCCAATCGAAAACATGTTGCGAATGTTACCGATTAGGAAACAATCTGTATATTATAAGGGAGGTCTTTATAAGTTTAGGCGCGACAGCTTTCGACCGGTAGTTTCACCCGTAATAGTAACGGGAATGGGAAAACGCGGTTTTGATACCTTAAGCGCGGCTTTGGAACCATATCCTCTTCAACCGGTATTTTTTGGGGGGAGAAAAAGCAGGGAAATCCCAGGCTTTGTCAGATTAGAGCCGGGTAGCGCCGTAGCGGTCCAAGTAGTCTCCGGAGATTATCAGGTTTCGGCGATTGGCACAGTAACAATGGTTGAAGGTGACAATTTTTTAGCATTCGGCCATTCATTCACTAACCGGGGTAAAGTGGATTACCTAGCTTATCAAGCCGAAATCTTACATACCATCAAAAGTCAGGTGATGTCCTTTAAGATTGGATTACCATTACAAAAATCAGGCCGGATAGTTGAAGACCGGCAAAACGGCATTTTGGGAAGGTTCGGTGAGTTTCCCCGATTGATACCGGTAATGGTAAATGTTAAGGATTTAGACCGTAACCTATCGAGGACCAGCTCGTTTCAGGTGATTGATAACGAACAAATGTATCGCGATTTGATTATTGCCGGAGTTACCGACGGGATCGATCAGGCCATTAATAGGGTCGGCAGTGGGACTGCTTTGGTCAAGATTCAAGTCGAGCTTGATAATATTAGCGGTCCATTCCATCGCGAGAACTTATTCTATGGCAAGGATATCGCCGTATCCAGCCTTCATGATTTGCGTGAATTATTAGATTTGCTCACTACCAATGAATTTTCTCAAGTAGCTTTGAAGTCAATTGAAGTAAATATTGAGGTCCAAGAGAAACGAAGAACGGCAAGAATATTAAAAATCGAGACTACCCGGCCGAAAGTTAGACCTGGAGAAAAAGTAAAGCTTCGAGCGGTAATTCAAACCTTTAGAGGAGAAAAGCTTGCTATTCCGTTTGAAATAGAACTGCCCAATAATATCGAATCAGGTAAATTAACATTAACAGCCCATGGCTCATCGACATTCATTACGGAACCGGAGGCGGGCGACGGCAAAAAAAGCGAATTCAAATCCGGCATTAAACAAGCTGATTCCTTGGAGGAATCGCTTCAGGATTTCTTCACCGGAGTCAAGAATAATCAGATCATCATGGAATATCAAATTAAGGAAAGTTACGGCTTGGATAAAAAAGAAATTAAAGATATTAAACTCAAATCGGATACGCTCTATTGTATTCATGATGAAGCCCAATTTGATTTGGAAATTGAAAAAAATCCTTAAGTTCGCATAGGACCGCTGAATGGTTTAACAGCGTGTTCGGAGGAAAAGACCTTGCAAAAATACGTGCTAAATAAAACCGGATTATGGTTTACAACTAGCCTCGTGGTAATCGGGGCTTTGTTTTATACCATGTCCGTTTTTTTATTTCAAGACCAAGTCCTCACTACCCAAATTCAAAGCAACCTCCGGAAAAGCCTTAAAAGAAATGGATTAACAGTTGATATTAAAAACATTCATTGGACCGGTTGGGGATCGTTTCACTGTTCGAGTTTGTCATTAAGTGATATTCGGGAAGAAACTGCGTTGGCTTCGGCCGAACAAATGAAGATCAGGTTTGACCTGTTATCGCTGTTGAAAAATAGACGCAGTCCAGTGAAGGCAATTCGAGAAGTCGAAATTAGCAATCCTTCACTCAAGTTAAGACGTTATTCGGACGGCACTTGGGACATTCAAAAATATTTCCCAAAAAGTAATCGTAAAATGCAATTAAACACTGTTTTTAATGTAAAAAGCGGAACTTTATCCTTACATGACGACCTTTATGGAAAACATTCAATAGGGCAAATTAATGGTAAAGCCCAGTTTTATTCGAACTACACCTTGGCTTGGGACTGCAGCGGGATCTCTGATTTTAACAACAATTTTCAGTGGAACAGTCAGGGTAATGCAACAACCAATTTAAAAAACGGACAGGTAGAAATAAGCGTCGACAATCTTTTATTAAGCAAAATAGCGCCTTATCTTCCGGAAAAATATTTAATCAAAGTTTATAAAGGTATCGGAAAAATCAATTTAAAATTTGGTTGGCGACCAAATGGATTCTGGATTGATGAAGGCGCCGTAACGCTGAACAACACCAGGTTAGAGATTCCCACTACCAAAGAAATATTAGACATTAAAGCACTGGATGGAACTATTTCCCCATTGGAGCTAAGGATTAACAAAGCCCATCTAGGTTATCATGGTTCTTCATTTAAATTATCGGGGCGGCTAAACACGAAGACTACGGCAATCGAGGGTATTATTGATGGAGAAAAGGTCGATTTGGCTGATTTACCCAGATTTATTCCTCAGCTACAGCCTTATCAAATTGAGGGCTTGGCCAATTTAAGAATTGAGTTGGATGGGGATTTGGATCAACCGATTTTAAACGGCGAATTATTTTTTGCCGGAGTAGGTTTTGATCTTGAAAATGATTTAAGAATTGAAAGAATTTCCGGTCAAGCAAAGATTATTAAAAACGATCTTGAGATAAATAAATTAGAAGGTCTTCTCGGTCAGGCGTCCGTAAGCGTGAACGGGAAGATCAACAATCTTTTCGCTCCCGTTTGGGACCTAAATATTATTGCCAGGGATGTGAATCCCAATGAATTTGCTCTACCCGATTTAGCCGGTTTAACTCTGGGTTCCAAAATTGATTTTAAGGGCAAAGTCAGCGGTGAATTATGGAATCCTTTAATTACCGGAGAATTACAAATTGACCGGCTGGAGTATCAAGAATTACAAGGGGAGAACCTTAAAGCCACCTTCGGTTGGGATGTTATGGCTAAGGAAGTCCATATTACCAAAATTCTCGGGGATATCTGGGGAGGAAATTTTTTTATAAAAGGTGCTGTCAAGATCGACCAAAAAGGGATTGAATGGAAGGCCTCTGGGGATATTGAAAAACTTCAATTGGGCCAAATCAAGCATCTTTCGAAATTTGATATCAATGGTCAACTTTCCAGTAACGCAATTCTCAAGGGCAAATGGAATCCGGGAGAACCGTTTGAACCTGGAATAATTCTCGGTACTTTTAGGGGTGAGAATTTTTCAAGTAAGGGAGTTTATCTCAAGGATATTCAAGGAGTCTATAGCTGGGAGCAGGATAAACTATTGGTCGATTCGATTCAAGCCCGCAGCGGTCAGGGACGGATCTACGGCCATCTTGCCTGGGATTCCCAAATTATGTCGGCCACTTTTAATGCCGAGCAAATTGTGATCAGTGATTTATTGCCCGGTGTTGAGCAGAATCCGGTTGACGGTATATTTAACGGAACATTTGAATTTAAAGGGCCATTGTCGGAAATCAAAGGAAAAATCCAATGTTCATTGAAGCAAGCCACATATTTGTCTAAGCCGGTTGGTGAGATAACCGGTATTCTTGATTATGAGAATCAAAGCTTGAATGTTGTCGATCTAATTTTGGCTGCCGATTCGGGGGACTTCAACATTAAAGGCGGTATAAACTGGGCTTCGAGCCCGACTATTAGCCTGACAGTGTCCAGTTTTGCAGCTGAATTGGACGGTTTTAAGAATTGGGCTCCCATTGATCCATCTTTACAATTGGGAGGAACAGGTTTCTTAGACCTTAAAATTTCGGGACCATTGGCTAATCCATCTTATGCAGGCTTAATTAACTTGAATAATCCAAGTATGGGATCTTTTCAAATGCAACAAGGGATACTCCAATTTGAAGGTGACTTTCAAGAAATTAGTTTTGACCGGATGGAGTTATGGGATAGTAGTTCTTCAATCTTGATTACCGGAAAAGCGGATCGTGATAATTTGAATCTTTTGTTAACCTGTAAACAAATCCGTCTTGATGATTTCGGTTTTAATTATAAGGGGAATAGGCTTCAGGGAAGAATTGACCTGGAAGGCAAATTAACCGGAAAACCGGATAATCCGGTTTTTACCGCGACAATCTTATCGGATGATATTACTTTCGGCCCTTTTTCAGGCGGTATCAAATCCGGAGGTTTTGTTTGGAAGGGGCAAGAGATTCAATTATCCCGTATTAGATTAACTGGAGAAGACTTTGCGCTTAATATGTATGGTAAAATTAATTTTTCCCAGTCAGCAGAAGTCGATCTAGGGATTAATGTAGATAATTTGAGTTTACCCAAACTAGTTAAAACCTTTAACTTATCCGGGATCGAAGTTACTGGGAAAGTCGGTGGATTAGTTAAAATAATCGGAGCCCCTTCACAACCGGAGATTAAAATTCATGGAGAATTTACAGATGCGGCTTTAGGCTCAGCGCCGTTTCAAGGTGAATTTGAACTAAACTATCACCAGAAAACCCTTGGTATTGAAGAAATTAGAATTAGGCAACAGCTGGGAAGCCTAACCGCTTCAGGAATTTGGGAAGCCGATTCCTTATTAAATTTGAAAATTAACGCTACTGATTTTTCTTTGGAAATATTAAATACTTTTTTAAGTCCCGAACACAAACTGTCTGGGAATATTGATATCGATTCAGATCTTGCCTTGACTGAAAAAAATATTTTCGGTAAATTATCAGCCAACATCGACGAGTTATATTTGAACCAAATTCATCTTGGCGATCTTCAATTGCAGGGGAAGTACACTAAAGAAGGATTAGCGATTGACGAAGGTTTTTTAAATACCAAAGGAGGGTATTTAAAGGTCCGAGGTCATCTGCCGTGGCCGGAACAATTCTTCTCAAAAATAGGTTTTGCCAATAACTCCGTTGGGAATTATCCTAATCTCGATCTGGAACTATTATTTAAAAATATACCGGTAGCAATAATTGATTCGTATATACCCGGAGATCTCCAGTTTACTTCTGGTACCATGAACGGCGACCTCGGTGTAAAAGGGAGATATCGGAAGCCACTGATCACCGGTAAATTAGAAGCTTCAAACATCGGAGTCGCTACTCCCCTTTTACCGTTAACGGTTGAAAATACGCAAGTAGCTATGGAGATAGTTAGTAATCAGGTTATAATTGAAAAAACTCGTGGTAGGTATGGTGATGGAAAATTCACACTATCTGGCGAGGCAATATTATTTGGGGGAGAAGATCCGCTTTATTATAATTTGAACTTTAGCGGTTCCGAACTTTATTATCGTAATAATTATTTTGACGGGTTAACTAATATAAATATCCAATTGACCGGGGTCCCCGATGATTCGAAACTAACCGGGACGGTCCATGTTTTTAAAAGTAGGATTGGAGTTTTGAAAATAAATAAAAAAACGCCTTCTAATGTTAAGTGGAACCCTGAATTTGATCTGCGGATTACTACCGGTAAGAATGTTCGTTACCGACAGGTTGGTTTAGCCGATATTACCTTCCGTAGCAATCTGCGGATTACAGGGGATTTTAAAAACCCGTTAATTAGTGGTGAGGCTTTTTCCAACAAGGGAGTTCTGACTCTTTACGGCCAAACATTTAAAATTAACGAAGCCAAAGCCACCTTTGATGATTCACACGGTATTAAGCCTTATGTTGACGTTGATTCCAGTATTAAGACGGCCAAGAATGAAGTTTTTCTAGTTGTCAGAGGGCAAATTGGCGAGGAACTATTGATTAACCTTTATTCTTACCCTTCTTTATCACAGGAGGAACTATTCGCATTATTGAATTGGTCTGAACTTAGGGGCGATAAACCATTTAACGTTCAGGAAGTGGCTGATGCCAATCTTAGTTTTATAACCGATACAATGTTCGGCGAAGTTTTTTACGAGCTCCGCCAGGCTTTGCATTTGGATTATTTATATTTGGAACGGGATTATCTTTTGGATGAATTTCGGATTAGCGCCGGGGAATTTGTTTCCGATAATATATTCTTATCATATAGTCGTTCTATCTCTGAAGAACCTAATGAAAAATGGGGGCTTGATTATCATCTTACTTCCAATTTAACTACCGGAGGGACTTATTCCATTGAGGAAGGGACTTCCTGGCGGGTCACTTACCGCTTTCGGTTTTGAAATGATTACCACTATTACCTTAATTACTTTATGTATTCAAGAAGGAACTCACTAAAATAACGAGAATAAACTTTTATTGGGCCATTTTTTTAAAAAAGATAGTTGGTTCATATTTTTCAATAGGTTTTAGGGAAGGTGCCAATTGATCCAGGATTACTTGGCTGAGTTATCCAAAATTTCGTTACTTTCTCAAACCGAGGAACAACTTTTATGGGCAAAATATAAAATTGAAAATTCCCGAGAAGCCCGTCAACGGATTATTGAATCTTATCAACCGTTGGTTTATAAAATTGCTTCCCGGATTACCTGCAATGAAGGGTTGATTTTCGATTTGATTCAAGAAGGAACCGTGGGCTTGATTGAGTCGGTGGAAAATTATAATCATCAATTCGGCGTAAGATTTAGCACTTTTGCTTCGCACCGGATCCGGGGTAGAATGATTGATTATTTAAAGCGGCTTCGGACTGATCGGGACGCCTTGGAAGTAGCGATCTCCGAAGATGCATTTGAAGATTTTTTGAATAAATTTGCTGATAGCCAAATCGATGTTGAGGAACAAGTAACAAATAGTATGATAAATGACCAAGTTAATTTGGCGATAGCGAGATTGACTCCAAAGGAACAAAAAGTGATCCATGATTTATATCTATTGGACAGAGAAGCTAGTGTTACCGCGGAAGAAATGAATATTAGTCTTTCTTATTATTATAAGTTGCAAAAGAAAGCATTACAAAGGCTGAGAGGAATGTTATCAAAATTGAGGGCTGAGATTAAGACTAAAGGCTAGTGACTTCTTTTTGGTTATAACACAAAATATGGCATACTATTTAATAGTTTATGCTATATCTTGTGTTTAGGCATAATAATAAAATGATGAAATAAGTCAAAAGAGGCATTAGTTTAAAGGAGAATGGATAATTTGGCCCTAGGTAGCCTAAATTAACTCGATACGATTGGACAAAAAAACCGCTTCCATAAAGATCTTATTAATAGATAATTAGGTGAGGTGGGGATTTTATGAATAATATTTCTAAGAAAAATTTGGAATCTCAAAAACTGATTGAACATATTGAGGATGCTAAAGGGTGGCTGGATAAAGCTAAGGAGTATTATCGACAGGCCAATCCGATCCATGCCGAAATGACTTTGAATTTGGCCCAAGCGGAAGTTAAACATGTTTGGGAACTAAGTCGTGGAAGGTACGTTTCTAACAAGCAGACAACCTTTGCTAAGCGTAAATTCAATCATCTCATTACCGTCGCTGCGTCAATTTTAGTCTTTTTCGGTTTGGTATTTGGAATCCAGAAAAGCCATTTCCCTAAATACTTGGCGGGTCTTTTAAATCGGAACGAAGAAAAGGTTTTTATCGGCTCTGCCCCGAAAACGACATCAATAGCAGTTAATAATGACCAAAAGGTTCCGGAAGTCGATTCTTCAAAAGCAATTCAAGGGGAATTGGATGATTCGGTTGAGCCCGTAAGCCGGGTTGCTGAGACCAATGAACAAAACCGATTGGGCACTGCCATTGTTGCGGTGGAAACTCAGCCGGAAAGGACCAAATCGGAAAACATTCAGCCTCAAAGAGTGCGTCAGGTATCACAATTTGCTATTGATGAAGAAGCTCTTACTAAAGAAGCTTCACACAGTTTACGGAATGGGAAATAATTAAGTTAGGGGGATATATTTGAAGTTTTTAGGCCGCTTTCAGAAAATAACACCATTTTTGCTGGCAATTATGCTCGTGATGGCCATTGTTCCACCGTTAACGGCTCAAGAAAATCCTGAAGTATATATGTTTGATGTCGTTGGTAATGAACGGATACCAACGACTGAAATTTTAGGAGTAGTTTCCAAGACTAGGATCGGAGAACCGTTTGACCCCAAAAAAATTCAACAGGATATGCGGGCAATTATGGACTTGGGTTTTTTCAGCGACGTACAAGTTACCACTGAAAAAATGATGGATGGCATAAAATTAAATTTTGTAGTAATTGAAAACCCCCTTTTTAAAGAGGTAAAGATTACCGGGTTGACCAAAGTGGAACCGGATGAACTGCAGCAGTTTTTTTCCCAAAAAAAAGGGGATGTTTTTAATATTACTACATTTGGAAAGGACTTGTTAAAACTCAAGAATTACTGTCGGGAAAAGAAGGGACTATTTGTTGAATCAAAAACACCCGGCGTTGATCTTACTCCCGATGGGACCGTTCGTTTGGAACTTATCGAATTAAAGTATGGCAAGTTAATTATCCTCGGTTTGGTTAAGACGGACGAAAAGGTTGTCCGAAGAGAGTTAACCATTAAGGAAGGGGATATTATTGACTATAATAAATTAATTGAGGAATACGGCAAGCTAACTCGCTTAAGGCTCTTTGATGGTATTGAACCTCGTTTTGAA
Organism: Bacillota bacterium; assembly: GCA_012728785.1. Lineage (GTDB taxonomy): Bacteria > Bacillota > UBA4882 > UBA8346 > UBA8346 > JAAYHS01. Next base: position 16,613 of record JAAYEK010000130.1, on the reverse strand, counting down.
AAGAGTTTGGATCCGGAAAAAATGGACTTGGTAATTGAATTTAAGGAAGCGGAGGGTACCGGTTCTTTTGAAGTTGGGATATCTTATGGAGAACAGACCGGTAATATGGGTGGATTTCTCCGTTTCACCCAAGCCAACTTGATGGGTTTGGGACAGAGCATATCATTTGACCTTAGCTTTGAAGAGGACAGTAATAATGTTAGATTTTCCTTTTATGAGCCCTGGTTGGATGATAAGCACACTTCATTCGGATTATCGCTTTGGAATTCCGAGCTTGAAATAGATTCAACCATGAAGAGTTGGTATCAAGATGACAGTGGGGCAGAACCTCGGGAGTTGGATCTTGATCGTACCGGTTTGTCATTGTCGTTAGGTCGTCAATTTTGGGAAAACACCACCGCCAGAATAAAATTGAATTTTGAAGAGAACAAGATTATTAGTATTAATGATGGTGATGGGGAACAACCGGATGAAAATAATCTCAAACATCCTTTGGAATTTTGGGACAACTCCGCTGAATTAGCCTTGATTCATAACAAGCTTGTTTATGCCGACTCTCTATTTATTTCCGGCGGTTACTATTTATATGGCGGTTATACGGTTGCCGGAGACATCCTAGGTGGTGAGTTTGATTATAATAAATATACCTTGGAAGGAAAATGGTTTAAAACTTTGCTGCCGAATTTAGTCTGGGGAAACAGGATTCAAGGGAACTATCTGACCGGTGATTACCCTGACTACGACTCACTTTATCTGGGTGGCATCAATAAGATCCGGGGTTACGACGGCAATCGGTTTAAGGATGAAGAGAATCGGGACTTAATAGGCGACCAAACTTTGCTTTTTAATACGGAGCTTCGTTATAGATTTCCGTTTAACGACAAATTTGAAGCAGTTGTTTTTTACGACGCCGGTCAGGTTAATAATAATCATCCAGCTGATAGTTACGGGTTTGGAATACGGTTTTCCATACCATTTCTAGGAATGTTACGTTTTGACCAGGCTTGGGGTGGACCGGAACCGCAATTTATGTTTAGCTTAGGAGAGATGTTTTAAACAGGGGTGATTAGGTGATTACTCAACCTAAGCTATTTAAAATAAGCGCTATTATTTTCTTAACAATCATCTTTGCGGTGGTTGGACAGTTTGCGGTTCTCGCCGAAGAGACGGAAAAGGTTGAATCAGTCGAAGTTCAGTTAAATGTTGGAACTAGTATCTACGATGGTTTACGGGAAAGAATGGAGTTCAGCATCGGACGGACCGCTGAAAAAATTCTTCTTTCCCGTCCGGTCTCAATTTTAAAATTAAACCGGTCTTCAGTAGAAACAGCCATCTTTAATGTTTTTTCCAAAGTACTGATCGGATTTGACCTTGATCGGGTAGACCTTTTTCCGGGAAAACATAGTAAAGTAATAGTACAACTGAATCCCTCAGCTCCATATGTGGGAGAAATAAATGTTAATTTTGAAATCGAAGGAGTTTCTCCGGAGATTTATGAGTTGTCACAAGATATAACCGAACTCCTGGAAAGAGAGCTTAGTCGAATCTTTATCGGATTACCGGTCGATTCAATTTCATGGTCGGAAGGGATCATCAATCAAGTTGTCCATTATCTAGTCGAAAAAGAATTTCCCGGTTACGACTGTAGGTTCACTTTAGATCCCGGTATTAAAACGGAGTTTTTAATAACCTTAAAACCGGTCAGCCAAGTAATTAAGGGTGTTAAGGTAAATCATTATTCATCTACTATTCCGGTTTGGTTTGTCAAACAAAAGGCCAAGGTTTACCAAGAACATTTTGACATTATCAAAGGTTTACCGGTTGAGTTTTTAAAACATTACCAAGCGAGGTTAGAAAAATATCTAACCGAATATATTAACGGTTTACCGGAAATGAATCGGGCCCGATTTAAAGTTGATTTGGGAATCCAAGCGGATGAAACTACTCGGATCAGAGTTGTAACCGATTCGGAAGTATTACGAACCAAGCTGGAAGCCAGATATTTAATTAGTAATGAAGATGATTTTGGTTATTATCAACTATATTTAGGATACCAAACTGAAAATTTCGAAATCTATACCCGATATTGCCCGGAGGATTATCCGGGAGGCCGGTTGATGGCAGGTTATCGTTGGCCTTTATCCACTACCTTGACCGCTGCCTTGGAATATGAATTTGACAATTATTATAAAACTCTTTGGTTGCATAACCAATTTGACCGGGGCGATTATTTTGATTTAAGGATTGGAATTGATGGGAGCCCAAATGAGGCGGTTATCGGTATTGCTTTGAATGATCATCTTAATTTGGAATTGGTTGCCTATGAAGATGAGTTTGGAGTACAGTTTATGTTTCATTTTTGACCGGACTTAATCGTTACTTAGTCAAAAGTTTAAAGTCCAAAGCATTTATGGTTTCGACTATGATTTGAACAATGTATGACTGAAGACTTTTTAACCTTTGACTTTTAACCGAATAATCATTTCGTAAAGGAGCGGTAATTGTTGATGAAAAAAGTAGGGGGTTTAATCTTAGGGTTAGGTATTTTGGTATTCTTTGGAATGTTCTTGTTTAATAATTTTTCCAGCGCCACAGCTGCTTCAATAACTATCGGTTATGTAGATATGGATCAGCTTCGTAAGGAATTACCTGATTTTCAAAACTTACAACAAACGATTAAAGATAAAGAGTCAGAGTTTAACCTATTTCGAGGTTATATTTACCAAGAACATCAAACTGCCATTAAAGATTTAGAGCGAAAAATAGCCAAGGAAAAGACGGGAAAATCTGCAGATGTACAAGGGGAGTTAGACAAGAAACAACAAAATGAGATTAAGAAAAAGACTGAGGAATTAAACGTCCGTTTATCAGAAAAATTGGCTGAAATTCAGGGTTATCTTCGACAACAAGAACAAATTGTTCAAGATAAAATAGACCAATTAATCAAGAAAGTTGCTGAAGAAAAGAAAGTTTATGTAGTTTTAGATAAAAAAGTGATTTATCACGGTGGGAAAGATCTAACCAAAGAAATTATTAAAGCGGCAAATGCTTTACAAAAGAAATAATTGGAAAAGAAAGTGGAGCGAAACGCTAAGAATACCAAATCCAAAAGCAAGGAGAGTACTCCAGCAAATAAATGAGGTTGGATCGAAAGTATAAAACTTTATTAACCATTGGTGTTTGTTCTTGTTTGGTTTCAGCTGTTTGGTTTATTCATTTAGCTAACAAGAAAACACAAGAAAGTTACTATTCATATTCAAATAGGAAAAGCGGATCTGAATGGATATGTTATGAAGTGATCCAAAAAAAACTATCCAGCCTTAACCGAGGTTGGAAAAGATCAGGTCATCAAACGAACTCTAAAAATTTTGTCGATATTGAGATTCCGATTGATGAAGCTGTTACAAATCAAATTAACGAGATTAAGCGTATTTATGAAGAAGAGATACTGGGAAAACTATCGGAAGCTAATCGAATTTATGAAGAATACCGGCAAAATCTTTATCGTGAATATGAAATAAAGGAAGCCGAAAAAAATAAAGAGGCCAAAATTATGCTGGAAGCTGATTTGGCTTCTGAAAAAGAACGGCAAAGACAAGCATTACAAATCTACTATCAGGAATTAGAACGCAAACAACAGTTTACTTTGATTAACTTGGAATTACAAAAGAAAATGCTCGTTTTTAACTCGAGTGATCCAAAAATGCAGCAAGACGAAATTGATCGGATTGATTCGGAAATTACGGTTATTCGGGATGAAATTAAAAAGCAAGTTGATGAACGCTGTGATGAATTGAATCAAGAGTTTGAGCGTTATCAAAAACAGAGAAGCACTGAATATGAGCAGGAGTTAAGAATTTTTCGTAAAACCAAGCGACAAAAAATTAAAGCGGAATTAAGCCGTTTTCGCGACGAGTTAATAAAAGAGTTTAGGGTCTGGAATGAACAACGCCGAACCTCTGTGGAAGAAGCTGTTGAACTTCGACGTTCTCAACAAAAATAATTAGATATTATGGAGGAAAAGAATGAATAATAAAAATAATAATTGGATTTTATCAGGTGCGATAATCATTGGAGCATTAATAATTGCCGCAGGATTAGTTTGGGGTATAAACTCATTTTCGTTCAAATTAGCTACCGTTGATGTTCAGAAAATACAAATGGAGAGCGCCTTAAGTAAAAAAATAAATGAAGATGTTCAAACTAAAGGAAATGATTTATCCGCTAAGTTTCAATCGGCCAAAACAGACAAGGACAAACAAGCTATTAACTTGGAATTTGAAAAATATAAAAAAGAAAAGCAACAGGAGTTTACCGATAAAGTTATTGTCGCTTTGGAGAAAGTAGCTAAAAAAAAGGGTTATAAAGCAGTGGCCACCGATCAGGTTTATCTATATAGTAGAAACAATATTACCGATGAAGTAATTAAGGAATTGGATCAATAATAACCCGAAATCGTTTTGGGAAGAAGAGACAACAGAATGATAGTAAAAGGAGTCGGACTCAAATGCCATTATTATCCGAATTAGCAAAGTTAGTAAAAGGTACGTTACTCGGGGACGGAAACATTGAAATCAAAGGGGTTAGGGGAATCGAAGATGTAGGTCCTGGGGAAATTACAATGGCTGCAACGGCCCGTGTTTTGGAACCAGCGGTCCAAAGTAAAGCCACCGCAATTATTGTACCGGACAATGTGGTTGAAGTAGCTAAACCGGCAATCCGGGTTGCTAATCCCAGACTCGCTTTTGCGCAAATCCTGACTTTTTTTACGCCCCCCACAGCTTGTAAACCTGGAATTCACCAGACAGCCACTATTGGCGCAAACTTTAATGGTGAAGGTTCTGAAATCGGTCCACAAGTTTTTATTGGAGATAATGTAACTATTGGTAAAGGAACCATAATATATCCCGGCGCGGTAATCGAAGATCAGGTTATAATTGGAGAAAAATCGGTTATCCACTCTAATGTGGTAATTCGAAAAGAGTCTATTATCGGCAATAAGGTTCAGATCCATGCCGGAACAGTTATTGGGGCTGACGGATTTGGTTATGTAACTGAAAAAGGCAAACATTTTAAAGTTCCTCAAGTGGGTAAAGTTGTTATTGAAGATGATGTAGAAATCGGCGCTAATTCGGCGATTGATAGGTCGACTACCGGAGTAACGCTAGTAAAACGAGGCACAAAAATTGATAATTTGGTGCAAATCGGTCATAATTGTGTACTAGGCGAAGATTGCCTTTTATGCGGTCAAGTCGGTATGGCCGGTAGCGCAAAATTAGGTGATCGGGTAATTATGGCGGGTAAAGCGGGAGTAGTGGGACATATATTAGTCGATCATGACACTGTTATTGCCGCTTGTTCATTAGCGATTAATAGTTTACCACCCAATTCCTATGTTTCCGGAGTTCCAGCCAGGCCTCATGGAGAGGATATGCGAATTCAAGCAACCTCAGGAAGATTGCCGGAATTATTAAAGGAAATTAGAGATCTTCAAAAAAAAGTGGCTAAATTAGAAGAAAAGTTATCCAGTTAAACACAGCTGATTTATAGAGGATTTTGATTAAACTTGGCGAAATAATCCCTTGTTTATAGGGGTTTGATAAATTGAGCCAGGTTTTTCTTTTAATATTAATAGTTTGAGCCCTACCAATGAATGGACTGACCGGATTTATACTGAAAGCGCTTTGGGCGCTTTTTTAAATCTATCGATCAAAGGGGTTAATTGTGAAACTAATCCACCGTTATGTTTGGAATGAATTTATTAACCAATTTTTAGTATGTCTACTAGGTTTTTTAGCCTTAGGCATTGGTAAAATTGTTTTTGATTATAACGATCTATTTATCGGTTATCGGGTAACCCCTAAATTATTAGCGGTGTTGTTGGTTAATCAGTTACCTTTATTATTAATGGATATTATTCCGGCTGCGGCCTTGTTTGGAGTAATTCTTTTTTTGGGGAGAATGCTCCGTGAGCGGGAATTGGATGTGATCCGCACTAATGGGCTTAGTTTGATGAAAGTTATGATCCCGGTATTTATAGGAGTTTTACTCATTTGTTTTGCCGCCTTTTTTTGGAATGATTATGTAGTACCATCGGCTAACCACCGTTTTGAAGTCGAATTAAGGAAGATGTCCGTTAAGCAAGATTTTCCCTTGTTTCGTGAAAATGTTGTCTTTAAAGCTCCTCAAGACCGGTTCATTTATTTAAAAAAAGTGGAACGAAAAACCGGGATTATTGGGGGTGTTTTGATTATTGAAACTGGTTCCAAAAACAATTGGCCGCGAATAATTACCGCTCAGAAAGGCAAGATGCAAAAAGGAGTTTGGGAGTTAGAAGCAGGTATGGTCCATGAGTTTGATCAGGAAGGCGCTCTTAAATCGGAATTAAAATTTGAGAAAATGGAACTGATGATGAGTAAAGACTACCGTGGATTCATTAGTGAGGAAAAAGGACCTAATGAAATGCGGACTACTGAATTATTACATATGATTGATTTATATAGGCGTAGTGGTTTGAACATCCCGGCCTATCAAGTTTTTTACCAATCCAAATTTTCGGACCCGATTATTTCTTTGATCCTAGTTTTTTTAGCGGCCCCATTGACAATGATGACTGGTAGAAATTCCCGGTGGCCAGGGTTGGTTCTTTGTTTTTTAATAATTATGGGTTATTATACACTGCAAGTTATTGGAAGAACTATGGGAGTTAATAGTATAGTTGCCCCTTGGGCTGCTGCTTGGGTCCCTAATCTTTTTTTCTTAGTGATCGGGATTTTCTTACTGGTAATTACGGAACGTTGGTAGCATGAGGTAATAATGCGGTTTTTTAATTACAGGGTAATTTTATTATTTATTCTTATATTATTATCCCCCAAAATAGCCTGGGCAGAAACGGTCCGGGTAACACTTGTCGCGGATGAAATTACTTATGATTACGGTTCCAAACAGGTTGAAGCCAAAGGTAATGTCCGGATCAGTTATAAAAAAACTGAAGTTGAGTCTGACTATGCAATCATCGACCATGAACAAAACATCTTTTTAGCAACGGGGAAGGTAAAAGTCATTAAAGACGGCGATGAATTTAACGGCGACCGCTTTTTATACTATCTTGAAACTCAACAAGGATGGATCTTCCCGGTGGTTACCGAAGTAACCGATGACGAAATCGAAGGAAAGCTATTTTATACCGCAGGGGATGCCTTTATCAAGAGTGAGGATATTTTATTTAAAAAAGCAGTTGTAACCGGTTGTGACCTGGAAAATCCCCATTATCGTTTTTCGGCGAAAAAAGTTGAATATATTCCTGGGGATAAGATCAGAATGAGCCATGTCTTATATTGGGAACACCGAGTTCCAATCTTTTATTTTCCGATTTTAGTCATTTCTCTGGAAGAAGATAGTAACAATTTTGGTTGGCAACTAGGCTGGAACAATTATGACGGTTGGTGGCTCTTAGCCTGGTATACATATTACTTTAGGAATGATGATTCATTGATGGTTCGCAATAAAACTACCGAACACGGGGTTGATCGCTGGGAGCTTTATTACACTAATGAAATATCGTCCACTCGCAAGTTTACCAGTGCTTTTGAGTTGGCTGACAATGATAAGATTGGTAACCCCAATGACGATTTTAGAGCTGGTTTTAAGTTTGAAGATCGGACCCATCCTAAGCTAAATTACGAAACAACCCTTGATAATTGGAAACGCTATGATATTAGCGGCGATACTTATTTCGAGAACGAGTATAATTTCACTTTAAGGGGGCAGTCACCTTATCCCTTTTTGGCATTGGATTATGACACGATTGGTATAGAAGGCAAAAGACAAATTAATCTTCAAGAGAGTTGGCGATATAATTTTGGTTCTTCAAGTTCTTTTTCGTTAAGGGGAAGATGGTTCTATGATGAGTTAAGGAATGTTCCCGGTACGGACGATCCGGTCCGGAATTATACTTACAATTCCAGTTTCGATAAACGATGGGATCGGTCACAATTGTCGATTAAAGCGCAAGAATCCAAAACGATCGGCTATTCCAGTGAAAACGTTATACCCGATATCTTATATACCATTCCTCAATGGGAGTTACCATTGTTAGGAAAGATTAAAATTGTCACCCAATATACTGATAAAGAAAAATATAATGGAAATACCGACCAAATGACTGAAGGTCAACGGCTAGCGTTAAATCTTGAAAAAACTGATAAACTTTGGGGAAAAGGGAGTATCAGTCTTGATAATAAGGCATACTTCCGTTTTCGTGAATATTTGGTTGATGATTATCTTTCTGAATTAAACGCGTTTACAGAGGAATTAAATTTAACCAATAAATTTACGGATAAATTATCAACAACTGTTGCTCTGAGTTATACTGGAGTCCAAGGAGAAAATAATATTTTTTTTGATGAAAATATTCGTCCGGGAGCGGAGGTTTGGAATTCCTGGAATTGGAGGGGTCAGCATCTGGGTATGAATTTGAAGACGGGCTATAATGTTGAAACTGAATATTATTACCCCCTTAATTTTGATACATCGTGGACTTCAGATAAATCCAGAGTTAGTTTACATACCATATACCACTGGGATAACGGTCCCGAATATCAAGTCGGGTTAGGCCAGACAACTCTGGAAGCTGCTTTGAATCCGAAACAAGATTGGCATTTTAGGTTAAGTATGACTTATGATTTTTGGAATCAAACTTGGGGGTCGAAGATGGCGAATCTTCAGCTAACCCAAAAGGTGAGTAAAAATTGGAAGGTCGGGTTAAGAGCGACCTATGATATGTTCGTCGAGGATTTTTCCATTGCTAATGCTAGTTTAATTTATGATTGGCACTGCCGGGAATTGGAATTTTACTATGATTGGGTTGAGCGAGAATATTGGCTCCAATTGACCTTCAAAGTATTTCCTATGTTTAAATTGAATACTGGGGTGGACCCATGGGAGTATTTGAATTATGAGTAAAAAATGGCAGATTGCTATTCCGATTATAGGAGGTATTCTTCTGTTAGGATATTTTGGCGGTTGGTGGGAGATTTTTTACAAAGGGCCGGAAGTGCCGGAAACGGTCCAACCTACCAACCCGTCTTCAGTGATGCATAATAGTGAATTGAATGGATGGGAAGACCAGGAATTGGCTTGGACGATTGGTGCGGTCAAAATATGGGAATCCTCCGATTCGAATTATATTTACTTTGAAGATATTCATAAAGGTATTATTTATACCGATAATGATGGAAAGATCAATTTCAAGTCAAAATGGGCCCGTTGGGAAAAGGCCCGGGAAGAGTTGAATATCAGCGGCGGTCTTGAAGCCGGACGGGACGAAGAACGATTCATTACTAGTGAAGCGTTGATGAAATATAAGACTGAAGAATTGTATTGCCCTGCTAGAGTCCAATATTATGAAAAAGATTTGGAAGCCACGGCAGACAAGATGATGATGAATTTTAAGCAAGAAGAAGTATTATTGGAAGGAAATGTTGAATTAAACCAAAAAGGAGACCTAATCCGGTCCGAAGGTTTAATTTATTGGCGAAAAGATAAAAAGTTTCAACTAATCAAACCAAAAGAGGCAATAATCCAACCATGAAGCGTTTTTGGGTTCTTTTTACGATTATTTTATTATTTGGCGCTACATTGGCTGGGGCCACCGAGGAAGTAAGGGTCACCAGTAAAAATGTTTGGGGCGATACGGATCGAAAAATTAACTATCTTGAAGGAGAGGTCCGTTTTGTTCAGGGAACGACGATCATCACTACTGAAAAGGCCCGGATCAATCTGGATCGGAATGACGCAGTTTTTGAGGAAAATGTGAAGTTAACCCATACTGAAGTTAGGATCGAATCCGATATCCTGGAATATGATTTTAAAAAAAAGGTGGGTACATTTAAAAAGAATGTGGTTATGGATCGGATTAAAACAAAGGCCACCAAAGATAAGAAAGGAAAAGATCCTTTTAAATTATTCACCGACGAATTGTATTTTGAAAACGATACTAAAAATTTTACCGCTCAAAAGGGCCGAATCGAACATAAGGATTTCACCGGGGAAGCGGACTTAATTGAGTACCATGATGCCAGGCAAGAGTTGTCGTTGGTAGACAATGCCAAACTGATAAGACCTAAAGGTGAGGTAATCAATGGAAAAGTGATTAAAATAAATATATCCGATCAAAGTTTTTATGTGACCGATGCGGTTAGTATGGAATTTGAAGTAGAGGAAACAGAATAGGAAGTGGAGGAAAGAGATGCCCTTTGTTTTTTCCGATTCGGCCAAATCAGGAGATGGATGGGGATTAAAGCTATTAAAGGAACGGGAAGTTACCAATCAATTCGGCAGTGTTGAACTGGTAGAACTTCGGACTGAAAAGGTAAACTTTATCTTTCCAAAATTGGAACTGGTTGAAAAAGACTTACAATTAATATACGGTGTCGGACCGGTGACAGTTTACAAATTAAATGAAGCCGGGTATTATACAATTAGCGATTTGACTAAACATTCCAAATGGGGCAAAGCTGCGGAAGAGGTTCTAAGGATAATCAAAGCCAAAGACTACGGCAGGTTGGCCCGTTATGGGGCTTCGGATCTACAGTTACTAAGTTTTTTCAAACCGGAAGAAATTATTTTTATTGATATTGAAACGTTAGGCCTTTATTACATTCATCCAGTTTTTTTAGTTGGATTGCTTTCCTTTAAAAATGGACAAGGAGAGATCTTTCAATTCTTGGCCAGAAATCCAGCTGAGGAAAAAGCGCTTCTTTTTGAAACTATTGGCTGGTTGAAACAAGCATCCATTATAGTTAGTTTTAACGGGCGCAGTTTTGATCTTCCTTATTTGAAAGGTAGAATGAGGTTTCAGGGGTTAAATGATGAATTTAAAGCTTTTCATTTTGATTTGCTACGGCAGACTCGGAAGAATTATCGTTCTCAACTCCCGAATTGCCGCTTGCTAACGATTGAACGGTATTTATTTAATGAGGAACGGGTGGATGATCTGCCCGGATCGCAAATAGCTGAATTTTATCAACGATATGTGGATACAGAAGACCGGGGCTATTTGGCGCCTATTTTAGACCATAACGCTTGCGACCTTTTGACAATGGCTAAATTGCTTGGCCTAATTACTGCTAAATTACCGGAGGTGAGTTAGTTGTTGATCAAAGAAATAACCGGAACCAAGCCGGTCTCCGGCGAGTATTTAATCACTGAAAACCAGATGCGTACCGCTAAAAACGGCAGTAATTATTTGGCGTTAAAAATTGCAGATCAGACCGGAGAGATGGCAGCCAAGGTTTGGGACGCCGACGAAACTCTATTTAAAAGGCTGGAGGTAGGTAAAATAATCCAACTATCCAACATCCAAACCAAGCTTTATAAAGATCAGATTCAACTTGAATGGGTAGGTAAAGATAAGGACGTTTTTAAGGTCGTATCTGATTCCAATGCTGATTATAGCAAGTTTTTACCGCGTTCGCCGGGTAATTTGGCGGAATATTGGGATTATATCGCTAATGTCATGGGTGAAATCGAAGAGCCGTCTTTAAAGCAAATTTTGAAAGTTTTTTTCGAGAATCAGGAATTCGTAACTCTTTTTTGCAAAGTGCCGGCAGCCTTGAAAAGGCATCATGTTTATCTTGGTGGATTACTAGAACATACGGCTGGTGTTACCAGGTTATGCCAAACAGCTGCTACCTATTATCCATTTGTAAATAAAGATTTATTGTTAACCGGCGCGATTTTACATGATATTGGGAAAACTAGAACATATGAGATCGGAACTGGTTTTGGCGGGACGGATCAAGGTAAACTACTCGGACATTTGGTTTTGGGAGTGAATATGGTCGAGGAAGCAATTACCGAACTATTTGGGAAGCGGGCGGAAAACACCGGTAATTCGATTTTAATGAGTTTGGTCCATTTACTCGTAAGCCATCATGGAGTCATGGAATGGGGGTCGCCGGTGGAACCGTTGACTTTGGAGGCTTGTATCCTGCATCACGCCGATAATATGGATGCTCAAATTATTAAATTTTTAACAGTGATCCAGAATCAGAGTCATGACAATACCTGGGCCGCCTTTGATCCTGGTTTGGGAAGATCAATTTATTTGAATAGTTTATCCGGAAAAGGGGTAAAACCGGATGAACAATCGGAAGGAGCTTAGAAAATGAGCGCCGCATTAAAGGTTTTTATCTATCTGCTATCTTTCGGGGCCGGATTTATAGTCCAGTATTTTTCTAGATTATCACCTTGGGTAAATCTGGCCCTTTCTTATCTTTTAGTGTTCATTCTTCCGCCTATGTGGAGTTTAGGATTGGTAGGAGGTATTTGGATTAGTTGCGCCTATTTTACGTATAATCCAGATCTTGACCGGCTTGAACTTTTAAAGGGACTAAGTTGGTATAAAGTTTTGTTAAGTTCTTTATGGACATTTACCGGTTTTTTATTAACTTTGTCTCTGGTATGGAAGTTAAAAGTGACCGGTTTTGAAGTAGCCTCTCAAAGAGAAATTATAGCTTGGACATTTCTGGTTTTAATTGAAGTTTGCCTATATCGGGTCATTGCAAGGTTATCACCGGCTCTTCACCGGATCCCACTCGGGTATGGAATTGCTTTATTTAACTTTTTAATGTTAACATTTTGGCTGTATGAGTTGGGTATTCCGGTGATGATAATGGCATTGGTTACATTACTAATCATTAACCCGTTACTTTTGATAGTAATCGATCTTCCGGTAGGAGCCAGCGGAGATCCGTATTTGAGGAGAAACGGATGAAAATCGCTTTTCATACTTTGGGTTGTAAAGTCAATCAGACCGATACGGAAAGTTTAATGGTGATGTTTCGGGAACAGGGCCATGATATCGTCCCCTTTGATGAACATGCCGATGCTTATATCATTAATACCTGCGCTGTCACTAATCTGGGTGAACGAAAATCGCGGCAAAGCATCCGGCGGGCTACCGGGATCACCCCGGCGCCAATAGTAGTGGTAACTGGGTGTTACGCGCAGACTGCATCAGGAGAGATTGCCGGAATTCCCGGAGTTAATCTGGTGGTGGGTATGGCCCAACGGCCACGATTGGTTCAATTAGTTGAGGAATATTATCGAGACCGCCAAAATAAGGTTGATGTTAATGATATTGGTTTGGAAAGATCCTGGATCAAGCTTCCGGTTAGCCATCGGACGGAGCGGACCCGAGGGACATTAAAAGTGCAAGAAGGGTGCGACCAATTTTGTTCCTATTGTATCGTGCCTTTAGCCCGGGGAAGGATTCGAAGTTTGCCGCTAAGGGAAGCTGTTGCTGAATTTAACGCTTTAGTAGCTTCGAACTACCGCGAAATTGTCCTGACAGGAATTCATTTGGGGGCTTATGGTAAGGATTTGGATTTAACCTTAAAGGATTTACTACGAGAGTTGTTGAAAATTGAGGGTAATTTTCGGATTCGGTTAGGTTCAATTGAGCCGAAGGATTTCGATGATCATTTAATCGAACTGATTACGAGTGACAACCGTATTTGTCAATATTTACATATTCCGTTGCAAAACGGGAGCGGACCTATTTTGAAATTAATGAATCGCCATTATTCTTTAGAATACTATCAAGACCTTCTCCGGCGAATCCGTTTGAAAAATCCTTTAATCGCTATTGGCACCGATTTAATCGTCGGTTTTCCGGGAGAAACCGCGGAAGATTTTGATCAGACATGTCAATTTATAGAGAAGCAGGCTTTTAGCAGGATACATGTTTTTCGGTTTTCAGCCCGAAAAGGCACCGTAGCAGCAACTTTTCCGGATAAAGTTCCAGGCCCAGTTAAGGAAGAGCGTAGCAATAAAGTCCAAGCAATTGCTTCCAAAACCGCAGCGGAGTACGGGGGCCAGTTTATCGGTAAAGAGGTGGAAACATTATTTGAAGAAAGTACTGATGGCGGATGGACCGGATTATCCGGGGAATATTTGCGAACGGAGATCATAACGAATATGGATTTAAAAAATAAACTCAAAAAAGTATTAATAACTGGAATTTCAGGGAATATTTTAAAAGGGACTCTTTGATATTTTAAAATGATAAATGCTAATCAATAATTTTTTTGGAGGATTTTAAAGAAAGTTGTCGAAATATGCGGAGTAAGGGAGTGCAAGCAATGTCTGATTGTTTATTTTGTAAGATTATTAAAGGGGAAATACCTAGTCAAGTTGTCTATGAGAACGAAGCGGTAATGATCTTTAAGGATATCGCTCCAGTGGCGCCTACTCATTGGTTGGCTATTCCAAAAAGTCATATTGATAATATTTACGATCCGCGTTTGGTTGACGGTGAACTTTTACAATCTATTTTTGCAGCGATTCAACATGTTTCAGAGGCTGAAGGGTTATCTGAAAATGGTTTTAGGGTAATTGTCAATTATGGTAACGATGCCGGAGAGGCAGTGCCTCATCTACATTTTCATTTGATTGCCGGACGAAAGTTGAATTGGCCTCCGGGCTAATATTGACAATATAGGGTTTGATATAGTACAATATTAAATTAAGATTGTGATATTCGAACCGGACACTGCAAACGGGTCTTCGGGAGGAAGCAGTGGAGGGGAGGGAAGTATATTGGCGGCTGAAGTTAAAATTGGTAAAAATGAATCTTTGGATAATGCTTTACGGCGTTTTAAAAGGGAATGTCAAGTTTCAGGCATTTTAGCCGAAGTACGCAAACGGGAGCACTATGAAAAACCCAGCGTGCGCAAGAAGAAAAAGTCTGAGGCGGCAAGGAAACGTAAATCTTTTAAATAATTAGCTTCAAACACCCGTCAATTTGGCGGGTTTTTGTTTTAACATGTATACGGGATACATGCTTTTTTAGAGAGGGAATATGGTTTTAATGTTGAATAATATGACAATTAACTGTTCCCCCCGTTAAGTTTAGGGTTTAGGAATTACAATTGTTAACTTTAGTTTTTGACAAACGTTATAAGGGTTGGTGAATCTATTGATCAAGTTCAGTAAAAAAAGTAATACTTTGGAGCAAAGCGAATACATATACTCGCTTCAAGACGTGACTGAACCCCATTTATACCGGAATTTATTTAACTATGAAGAAGTGCCGAAGATTGCTTTTAATCATCGCCATGTGCCGATGCGGCCTCCGGAGGAGATTTGGATTACCGATTCTACCTTCCGGGATGGGCAACAAGCCCGGGAGCCTTATACAGTGCAACATATTGTGGATCTTTTTAAACTGTTACATAAATTAGGCGGGCCAAAGGGGATTATCCGCCAGACCGAATTCTTTTTGTATAGTAAGAAAGATAAAGATGCGGTTCTCAAATGTATGGAGCTGGGTTACGGTTTTCCGGAGATCACCAGTTGGATCAGGGCGGTAAAAGAGGACTTCCTCCTGGTTAAAGAGATGGGGTTAAAAGAGACCGGGATTTTAGCCAGTTGTTCCGATTACCATATCTTTAAAAAGTTGAAGATCACCCGTAAACAGGCGATGGAGCAATTTTTATCGATTGTGAAAAGCGCTTTGGAGATCGGGGTCATTCCCCGAGTACACCTAGAGGATATTACCAGGGCTGATTTTTATGGTTTTGTGGTTCCTTTTGTTTTGGAGTTAATGAAACTGGCTGATGAGAGTAAAATCCCGATTAAAGTCAGGGCTTGCGATACTTTGGGTTTTGGGGTCGGTATCCCGGGAGTGGCTTTACCGAGAAGCGTTCCTGGTATTATCTATGGATTATGGCATCATGCCGGAGTACCCAGCGAACGGTTGGAATGGCATGGCCATAATGATTTCTATAAGAGCGTTTCTAACTCCAGTACAGCTTGGTTGTATGGTTGCTCCGGCGTGAACACCACTTTGCTGGGAATTGGGGAACGGACCGGGAATTGCCCCTTGGAAGCGATGGTCTTTGAGTACGCTTCGCTCCGGGGGACTTTGGATGGGATGGATACTACGGTAATCACGGAGATTGCCGAATATTATACCAAGGAGATCGGTTATCGTATTCCCTCGATGACACCATTGGTCGGTAAGGAGTTTAACTTCACCCGTTCCGGAATCCACGCCGACGGACTGTTAAAGGATGAAGAGATCTACAATATCTTTAACACCGAAAAACTGCTCAACCGGAAAGTGGTGGTGGCGGTGAATGAACATTCCGGTGCCGCCGGGATCGCCCATTGGGTGAACAGTTACTTTAATCTAAAAGAGGACCGACGTTTGGAGAAGCGGGACCCGAGACTGGCAAAGATCAAAGAATGGGTCGATAAGTTATATGAGGATGGCCGGAATACGGTGATCGGCGATCATGAGATGGTGGAGTTCATTCAGGCGGAGTTGCCGGAGTTGTGGGATGAGTTGAATCGGAGGTAAGGACTGTTTGACGGTTTACAGTAAAGAATTTAAAGGGTAGAGTTATTTAATCAAAAAGCTGCGGGTTATCCTCGCAGCTTTTTGTTATTCCATTTACACTAAAGGATGTTCACACCCACATAACACAAAAATAACGATATTCATGTCCTTATCTTTTATTTCTCAAGTCTTTTTAAGCTTTCTAAAAGCGCCGAGGTTTGTGGATTTATTAAAACTGTGGACTGCTGAACTTGCTGAAGTACTT